>DJQK01000109.1 GCA_002437575.1 Clostridiales bacterium UBA6388 | reverse complement strand
CATGTCAACACCATCAAGAAGTCCGGCATCAACCCGGTCGTCTGCATCAACCGCTTCTACACCGATACCGACGCGGAGATCGCTCTGCTGAAGAAGCTCTGCAAAGAGCACGGTGTGCGCTGCGCCGAGTCCAACCACTGGCGTTTCGGCGGTGAAGGCGCCATTGAGCTGGCCAAGACCGTTGTCGAGGCTTGCGAGGATCCCGTCAACATCAAGTTCCTGTACGACCTCGATATGCCGCTGCGTCAGCGCGTCGAGCTCATCGCCAAGGAAGTCTACGGCGCGGACGGCGTCGAGTGGGCGCCTCTGGCTGTCCAGAAGGCCGAGCGCTTCGAGTCTGACCCGAAGTACGCCGACTACTGCACGATGATGGTCAAGACCCATCTGTCCCTGTCCGACGATCCCACCAAGAAGGGCGAGCCCAAAGGCTGGAAGCTCAAGGTCCGCGATATTCTCGAATACGGCGGCGCGAAGTTCCTCTGCCCGATGGCTGGCACCATCTCCATGATGCCCGGCACGGCTGCCAACCCGGCCTACCGCCGCGTCGACGTCGACACCGAGACCGGCAAGGTCTCCGGCCTGTTCTAAGAGAACGCCAAACCATATAACGCAAACCCAACCGGGAGGCGGCGGTTATCCGCCGCCTCCATTTATTCAGGTAATAGGTAATAGTGAATAGTGAAAAAGTATTGTGTGCCGCACAGCGGCACGATTTCAATCGCCGGCAAAACCGGCACCACACCTATTCACTTTTCACGTTTACTTTTTACTTAACAAAATAATAGGAGAAACATTTCATCATGGATATGACGACAAGATCCTGCCGTGAGTTTGTCACGGTCCTCGCTTCCAACGAGCCGGCTCCCGGCGGCGGCGGCGCTTCTGCGCTTGTAGCCGCGCTCGGCACGGCGCTTGGCAATATGGTGGGCTCGCTCACCGTCGGCAAGAAAAAGTACGCAGACGTCGAAGAAGAGATCAAGGCCCTCATGAAAGAATGCGACGAGCTTCAGACGCAGCTTCTCGATCAGGTCCCGGCCGACGCCGAGGGCTTTGTGCCGCTTGCAAAGGCTTACGGCATTCCGAAGGACGATCCCACGAGAGCCGAGACGCTGGAGAAGGCTACCATCATCGCCTGCCAGGTCCCGATGCACATCATGGAGCTGTGCTGCAAGTCGCTGACCGCCATCAAGACCTTTGCCGACAAGGGCTCGCGTCTTGCCGTTTCCGACGCAGGCTGCGGCGCTGTGATCGTGAAGTCCGCGCTTCAGGCGGCTTCCCTGAACGTCTTCATCAACACCAAGACGCTCCAGAACCGCGAGGTCGCGGAGGAAATGAACGCCAAGTGCCTGGGGATGCTGGACACCTACGGCAAGCTGGCAGACGAAATTTTTGAGACCGTGAAGGCCGGATTCTTCAAATAAGATAGGAGAGAAAAAACATGGCAAAATTACTGCTTGGTAAAGAAGTTACCGCTGCGATGAATGAAAAGCTTCAGGCGCGTGTTGCCGCTCTGAAGGAAAAAGGCGTTACCCCGAAGCTGGCGATCGTCCGCTGCGGCGAAAACCCCTCCGACCTGTCCTATGAAAAGGGCGCGACGGCTCGCGCTGAGCTCATCGGCGTCGAGGTGCAGAAGTTTATCCTGCCCGAGGACGTGAGCAAGGAAGACCTGATCGCCCAGATCGAGGCCATCAACAAAGACGATTCCATCCACGGCTGTTTGATGTTCCGGCCTCTTCCCAAGCATCTCAAGGCCGACCAGGATGAGATCTGCAACCGTCTGGCCGCCGCAAAGGACGTCGACTGCATGACCGACCTCTCCAACGCCGGCGTCTTCACCGGCAAGAAGCTGGGCTTCGCGCCCTGCACGCCGCAGGCCTGCATGGAGATCCTCGACTACTACGGCATCGACTGCAAGGGCAAGAACGCCGTCGTCATCGGCCGCTCCCTCGTCGTCGGCAAGCCCGCCGCGATGATGCTTCTGGCCAAGAACGCGACTGTTACCATGTGCCACACCAAGACCGTTGACGTCGCCGGTATCGCGCGCAAGGCAGACATTCTCGTCTCCGCTGCCGGCGTTCTGAACAGCCTGACCAAGGACTACGTCTCGGAAGGCCAGGTCGTCATCGACGTCTCCATCAACTGGGACCCCGAGAAGGTCAACGCCAAGGGCGGCAAGGGCGCCATCGCGGGCGACGCCGTGTTCTCCGAGGTCGAGCCCATTGTCGGCGCGATCACTCCGGTTCCCGGCGGCGTGGGCTCCGTCACAACGTCGGTCCTGATCGGCCACGTGGTCGAAGCAGCCGAGCGGGCCCTGTAAGACAGGTTAAGAATAGACTGCCGCCGGAGTTTTCCGGCGGCGGTGTTTCTCAAAGGCGGCTTGCGCGGGGGACGTTTTCGGATGGCGCTGCCGCTAATTAGGGAGGAGATCATATGAAAGAAAAATTTGCGCAGCTAGACAAGGCCATCCGGCTTTTGTTCTGGCTGTTTGCCGCGGCGTGCCTGATCGCCGCGATCGCCATGCCCGACCGGGGACAGATGGTCGAGGGGATGCTGCGGCTGTGCACGACGCCGTATCAGTCGGCCAACAGCTACTTTGACCCGGCTGTCGGCGGCTTTGCCGGAACGTTTTTGAACGCAGCGGTCATCTGCGCGATCTGCGCGGCTTTATATTCGCTTCCCGGCAGCAAGCCGGACGGCGTTTCGGTGCTGGCCTATTTCCTGACGGCGGGCTTCTGCTTCTGGGGCATCACGATTCTGAACATCTGGTTCTGCTTCGCGGCAACGCTTCTGTTCTGCTTCGTGCGGAAGGTGAACCCCTGCACGCAGGGAAATGTGTTCCTGTTCTCGACCGGCATTGCGCCCCTCATGACAGACCTTCTCGTCCGCTATCCGGGCGCGGAGGCAGGCGGCGTGACGCTTTTCGGCGCTGTGATGGCGCTGCTTGCCTGCTGCGTGATCGCGCTCGTGCTTCCGGCAGGACTTGCGCACGGGCCCAAGATGCACAAGGGCTATGACCTTTACAACGCAGCCGTTCCCATCGGCCTGACGGCGTTTTTCCTGCGGGCGGTTTTGTACCGCGTGCTGGGAGGAACATTACCGGACGGCGTCGGCGTCGGCGCGGGAGACGGCAGCTGGGCGGTCTGCAATATTTTCTGCATTGCTGTTTTCGTTCTCGCGCTGATCCTGGGTCTGGCGCTCGGCGGCAGCTTCAAAAAATACGGCGCGCTCCTGAAAGACAGCGGCGTCGGCGTGGACTACGGCGCAAAATACGGCGCGGGCACGGCCATCATGAACTTTGCCATCTATGGGCTTTTCATCGTGCTGTACTATAACCTCATCGGCGCGAAGTGGAATGCGGCGGTGCTGGGCTGCGTGCTGTGCATGGTCTGCTGCTGCTTCAAGGGAAGCCACCCGGCAAACGTCTGGCCCATCATGGCAGGCTATGTCGCCGCGTCGTTCCTGACCAAAGCGCTCTGCGCCGCGCTCGGCACGGACTTTACGACCGCCATCAACACGCAGGCCATCGTCATCGGCCTCTGCTTTGCCAACGGCCTGAGCCCCGTGACCGGAAACTACGGCTGGCTGGCCGGCTTTGTCTTCGCGATGCTCCACTATGGCCTTGTGACGGGCGTTCCGTTTACGCACGGCGGGTTCCTTCTTTACAACGGCGGGTTTACGGCGGCGCTTGTCTGCTTCCTGTTCATCCCCATAATGGAGGCGTTTTTCCACACGAAAGAAGAGCGCAAGCAGCTCAAGGCGGGAAAATAAGCATTGGAAAGGAGCGCACAGTATGTACTACTGCGAAAACTGTCACCTTCTCGCGCAGGGCCCGGTCTGTCCCTACTGCGGCGGCACGCCCCTTCGGGAGCCGAAGGACGCAGACTACTGCTATCTTGCAACAATGGCCTCTCCCTGGGGCGAGGCGATGCAGGAGCTTTTGAAGGACGCGGGCATCTCGTGTCTGGCCCGGCAGGCCAGAAGCGTCCTGTATTCCGTGGCCTTCGGCCAGACGCACGCCGAGTTCGAGCTCTTCGTTCCGTGGGAGGACCTGGAGCAAGCGGCGGCGCTTCAAAAGAGCCTTCTTACCAGCGAACTGGCGCAGGATGAAACACCCGAACCATAAGGAAAGCCGCGCTCCATCGGAGCGCGGCTTTTACGTGTTTCGACCGGTAAAGCATCGCAGGCGCAGGAAGGATAAAGGACGCGGCGCTATTCAGACGTTTCGGCCTTTAACTTCTCCAGCGCAAGCCTTGTGTCGCAGTCGCAGAGCTCCTCGGGCGGGATCTCCACAAGACGAAGCGCGTCCTCGTGCTGCCGGATGACGCGAGAGCCGCCGGTATCCGCCGAAAGGGCCAGCAGCTCCGGAAAAAATTTCTTCGGAAAAATGCAGGGATTGCCGCGCACGCCGTTGTGCGCTGCGCCGGCGATACAGTCCGGCTCCTGCATCCAGCGCTCTGCTACCGCGCAGACCGAGTTCGGCTGCAAGAGCGGCTGGTCGGAGACCATGTATAAGATCGCGTCACAGTCCGCCATCGCCTGCGTGCCCAGCCGGATCGTTTCGCTCACGCCAAGCTCCGGATGGCGGTTTTCGATCGCGGTAAAGCCGTATTTTCTGGCAAGCGCGAGCGCCCGGTCATAGCCGCTTATGACCGTCACGCGCGAAAAAAGTCCCGGCGGCACGGCCCGGAGTGCCAGCTCGAAAAGCGGCGTCCCGCGGTATTCGGCAAACAGCTTGTTGCTTCCAAAGCGGCTGGCGCACCCGGCGGCCATGATCAAACACCCGATGGAGGGTTTTGCGTTGTCGGACATGGGAAAAACCTCCGTGATTTTCTACAATTCAGTATACCCATTTTTGAGCACTTATGCAAGGAACGGCCAAAAAATTCGGCGATTTCGAAATTATCGTTATCCGCAAATTAGGATAATGCTTTTTGCTTCCGAAATTTTTTGGATTGTGCTAAAATTATTTCAGAATACAAGGGAAAGTGGGGCTTCAGCCGGAGCGCCCTTTTCCGAGCGATAGAAAACTGGAGGTCAGAGTATGAGCATCGTAGGCAAAAGCGAGGTTCGCGTCGACGCCTTTGACAAGGCCACCGGCAGAACCAAATATTACGAAGACCGGATGCCGGCAGGCGCGCTCTACGCGCGGATCAAGCATTCCGAGATCGCCCACGGCTTCGTCAGATCCATCGACACTTCGGCCGCCGAAGCGATCGAGGGCGTCGTGAAGGTCCTTACCTGCTTCGACGTGCCGGACATTGCCTTCCCCACGGCGGGCCATCCGTGGTCGATGGACCCCGGTCATCAGGACACGGCGGACCGGCATCTTCTCAACCGGCACGTGCGCTATTACGGAGACGAGGTCGCCGTCGTCATCGCGGAAAACGAAGTCGCGGCGATGCAGGGCGTGCGGGCGCTGAAGGTCGAATACGACGTGCTGCCGTTCGTTCTGGACGTGCAGAAGGCGATGGAGCCGGACGCGCCGCAGATCCATGAAGAGTGCCCCGGAAATATTCTCAAGCACACGTCGATGGCCAAGGGCAATTACGACGAGGCGATCCAAGAAGAAGGCCTTATCAAGGTCGAGGGCTGGTATGAAACGCCGATGGTCCAGCACTGCCATATCGAGAACCACGGCTGCTTTGCCTACGCCGAAAACGGCCGCATCACCGTCGTTTCCTCCACCCAGATCCCGCACATCATCCGCCGTATCGTTGGACAGGCGCTGGGCAGACCCTGGGCGGACATTCAGGTCATCAAGCCTTATATCGGCGGCGGCTTCGGAAACAAGCAGGACGCGCTTTATGAGCCGCTGTGCGCGTGGTGCTCCACGCAGGTAAACGGCCGCTGCGTCCGCATCGACTGCTCGCGAGAAGAGACCTTCGTCTCCAACCGCGTGCGCCATGCCATCCGCTTCCACATCATCACGTGGCTGCACAAGGATGGCTCTCTTGCCGCGCGGAAGGTCGAGTGCTTCTCCAACCAGGGCGCTTACGCGTCGCACGGCCATTCGATCGTGGCAAAGGCGATGGGCTCGTTCCCGCAGATCTACCCGTGCGAGAATGTGCAGGCCGACGCCTACACCGTCTACACCAACCGCCCCGTCGCGGGCGCGATGCGCGGCTACGGTATGCCGCAGGCGTCGTTCGCGGACGACGCGAACATCGACGAGTGCGCCAGGGCCGTGGGCATGGAGCCGCTCGAATACCGCATGAAGTACATCATGCCCAAGGGCTTCCACGACGGNNACGGTATGCCGCAGGCGTCGTTTGCAGACGACGCGAACATCGAAGACTGCGCAAAGGCCGTCGGCATGAACCCGCTGGAGTACCGCAACAAATACATCATGCCCAAGGGCTTTGAAGACGGCTTCTCGCACAATGTCAACTACTACGATTCCTTCCGCGAGTGCATGGAAAAGGGCCGCGCGGCCATCGATTACGACAAAAAGCTTCAGCAGTACCAGAACCAGACCGGCCCCGTCCGCCGCGGCATCGGCATGGCGGCCTTCTGGTACAACACCGCCGTTTACCCCATTTCACTCGAAACGTCTTCGAACCGGATGCAGCTGAATCTGGACGGTACGGTCACGATGCAGTGCGGCGAAACCGAGATCGGTCAGGGCGCGGACACCGCGTACGCGCAGATGACGGCGGAGGTTTTAGGACTTTCCAGCTACCGCGATGTGCACGTTGTTTCCTGTCAGGACACCGATGTCACGCCCACAGGTCTCGGCGCGTATGCGTCGCGTCAGACCTACGTCGCAGGCTTCTCCATCCGGCAGACGGGCGAAATGCTCAAGAAGAAAATTCTCGCCTACGCGTCCAAGCTCACGCGCCAGATGGTCGAAAATATGACGATCGAAAACAGCAGCATCGTCCGCATTTCAGACGGCAAGGTGCTCATGAGCCTCAAGGAGCTGGCGATGACCGCGCAGTATAATGCAGCAGATTCCGAGCACATTACCGCAGAATCCACCTATACCATCCGCAACAACGCCTATTCCTTCGGCTGCAGCTTTGCCGAGGTCGAGGTCGATATCCCGATGTGCAAGGTCAAGCTCCTGCGGCTCATCAACGTCCACGACTGCGGCAAGCTCATTAACCCGGCTCTGGCCGAAGCGCAGGTCCACGGCGGTATGTCGATGGCCATCGGCTACGGTTTATCGGAACAGCTGCTGTTCGACGAGAAGACCGGCAAGCCCTTAAACAACAACCTGCTCGACTATAAGCTCTCGACGTTTATGGACCATCCGGATCTGGAGGCGCTGTTTGTGGAAAATCCCGAGCCGACGTCTCCGTTCGGCACCAAGGCGCTCGGAGAACCCCCCGCGTGCTCCGGCGCACCGGCCATCCGCAACGCCATTTTGCAGGCCACCGGCGTTTCCATTGACCAGACGCCCATCACGCCGCACGTGCTGTACGCGGAATTTTCGAAGGCCGGACTCATCCACGACGATTGGGAAAAGGAGGGGAACTAAGCCATGTATGATATGAAAGCGCTCTATGAAGCGACAAGCGTAGAAAACGCCATCGCCCTTCGTCTCGAGCACCCCGAAGCGCAGATCATCGCCGGCGGCACGGACGTTCTCGTGCAGATGCGCGAGGGAAAACGCGCAGGAAAGGCGCTCATCTCCATCCAGTCGCTGGACGAAATTCGCGGCATCTGCCTGGACGAAAACGAGGCCATCCGCATCGGAAGCCTCACCACGTTCTCCCATATTACGAAAAACCCGATCATTCAGAAGTATTGCGGCGTCCTCGGCGAGGCGGTCGACATGGTCGGCGGTCCCCAGATCCGAAACGCCGGCACCATCGGCGGCAACACCTGCAACGGCGTCACGTCTGCCGACTCTGCATCCACCCTTCACGCCTGGGAAGCGATCATCGAGCTGACCGGCAAAAACGGCAAGCGCTATCTTCCCATCAAGGACTTCTATATCAAGGCCGGTACCGTGGACATTAACGCCGCGGACGGCGAAATCCAGACGGCGGTCATCATCCCCAAGCAGTCCTACGACCGCACGGCGGGCTTTTATATCAAGTACGCCATGCGAAACGCGATGGACATCGCAACGACGGGCTGCTCGGTCAACTGCCGGCTGTCCGAGGATAAGAAGACGTTCGAGCGCGTGCGCATTGCCTACGGCGTGGCGGGCCCTGTCCCGATGCGCGTGCCGAGCGCGGAAAGCTTCATCAACGGCAAGGCCGTCACGATGGAAAACATCGAAGCGTTCTCCAGAACCGTTCTGGAAGGCATTCACCCCAGAGACTCGTGGCGGGCCAGCAAGGCCTTCCGGCAGCACATCGCCGTCGAAATGGCAAAGCGCTGCCTCATCGAGTCGGTCAAACGCTGTGGAGGTGACGTGTAATGGCGCAGTATAAGCTTGTAAAATGCACGATCAACGGAAAACCGCGCGAGCAGATGGTAGACGTCCGCGCGAGCTTAACGGATATGCTCCGCAATAACTTCCATCTGACCTCCGTCAAAAAGGGCTGCGAGGTCGGCGAATGCGGCGCGTGCACCGTGCTCATTGACGGCGAGGCGGTCAACTCGTGTTTGTATCTTGCCGTGTGGGCAGACGGCAAGGACATTCTCACCCTTGAGGGCCTCATGAACCCCGACGGAACGCTCTCCGATATCCAGCAGGCCTTCATCGACGAAACGGCCATCCAGTGCGGCTTCTGCACGCCGGGCTTCATCCTGACCGCGACCGAAATTCTGAACGCGGGCGTCGAGTATACAGACGACGAGCTCCGCAAGCTCCTCTCCGGCCACCTGTGCAGGTGTACGGGCTACCAGAACATTTTCAGAGCCGTGAAAAAAACAATGCTCCGCCGCCTCGGCAAAAACGAGGAAGCCGAGCTTGTAAAGTGACCAAGCGCCCCGGACTTTCGTCCGGGGCGCTTTGCGCCTTAATGGGCATTTACAACAGCTTTCATCACCGTGAGTATTTCCTCCCGGACGGCCTGTGCGTCGCAGGACAGCGCGGCCAGGCACGCATCTCCGGCTTCGGGCACAGTCTGGCCGAGATGCTCGCCTTCTTCCAGGCAAACCGTCATCCGGCAGGGCGTACAGGTGAAAAGCTCCGGCTTCCAGAGATAGACCGCGCTGATGGCGTCGTGGATGATCATTCCGTCGATGTTATGCACCTTTTTGTAGACGTCCGAATAATCCGTGAGCATCGAAGGAACGATTTTCCCGAGCGCAGTTTCAGCGCGAAGAAGCTCGATATCGCTGCGCGGCTGCAAGCAGAGGTTCGTCGCGTCGAGGCCGATCATGACGGTCTTTACGCCGCTGGAAAACACGACGCTCGCCGCCTCGGGGTCGGCCACGATGTTGAACTCTGCAAACTTTGTCGCGTTGCCCGCGTGCACGCCGCCGCCCATGATCGTCACGCAGGCGATCTTCTTCGCGATTTCCGGCGCTTTTTCCAGCGCCAAGGCAACGTCCGTCAGCGGCCCCAGCGAGAGAATTTCGAGCGTTCCTGCAAATTTCTCTGCCATCTCGATGAGAAAGTCCGCGCCGTTTTTCGGTAGCGGCTTTCCCTTCGCGTAGAGCTCCAGCGAGGCCCCGAGCCCGCTTTTGCCGTGGATGTTGCTGGCTGTGCGGGCGGGTCTTTGAAGAGGCCTCGCGCTTCCGGCGAGGACCGGGATATCGGCGTGGCCATTCAGCTCGCAGGCCAGAAGGGCGTTGTTGACGGTGACGTTCAGGCCGACGTTTCCGCTCAGCGCGATCATGCCGAGCACGTCAAATTCCGGCCTTGCCAGCACCATGCTCAGCGCGATAAAATCGTCGATGCCCGGGTCGGTGCAGATCAGAAGTGGTCTTTTTTCCATGGTGGTTTCTCCGTTCTTGTTTCTTTTTTCTCATTGTATCACATGGCACGGGAAATGCAAGCTCAGCCGAACGCCGCCTGATATGCCGCGCGAAGGGCCGGTTCATACTGACTGTCGTTGACGCAGAACAGTGCGCCCGGCGGCGTCTGGACGAGATGGTGCACCGGAACGCCTGCGGACTCCATCGCTTCTGCCAGCTTCGCAGCGGCCCGTGTGGACCGGCACAGGGCCAGAAGGACGGCGAGATTTTCCCGCAGCTTCACCTGCGCATTCGGAAGCTCGGCGCGAAGCTGCTCCGCCGCGGCGTGAAGCGCGTCCGGCTCCGGCTTTTCCTTCAGAAGAAGGCACAGTCCCTCGGGGCCCTGCGCCGTGTGGAAAATGCCGATGCCGCGCTGCAAAAGCGCCTTCCGCACGAGCGGCAGAATGTCCTCGCGATCGTCCGGCTGGATCACACGCAGCATCGAGACCATGCGCCGCCCCGCAAAGCCGACCACGCAGGCATCCATATTGGTCTCCTGCGAACCGGCAGAACCGATGCGCGTGCCGGGGTGCGCGGGACAAAACGTCGAGCGGATGTGAAGCGTTATCTGCCTTTCCCGCACAGGCGCGACCGCGCTTTCATGCAGCACCTGCGTTCCGGCGTCGGACAGAAGCTGCAATTCCGGATAGCTCAGGACGGCAATGGGCGCGGGAGCTTTGACGATTTTCGGGTCGGCAGCCAGGATCCCCGGTACATCCGTCCAGTTTTCGTACACGTCCGCGTGCAGCGCCGCCGCGGCCAGACTTCCGGTCACATCCGAGCCGCCGCGGGAAAAGGTATGGACGCGCCCATCCGGCGCCGCGCCGTAAAAGCCCGGGGTGACGATCTTTCGCCCATCGGCCAGAGACTGTAAGGCCGCGTAGGATGCCTCTTGAAGCACGTTTCCCGCGTAGTCAAATTGCAGCCAGCTCACAGCGTCCACGAACGAATAGCCGAGATACGCCGCCATGAGCTTTGCGGAAAGATATTCTCCGCGCGAGGCCAAGAAATCGGCGCTTGTTTTCGGGGATAAATTTTCGTAGATCGCTTCGAGGTCATCTTCGATCGGATAATCGATGCCGCACGCGTCGCGGATGGCAAGATAGCGCCCTGCGATTTTGCGCCAGAGCTCCCAGCAGGGCACGCCGTATCGCAGGTGCGCGTGGCAGAGATAGAGTAAGTCCGTGATTTTATGGTCATCGGCGTGGCGCTTTCCCGCGGCGGACACGACGATCACGCGCCGGGAGATATCCCCCATGATAATTTCGCGCACGCGCCGCCAGCTGTCGGCGCAGGAAAGAGAAGAGCCGCCGAATTTGGATACAGCAAGCATCAGCTTCACCTCATAATATGGTTTGCAGCGAAGACCTTCGCTGGGCCATTCTATGAAAAAGCTGCCCGATTTGACAAACGCCGCGCCGCAGAAGCTCTGCGGCGCGGCGCTGTAAGCGTTTATGCGGGTTATCCGAGCCGCCGGTCCTTTTCAATGACGGCATTCACGGCTTCAATGACGGCGGACTCAAAGCCAGCTTTTTTGAGGACGTGGACGCCTTCGATGGTGGTGCCGCCGGGAGAGGTGACCTTGTCGACGAGCGCCATCGGGTGCTCGCCGGTTTCCTGGCAGAGCTTTGCCGCGCCGAGCGTGGCCTGGCAGGCGATCTGCTGCGCAAGGCTGCGGGAGAGACCGGCCTTCACGCCCGCGGAGGAAAGCGCGTCAATATACATCTGCACAAACGCGCCGGAAGCCCCGCCGATGGCCGAGAACGCGGAAAACTGCGCCTCCGGAATATCGTACACCTCGCCCACCGAGCGGAACATCGCGCGGACCGTTTCGACCTGCGCGGCAGAAGCGTTTTTGTTCGGGCAGACGGCGCTGGCCGAGCACAAAACCTGCGCGCAGATATTCGGCATCACGCGCACGATGGGGACGTCGTCTCCCAGATACGACGCGTAGAAATCGAAGCCCTTGCCCGCCGCGATCGTCACGACGAGCTTTTCTGCCGTAACAGCGTCCGCGATCAGCGGCAGAACGTCGGGCAGCATCTGGGGCTTGACGGCCAGAACGAGAACGTCCGACCGTTCTGCGACCTGCCTTGCGCTTTCACATGGGACGAGCCCCGTCTCCTGCGAAAGCTTCTGCGTTTTTTCCGGCGAACGGTTGAACCCGCAGATGGTATCGGCGGCAAAGCGCCCGCTTCCAGCCAT
>DJQK01000117.1:36682-37799 GCA_002437575.1 Clostridiales bacterium UBA6388 | reverse complement strand
ATCAGACGCGACACGGAGAATTTCTCCATGTACTCCGACATATCGATCCGGATGAGGTTCTTTTCATCGTCAAAGAGCGCCGCGGCCAGCGTTTTGGCCAGCTCCGTTTTGCCGACGCCCGTCGGGCCAAGGAAGAGGAACGAGCCAAGCGGACGGTTCGGGTCCTGAATGCCGGCTCTGCTTCTCTGGATGGCCTCGGCCACCACGCGCACAGCCTCGTCCTGCCCGATGACCCTCTTGTGAAGGGTATCTTCCAGGTGCAGCAGCTTCTCGCGCTCCGACTCCATGAGTCTGGACACCGGAATGCCGGTCCAGCGCTCGATGATCTTTGCGATCTCCTCTTCTGTGACCTTGTTGCGCAGCAGATTCGAGCCCTTGGCGTTCTGCGTCTGCTTTTCGTCCTGCTCGAGCTGCTTTTTGAGCTCCGGCAGATCGCCGTATTTGAGCTTTGCGGCCTTCTCGTATTCGCCGTTCTTTTCGGCCAGCTCAATGTCGCGGTTGATCTGCTCGATTTGTTCGCGCAGCTGCTGGACCTGCCCGATGGCCTTCTTTTCGTTTTCCCACTGGGCCTTCATGGTCTTGAAGCTCTCGCGGTTTTCGGCCAGCTCCTTCTGAAGCTCGGCAAGACGTGCCTTCGAAAGCTCGTCGTCCTCGTTTTTAAGCGCCGCCTCTTCGATCTGCATCTGGATGATCTTGCGGTTGATGACGTCGAGCTCGGTCGGCATCGAGTCCATCTCGGTCCGGATCATCGCGCAGGCCTCGTCGATGAGGTCGATGGCCTTATCGGGAAGGAACCGGTCGGTGATATAGCGGTTCGAGAGCGTTGCGGCGGCAATGATGGCGGGGTCGGTGATCTTCACGCCGTGGAAGACCTCGTAGCGAGACTCCAAGCCACGAAGAATCGCGATCGTATCTTCGACCGACGGCTCCTGCACAAGAACGGTCTGGAACCGGCGCTCGAGCGCGGGGTCTTTTTCAATATACTGCCGGTACTCATCCAGGGTCGTTGCGCCGATGCAGTGGAGCTCACCACGCGCCAGCATCGGCTTTAAGAGATTGCCCGCGTCCATCGAGCCTTCTGTTTTGCCGGCTCCTACGATGGTGTGCAGCTCATCGA
>DJQK01000117.1:16550-36658 GCA_002437575.1 Clostridiales bacterium UBA6388 | reverse complement strand
TCATCGATGAAGAGGATGATGCGGCCCTCGGACTTTTTGACTTCCGACAAAACTGCTTTCAGACGCTCTTCAAATTCGCCTCTGTACTTTGCGCCCGCGATCAGCGCGCCCATGTCGAGAGAGAAGATCGTCTTGTCCTGCAACGCCTTCGGCACTTCGTTCGAGACGATCCGCTGTGCAAGGCCTTCGACGATGGCCGTCTTGCCGACGCCGGGTTCGCCGATGAGCACCGGGTTATTCTTCGTTTTCCGGGACAAGATCCGGATGACGTTTCGGATTTCCTCGTCACGGCCGATGACCGGGTCCATCTTCTGCTCGCGTGCACGCTTGACAAGATCCGTGCCGTACTTTTCGAGCGCCTCATAGGTATCCTCGGGGGAATCGGAGGTCACGCGCTGGTTGCCGCGAACGGACTGCAAGGCCTGCAGGCAGCGCTCTTTTGTAATGTTATACGTCGAAAACAGGCGCTTGAGCGTCGTGTCCGGCGTTTCAATGAGGGCCAGCAGCAGATGCTCGACAGAGACAAAATCGTCCTTCATCTCGTCTGCAATCTTCTCCGCGCGGGAAAGCGCCTCGTCGACCGCTCTTGCCACATAATACTTATCTGCCTCGCGGCCCGAGCCTGTCACGCGTGGGAGCTTTCCGAGCTCCTGCAAAACGGCGGCGTCCAGACTTTCGACCGTCACGCCCATTTTCCGCAGCAGCTGCGGCGCAAGTCCGTTTTCCTGCCGGATAAGGCTGGCGAGCAGATGCACCTGCTCGATCTGCTGGTTCTGATTTTCGATCGTCAATTGCTGCGCGGCCTGAATGGCCTCAAGCGATTTCTGCGTATATTTCTGTGCGTTCATACAATTCACCTACTCTTTTTAGCACTCTCTGCCTTCGAGTGCTAACTCAATTTTCTACAGTGTAATCCCGAAGCCTCGGTTTGTCAATAGGTCTGCACAAAAAGTTTGTTACTTTTTTGTGAATCTTTCTTGAACGACACGTTTCGAAAAAAATTCGATTTCATACATATTTAATATCTTCCCTCTAAGTTTTTTAATAACCGCCTGGTATCATAATCATGCAAGAAGCGATATACAACTTTTTCATTTTCCCCTCATATATTTTGAAAGAAGACGCCCTGAGACGAACTGGTCATTCGTCTCAGGGCGCCTTTTTGCGCTTCGCGCAAAAAGGCGCAAAAAGAGCGCCGCAAACTGCGGCGCTCTTTCTTTCCGTTTTACAGCACGCGGATCAAGATCATATAAACCGCCGTGCCAAGGAGGATACTCAGAAACGTGTTGTGCTTCCACTTATGCACGAGCGCCGTTGCGGCAGCGCCCAGCAGCTGGCACAGCCCCGCGGGGTACCATTCGTCCGGCACGCTCTTGAGGCAGTATACGACCAGCACCGCCATAATGGCCGGCGGCAGCGCGTGGCTGAGGCGCTCCATCCACGAGGGCATTTTCCGTTCGCCCGAAAACGCCAGAAACGGCAGCGCCCGCAGGAAAAACGTGCAGGCGAACGAGACAAGGATGATCAGAAGGAACCGGCCGGTGCTCATGTGTGATCCTCCCTTCTTCCCGCGTAGATCAAAATGGCGGACGAGGCCAGCAGCGCCGGGAGCATGAAGCCGTTCGCGCCGAAGAGCGCCAGAGCGGCGATCGCCGTACAAAGTCCGATCAGGGCCGGCGCGTGACGCTTCGTCTTCTCCCACTGGTCGATAAAGATCGTCACAAAAAGCGCCGTCATGCAGAAATCGATGCCCATCATGTCGAAGGGGAGGATCTGTCCGAGCATTCCGCCGAGCGCGGAGGCGGCCGTCCAATAGAACTGACTCAGCACGGCGAGGTAAAACATCGTCTCGCGCCGCTCTTCGGGCGGAAGGCTTTCCAGCGTGCAGTTGACGGCGTAGGTCTCGTCCGTCATCGAGTGGATCATGTAGATCTCGCGCTTTCCCATCTGCTTAAAATCGTTTAGAAACGTCAGACTGTAAAAGCTCTGGCGGCTGTTCATGAAAAGCGCGGTCACGGCAATGGTCAGAAGCGACGCGCCGCTTGACAGGAAGGTTATGAGTACGAACTGAAACGCGCCCGTATACACCACCGCGCTCGTCAAAAGCGATTGCAGCCAGGTAAAGCCGTGCTCCTGCATCAAAATGCCGTAGGCCATGCCGAGAAACAGGTAACTGCAAAAAATCGGGATCGACGCGGTGAACGCCTTTCGGAACGCGTCTTTTTTGAACTGCATGGGAGATGTCCTTTCTTCAAAAAAGGCCGCCGCAAATGCGGCGGCCTTCGGCTGCTCTTGTAGGGGACGATGCCCACATCGTCCCGGCAGGATGTACCGTTTTAACGGAAATCTGCGGCGAATCCGTGCGTGCCCTTGGGTCGATGTGGGCATCGACCCCTACGCAATGGGTGGTATATCGACCCCTGCAAACGCAGGCAAGATTTGTCGGATGGCAGCCGCGCTCATTGCTTTAGTGGCGTCTGTGGTCTAATTTCTTAGACAGCAGCATACCGACGCCCTGCAAGATCTGCACGAGGGCGACGAGCAGGATGACCGTCACCCACATGACGTCTGCCTGCCAGCGGTAATAGCCGTAGCGGATGGCGATATCGCCGAGACCGCCGCCGCCGAGCACGCCCGCCATTGCAGAGTAGCCCAAAATCGTTCCCAGCGCGATCGTCACGCCGACGAGAAGAGACGTTCTGGCCTCGCCGATGAGCACCTTGCAGATGATCGTGCCGTCCGTTGCGCCCATGCTCTTGGCCGCTTCAATGACGCCCTGATCGACTTCGTTGAGCGAAGACTCCACCATACGCGCGATAAACGGCGCCGCCGCGATGACGAGGGAAACGACCGTCGCCGTTGCGCCGTAGCTCTTGCCGACGAGCCACTTGGTAAACGGCGAGACGAGGATCAGCAAAATCAGAAACGGAACGCTTCGGATGAGGTTCACGAGGATATCTAAAATGCGGTAGATGACCGGGTTTTTGCGGATGCCGTTTTCTCCCGTGAGGCACAGAAGAATGCCGAGCGGCAGCCCCAGAAGATAGCCGAAGGCCGTGGAGACCAGCACCATATATAACGTGTCGCGAATGCCCTCTAAAAGCGTCTGCACCATGCCGGGCTCAAACATTTCCTTCACCCTCCAATACCTTAAGATCGTGCGCCCTGACGTATTCCATCAGCGCCGCGAGCTCTTTTTCGTTCTCCGGAAGCGCCAGCTTCACGCAGGGCTCCGCTTCTTCCTGTGCGCGGGCCAGAACGAGGCGCTTTGCCGCGCTTGTCTGCGGGTGCGCGAAGACCTCTTCGACAGAGCCGGTCTCCTGAATACGGCCTTCATCGAGCACGGCCACGCGGTTGCAGATCTGCTGCACGACCTTCATTTCGTGCGTGATGACGACGATGGTGATGTGCTGCGTCTGGTTGATCTTTTGCAGCAGCGCGAGGATCGATTCGGTGGTCATGGGGTCGAGGGCGCTCGTCGCTTCATCGCAGAGGATGATCTCGGGGTCGTTTGCCAGAACTCTTGCGATCGCGACGCGCTGCTTCTGGCCGCCGGAGAGCTGCGAGGGGTAGGCGTTGGCCTTATCCTCGATGCCGACGAGCTTCAAAACCTCCATCGCGCGTTTTTTCGCGTCCTTTTTGCTCATGCCGACGATCTCCAGCGGGAAGCAGACGTTGCCGAGCACCGTGCGCTGCATGAGAAGGTTGAAATGCTGGAAGACCATGCCGATCTTCTGCCGGCAGCGGCGAATTTCCGCATCGGAAAGCGCCATCATGTCCTGATCGTTGACATAGACCTTGCCGGCGGTCGGCCGCTCCAGAAGGTTCAGGCAGCGCACCAGCGTGCTTTTTCCCGCGCCGGACAGGCCGATGATGCCGAAAATATCGCCCTCGTTGACCTCCAGCGACACGTCGCGCAGGGCCTCGAAGTCTTCCTTTCCGTCGGTAAAGACCTTCTCAATATGCTCTAATCGAATGACCGGTTTCATCAAATTCCTCGTTTCTGCCGGGGGTTGAAGAGCCCGGCAATATTTTTGGACAGGGAAACAGAGCGCAGCCGGATTTCGGGTGCGCTCTGTGCGGAAAGCTTAGTCGTCGAAGGGAACGACCGCGCCGTCATAGGTGTCGATGATGTACTGGCGGATGGTGTCGGACTTGAGCGCCGCGACCAGCGCCTGGATCTTCTCGGAGTTTTCGTTGCCTTCCTTCACGGCGATGACGTTCACATACGTCTTGGCTGCGTCGGAGTCGGACTTTTCATACGCCAGAGCATCCTTTGCGACGGAGAAGCCGGCGTCGAGCGCGTAGTTGCCGTTGAGAACGACGTAGGCGACCTCATCCTTCACACGCGGGACCTGCGCGGCCTCAAGCTCCAGAATTTCGATGTTGTAGGGGTTTTCTTCGATGTCAAGAACGGTTGCGGTCAGGCCCGCGCCGTCTTTGAGCTTGAGAATGCCGTTGTCCTGCAAAAGCAGCAGCGCGCGTGCTTCGTTCGTGGTGTCGTTCGGAACGGCGATGGTATCGCCATCTGCGATGTCATCCAGAGAGGACTTGGTGCCCGGATAGATGCCGAACGGCTCATAGTGGATGCCGCCCGCGTTTACAAGGTGCGTGCCCTGCTCCTTGTTGAAGTTCTCCAGGTACGGAATGTGCTGGAAATAGTTGGCGTCAAACTCGCCGCTTTCTACGACAAGATTCGGCTGTACATAGTCCTGGAATTCCGTAACTTCGAGCGTCCAGCCTTCGGCCTCGAGAATGGGCTTGGCCTGCGCGAGAATTTCGGCGTGCGGCGTGGGGCTGGCGGCGACGGTGATGGTGCCCTTGCTTTCGACCGTCTCGGAAGCGGCGGATTCGGCGGATGTGGATTCGGTGGACGAAGCTTCGGCGGACGAAGCTTCGGTGGATGCGGTTTCCGTGGACTTAGACGCGCACGCGGCCAGCGACAGGCTCAATACAAGCGCCAGAACCAGCGCGAGAACTTTCTGATACGATTTCATTTGTAACACTCCTTTTGTAAAACATGGAAGATGGTTTGGGTTTTTTACTTTTCAGGGCTGCACCGCACGATCCGGCGAGGCTCGCCGACGAATTGCGCGGTGCTGCCCTCCTCAATTTGAGCATGAAAAAACCGGGGGCTCATTCAGCTCCCGGGCAAATGGCTTTGACGCTCTGTCAAGCGTTATTCTCAGGCGAACAGCAACGCATACCGAAGCACCTGGCCATACTATATGCCCGGGAGAATAACATTCGCATCATCATATTGTTCTTTGCAATGGTGTAACGGAACGTCATTGTGTTTGCCTCCTTCCGAAAAAGAATACGCTCAAATTCGATGCACCTATGATACACCAATTTACCTACTGCGTCAATGGGTAAACCTTCGGGAAAATTCACAGATTTACGTCGTATCTTGCCGGAAATTTGCCGAAAATATACAAAATTCATGTATATTCATCAAAAATCCGGAAATTTTCATCAGCGCAGCAGATACTGAAGCCCGCCGACCAGACCGTAAACGCCGAGCATTGTGATGAGCCCCGACACGAGCGTTCCGCAAAAAATTGCCAGCGCTGCGCGTTTTTCGTCCATGTCCGTGAGCCTTGCCAGCATCGCGCCGATCCAGCAGCCCACGCCCGTAAACGGAATGCAGACGCACAGAAACAGCGCGGGCGGGCCGTATTTTCGGATCGTTCCTTCATGCCGTTCCAGCACTGCGTGCGCCTTGCGCAGAAGCTTTGACTGCGTTGCCTTTGCGCCGGGCATATGCTTTTTCATCTGCAGCAGCAGCGGCACCGGAGAATACGAGCCGACGGTGGTCAGCGCATACGAAAGATACCACTTGAGCTTCAAGCCCGCGCCCAGCAGCATCGCACCCTTATTTTCAATAAACGGCAGCATCGAAGACACCAACACCGCCAGCGACCGGACGAGCAAACTTCCGGACTCGATCGCGGCAGAAGCAGCAACCAGCAATGTGTTCACCTCATGTAAATCAAATGACGCTACATTTTAACACAGTTTTTTCAAAACGTAAAGAGGCAAAATCAGCCTTCCGTCCGGTCGTAGTTGTCCAGAAACGAAATTTTCCGCCCGCCGGTCTTGTAGGCGATGACCGTATCTAAACAGACGTTCTCCATGCTCCTGAAAATATGCGCCTCCACATCGGGGTTCGTCTTTTTGAGCTCGCGGATGAGCTGTTTCACCTGCTGGCGCTTGGACTTGGCCTCCTCGTTCGGCCGGCAGGTCGTGCAGGTGTCGGTAAAGCGGCACGCGCACTGGATAAAATGCAGGTCGTTCGCGTCGCGCCACGCCTTGATATCGTCCTCGCGGATGAGATACATCGGGCGAATGAGCTCCATGCCGGGGAAATTCGTGCTGTGGAGCTTCGGCATCATCGTCTGGACCTGTGCGCCCCAGAGCATTCCCATGAGGATGGTCTCGATGACGTCGTCATAGTGGTGGCCGAGGGCGATCTTGTTGCAGCCGAGCTGCTTTGCAAAGCTATATAAGTACCCGCGCCGCATTCTCGCGCAGAGGTAGCACGGCGATTTTTCCACGTTGTACACCGAGCCAAAAATATCCGACTCGAAGATTTCCGCCGGAACGCCGAGCTTTTTGAGGTTTCCCTCGATGATCTGCCGGTTGGCCGGGCTGTAGCCGGGGTCCATGACGAGGAACTTCACCTCAAATGGGAACTTGTTATGCAGCTTCAGCTCCTGAAATAATTTGGCCATCAGCATCGAGTCCTTGCCGCCGGAAATGCACACAGCGATGCAGTCTCCCGGCTTCACGAGCTCGTACTGCCGCACGGCCTTTGTGAAATTGCACCAGATCTTCTCGCGAAAGCGCTTGCGAAGACTCATCTCCACGCGATTTTTCGTTTCCTCGTCGTTCTGCTTTTCCATCGCAGACCGGAGCCACGCCAGATACCCGCCCTTGAGGCTGTAGGCGTCGAACCCATCGTCCCGAAGCCGCTCTGCCGCGGTGAGGCTTGCCTCGCCGTGGGCGCAGTAGAGAACGAGCTTTTTTCCGGCGTTCCCGCGTGCAAAGGAAGAGATCTCCTCCGGCAAGACCGCCCGCGCGTTCGGGAGCGTTCCGTAAGCTCTCGTTTCCTCCGAACGCATATCGATGAGGACATAGTCTTCCTTGTTCCAGCCTTCCAGCTCCCGCACCGTAACTTCCATAAGCCGCACCCCGCCGTTTCCATCAGAATCGTCCCAATTTTAGCCGGATTTCGCCCATTTGTCAATCCGGCCGCGGCTTTTTCGGCAGCATAAAAAATCCCCGGTATGTGCGAGGAAGGGTACGGCGCACATACCGGGAATGAGGAAGGCTATTTATTTGGCTAATTCTGCACCGAGTTTGCGGCAGGCCTCCAACGCCTCGTCGTCGGGCGCTTCGCAGCAGATGACGCTATCTGTGACAAGGTTCATGCCGTTTGCTTTGCAGTCGTCCTCCCACGTGCGCATCCACTCGCCGTCGCCCCAGCCGTAAGAGCCGAAGAGCGCGACGTCCTTGCCGGAGAGTGAACCCTTGACCGCGTCAAACATGGGGGCAAATTCCGTCTCCTCGAGCTCCTCTGCGCCCATTGCAGGGCAGCCGAAGGCGATGGCATCGAAGCCAGCCAGTTTCCCGGCGTCCGCCTGCTCGGAGGTCATGAGCTCCGCTTCCGCGCCCGCTGCCTTCATGGCATCCACGATCGCATTTGCCATCGACTCGGTATTGCCCGTGCCGCTCCAATATACAACAGCCGTCTTTTTCATCGTTTTTTGTTCCTTTCTGGTCAATCAATTTTCTGCGACAGCCAGCTGCTCCAGACTTGCGCCCGAACGCCAGCTGCGGCAGTAGATATCCGTACATTTTTTATACCGCGCGAACGCCGCGCGGGCGTAGGCCTCGTCTCCGTAGACCTTCCAGAGGCCGGAGAGCTTGAAGTCCTTCGCGTTGTGGTCGATAAAGCCCTGCACATCCTCGGGCGGATAGCTCAAAAACAGGCCAATTTCATGCGGAAATTCCGTGCTGTGCTGAAAGCGCTTAATCAGGTTTCCGATGCAGCGCTCTGCGCTCTCGTCGCCGTAGCCCGCCTGCCGCAGCGTTTTCATCGCCTGCTCGTTTTGAAGATCCAGCCGCAGCCGCGACGGCCGGTAGAGATATAAAAGCGCATTTGCGCCCCAGAAGCGCAGCGGAAGCAGGCACAGGCCCTTTTCGCGCAGACGCTGGTTCATGTCCCGGATCTGCGCCAGAAGCGACGGCTTGTCCGCGCAGTCGACACGGAAGAGGCTTCCGGTCTTGATGCCGGCGAGCGTTGGCGCACACTGGCGCACAAAAAGGTCTTCGGACATCTTACGCCGGACTCCCTACGTGCTTGTCGAGGATCCCACGCAGCGCGGAAAGCGAGCTCGTGTGGCACCGCTCGATGACCGTGCCGCTTCCCTTGATCTCGCTCATCGCGCCCTGCACCATCTTGTGGGACATCGTGCTGGTGAAGAAGATCATCAAATCCGGGCTTCCGACCTTTTTGCGCAGACCGCCGCCGGGCTTGGTGAAGATCTTGCTCTGACACCGGTAGCTGTCGCACAGGTCCTTGTAGCGCCGCTCCATACATTCGTTGCCGCCGAGAATCACAATGCTCATAAGCTGTTCCTTTCTTTGGACAGAATAGTTAGAGTAGTTTAACCAATTCGTAAAAGAATATGCGTCCGCAGACGCGCAAAAATTTGTTTCGAACCCGCTCGCTCCCATACGAGTTAGAGTCATTTAACTGCGCCTATCATACCAGCTTTCCCGCCGCTTGTCAAGCCCGGAATATTACGAAACTGTAAACATCTGTCCGCATTGCTTGACGCTGTCCGCCGGCGGCACTAAAATGGGGGAACAACAGTATCCGTGCGTTATCGAGGAACGTTTTATGCAGCAGCTACAACCCGAGCCCTCGCCCATCCGAGGTCTCACTTCCCAGCAGGCCGCCGAGCTTGCCGCCCGCGGTCTATCCAACCATATGTCCGATCACGGCGAAAAAACCGCCGGAGCCATCGTCAAGGAAAACGTCCTGACGTTTTTTAACCTCATCTTCGCCGTCATCGCCGTGCTTCTTTGTCTGGTGGGCTCGTTCCGGAACCTGACGTTTTTGCCCGTTGTGATCGGAAACACGCTCATTGGCATTTTTCAGGAGCTTCGCGCCAAGCGGGTGCTGGGCAAAATGCGCCTTCTGAACGCGCCGCACGCGGTCGTTCTGCGCGACAATATCCGGCAAACGCTCGAGGCCGAGGCGCTCGTGCAGGGCGATATCGTGCTTCTTTCCGCGGGCGATCAGGTCCCCGCTGACGCAACCGTTTTAGACGGCAGCGTGCAGGTCAACGAGGCGCTTCTGACCGGCGAGGCGGACGAAATTTCGAAAGATCCCGGAGACGCGCTTCTTTCCGGAAGCTTCCTGGTCGCAGGGCGCTGCTATGCCAGACTCGATCAGGTGGGCGACAGCTCCTACATTGCCAGGCTCACGCGTGAGGCCAAGGCCATTTCTGACGCAGAGCCCTCGCAGATGATCCGCGCCATCGACCGCATCGTCAAATGGATCGGCTTTACGATCGTCCCCATCGGCCTCATTTTATTCGCGCAGAGCTATTTTTATTCCGGCCAAACGCTTCAGAAAAGCGTCGTCTCCGCCATCGCGGCCATCCTCGGCATGATCCCGGAGGGGCTTTATATGCTCACGACCATCGCGCTGGTCCTCGGCACGATGCGCCTGGCCCGGCGAAAGGTTTTGCTGCACGACATGAAGAGCATTGAAACGCTGGCCCGCGTCGACGTTCTGTGCGTCGACAAAACCGGCACCATCACCGAGCCCGGGATGTATGTGCGCGAGGTCCGCGCGTGCGAGGCGGCCAAAAAAAGCGGCCTGACGGACGATGCCTTTGAAGATCTTCTCGCGGACTACTGTTTATCGGCGCAGGACGCTAACGAGACGATGAAGGCTCTGCGGGAATTTTCCGAAAAGCGGCGGCTTGAACATCCCAAAGAGGCAAAGATCGCGCTCGACGTGCAGCCGTTTTCCTCGAGCAAAAAATTATCCGCCGTCACCTTTGAAGACGGAACGTATCTGCTCGGCGCACCGGAATTCGTGCTCAAAAATACGTTTTCGGCCGTCGCGGGCGAGCTCAAAAGCTACATGGACGCGGGCTGCCGCGTGCTGCTGCTGGCAAAGGCAAAAGGCCCCGACGCGCCCGAGTCCCTTGGCTACGCCGTTTTGTCGAACCCCATCCGCGAAAACGCGAAGGAAACGTTCGCCTATTTTAAGCAGCAGGACGTCTGCGTCAAGGTCATTTCCGGCGATCATCCGCGCACGGTCTCGGAGATCGCAAAGCAGGCCGGCATCGAAAACGCGGACAAATACGTCGACGCCGCGCTTCTCGTGACCGACGAGCAGATCGCAAGGGCCGCGGAAACGTACACGGTTTTCGGAAGAGTCAGCCCCGCGCAGAAGCAGCAGCTCGTCCGGGCTTTACAGGCGCAGGGCCACACCGTCGCGATGACCGGAGACGGCGTCAACGACATTCTGGCCATGAAGGACGCCGACTGCTCGGTCGCGATGGCCTCCGGCAGTGAAGCCGCTGCGCAAGCGGCGCAGGTGGTGCTTCTGGACTCCGACTTTGCCCGGATGCCGGACGTCGTTTTAGAAGGCCGCCGCGTGGTCAACAACATTGAGCGCTCGGCAAGCCTGTTTCTGGTCAAGAATCTGTTCTCGCTTCTTCTTTCCGTCTTCTCGGCGGTCTCGTTCCTCACCTATCCCTTAGAGCCCGCGCAGGTGTCTTTGATTGCGATGTTCACGATCGGCATCCCGGGCTTTTTGCTGGCGTTGGAGCCGAACTTCGTGCGCATCGAAGGAAGCTTCCTGAAAAAAGTCCTGCTGCGGGCCGCACCTGCCGCGCTGACGGACGTTCTGGCGGTCGGCGCGCTCGTCGTCTGCGGCGAGGTCTTTTCGCTTCCCGACAGCGATATCGCCACGGCGGCGACGCTGCTTCTGGCCGTGGTGGGCTTCATGATTTTGATTCAGATCAGCAAGCCCCTGACGAAGATGAAGACCGCGATCGTCGCCGTCAATATCGCGGGGTTCGTTTTCTGCGGCATTTTCTTAAAGCAGCTGTTCGCCCTGAGCGATATGTCGCAGATCTGCGTGCTGCTTCTGATCGTCTTTGCCTTCGCGGCGGAGTCCATTTTCCGCGGCCTTTCGGTGCTCTCGCGCTTTTTGGAGCGCAAAACTGGCGCGCTCAAGGAAAAGATCCGGGAAAAACGATCCCATTGACCCTTACCCGGCGGGAGAGATCCTGCCGGGTTTTGTCCTCTTGCGGTTTTGCTCCGGCTGTATTATAATAGACCAAAATACTGGGATGGTCCGTAAGCGGACAGGAGGCGTTTGCCTATGAAAATTCTGATCGCGATGAGCGGCGGCGTCGATTCGAGCGTCGCGGCAAAGCTTTTGTGCAGAGACGGAAACGAGTGCATCGGCGCGACGATGAAGCTCTATCACAACGAGGACGCGAGTGTTCCGCGGGCGCACACGTGCTGTTCGCTCGACGATGTGGAGGACGCAAGAAGCGTCTGCTACTCGCTCAAAATGCCGTACTACGTGTTCAATTTCTCCGACGATTTCGGCGAAAAAATCATCGACAAATTCGTCCGGAGCTATGAAAACGGCCGCACGCCGAACCCCTGCATCGACTGCAACCGCTACATGAAGTTCGACAAATTGTATGACCGCGCAAAAATTCTCGGCTGCACTCACATCGCGACCGGCCACTATGCGCGTATCACGTTTGAAAACGGCAAATATCAGCTCCGAAAGGCGCTCGACGAGACGAAGGACCAGAGCTACGTGCTCTACGACATGACGCAGGAAAGGCTTTCCCGGACGCTTTTCCCCCTCGGCGAGCTGCGCAAGACCGAAGCTAGAGAGCTGGCGCGGGAAGCGGATTTTATCAACGCCGACAAGCCGGACAGTCAGGACATCTGCTTCGTGCCGGACGGCGATTACGCGAAGATCATCGAGCTTCGCACCGGCAAAAAGGCCGAATCCGGCAATTTTGTCGACAAAAACGGCAAAATTCTTGGCCGTCACAGCGGCATCATCCGCTACACCATCGGCCAGCACCGGGGACTTGGCCTGAGCCTGTCGCAGAAATACTACGTCTGTGAAATTCGCCCGCAGGACAACACCGTCGTGCTTGGCGAAAGCGAGGACCTGTTCCACCGCGGCGTGCGCGTCACGGATATGAACTGGATCGCAGGGCGATCGCCCGCCGCTTCTTTCCGCTGCAAGGCAAAGCTCCGCTACCGCCACCCCGAGCAGCCCGTCTCGGTCACGGTTCTCGATGGCGGCGGCCTGGAACTCATATTTGACGAGCCGCAGCGGGCCCCCACGCCGGGGCAGTACGCGGTTTTGTACGATGGGGACATCGTCCTCGGCGGCGGCGTCATCACGGGCGCGTTTGACCCGGAGCAAAAGGAGGCCGAAGCATGATCTCAACAAGAGGCCGCTACGCCATTCGCGTGCTCATCGATCTGGCCGAGCACCGCGGCGAGGTGTTTACGCCCATGAAGGAGGTCGCCAAGCGGCAGGAAATTTCGCTCAAGTACCTCGAGAAGATCATGCCGCTTCTGAGTAAGGCCGGCCTTGTCGAGGGCCAGCACGGAAAAGGCGGCGGCTACCGGCTGACCAGAGAGCCGGAAAGCTACCGCATCGGTGATATTCTGCGCCTGACGGAGGTCGATCTTGCGCCGGTGGCGTGTCTGTCTGCGCCGGTCAACACCTGCCCGAGAGCCGCCTATTGCCGCACGCTTCCCATGTGGCAGAAGTATTACGACATGACGCTCGATTATTTTGACTCCATCACCATCCGCGACCTCATGCAGGCCGAAAGCGGCGGGGACTACGTCATCTAAAGTTGGCAAAAAGCAGCAAGAAAAGAGCCGGGGCAAAACCCCGGCTCTTCTTGTATCAGAACCTCGTAGAGTTTCGCGTCCGCAGACGCGAAATAAAATAGAAATCCATTTTATCCGGCGGCTTTGCCGACCGGAAAAATTCCTATCGCCTCGCAAGTGTGGAATTTGTGCGCCGCAGGCGCACAAATTATGCGCGCAGTCGAGGCGCAGCCTGTTGACAAAAAGCCCCTGCTTTTTGTCAGGTTTCGTCGAATACTACGTCGAGCGCTTTGCAGACGGCGGCGCAGCGCGGGCAGAGATCGTGCTCGTCGGCCTGCGTGGAGTGCATCCAGCAGCGCGGGCACTTCCTGCCGGTGGCCTCGGTGACGGTGACGGTGAGGCCCGGGAAGTTCGCGCCTGCGCCCACGACCGCGCCCTCGGGCGCTTTTTCTTCGGTCACGGCGACGTTGGAGACGATGAACAGCTCTGCAAGGTTCATGCCGGAGATCGCCTTCACGGCCTCGGCAGCCGCCGCGTCAACAGCGGTCAGCGCCACGTGCGCCTCTAAGGACTTGCCGATACGCTTGTCGGCTCTTGCCGTCTCGAGCACACCGTTCACATCCGAGCGGACCTTGAACGCGGTCTCCCACTTGGCCATCTCGTCATCAGAAAGAGCATACGCGGTGTACGGCTTGGACATCTGGTTGAACAGGACGTTTCTCGCGTCGTCTTCTGCGCGGTGCGGCATCTGAAGCCAGATCTCGTCGCAGGTGAAGGCCAGAATCGGCGCGAAGACCTTGGTCATGGCGTCCAAAATCATCCACAGGGCGCTCTGCGCGGACTTGCGGACCGCGGAGTCCTTGCCGTCGCAGTACAGGTGGTCCTTGATGATATCGAGATACAGGCTCGAAAGCGTTACGACGCAGAAATCATTCACCGCGTGAGAGACGGTCAAAAATTCGTAGTTCTGATAGGCCGCTTCGCACTTTACAAGAAGCTCATTGAGCTTTGTGATCGCCCAGCGGTCGAGCTCAGACATTTCTTCCGGCGCAGTCAGCTCGTTGGGGTCGAAATCGGTCAGATTATCGAGGCAGAATTTGGCCGTGTTGCGGAACTTCAGATAGTTCTGGCTGATCTGCTTGAAGATGGCGTCCGAGCAGCGAACGTCGACATGGTAGTCGGCAGAGCCGGCCCACAGGCGGCAGATATCCGCGCCGTACTTTTTGAACACGTCCGCCGGATCGACGCCGTTTCCGAGCGACTTGTGCATGGCCCTGCCTTCGCCGTCGACGGTCCAGCCGTGCGTGACGCACTCTTTGAAGGGAGCCCCTTTTCCCAGTGCGCCGACAGCGATCAGGAGCGAAGACTGGAACCAGCCGCGGTACTGATCCAAACCCTCCAGGTAGACCGTCGCCGGCCAGAAGCCCTGATCCTTCAGCATGGAGGCAAAATGCGTAGAGCCCGAGTCGAACCAGCCATCTAACGTGTCGGTCTCCTTGTCAAAATGCTTGCAACCGCAGTGCGGGCAGGTAAAGCCCTCGGGGACGAGCTCGTCGGCTTCCTTTTCGAACCAGACGTTCGAGCCGAATTCACCAAAGAGCTTCGAGATCTTTTCGATCGTTTCGTCCGTGCAGATGGGCTTGCCGCAGTCCTTGCAGTAGAACACGGGGATCGGCAGACCCCAGCGGCGCTGACGCGAGATGCACCAGTCGGCTGCGCTCGCGGATCATGCGACTTCATGCGGTCGATGCCCCACGCGGGAAGCCAGCGGACCTCGTCGCACGCGGCGCAGGCCTCGTCCTTGAACGATTCCACCGAGCAGAACCACTGCGGCGTGGCGCGGAAGATGATGGGCTTTTTGCAGCGCCAGCAGTGCGGATAGCGAGTGGACGATCTCTTCGGAGGCGAAGAGGGAACCGGCCTCCTTCATGTCGTTCAGGATGACGGGGTTGGACTCTTCGACGAGCATGCCCTCGTATTTTCCGGCATAGTCGGTGTGGCGGCCCTGATCGTCCACGGGAACGACCATGTCCATGCCGTAGCGCTTGCAGGTCTGATAGTCGTCTGCACCGAAGCCCGGCGCGGTGTGGACGCAGCCGGTACCGGAGTCCATCGTAACGTAATCTGCCAGCACCAGACGGCTGGTCTTCGGCAGGAACGGATGGTCCGCCAGCATATTTTCAAAGAATGCGCCCGGATGGGTCTCAACGATCTCATAGTGCTCGACGCCGCCGACGCGCATGACCTTCTCGCAGAGCGCTTCGGCCACGATATACAGTTCGCCGTTATCTTCATTTTTCACAACGACGTAATTGTCGACCGGGTTCAGGGCGATGGCGAGGTTGCCGGGAAGCGTCCAGATCGTGGTCGTCCAGATGACGAAGTTCAGCTTGCTCTTATCGAGGTGCGAGAGCTTGCCGAGATCGTCGTGCATCGGGAACTTGACATACACGGTCGTGCAGGGATCGTCCTGATACTCAATCTCAGCCTCTGCAAGCGCCGTCTCGTCGTGATAGCACCAGTAGACCGGCTTGAGACCCTTGTAGATATAGCCCTTTTTATACATCGCGCCGAAGACCTTGACCTCTTCCGCCTCAAAGCTCGGGGCCATCGTCTTGTACGGATGCTCCCAGTCGGCTACGACGCCGAGGCGCTTGAAGCCTTCCATCTGGACATCGATATAGTGCTGGGCAAAATCGTGGCAGGCCGAGCGGAACTCGGGGATGGGCATGGCCTTGTGGTTGAGCTTGTTCTTTTTGATGATGGCGGACTCAATGGGCATACCGTGGTTATCCCAGCCGGGGATATAGGGCGTGTAGTACCCGCGCATGGCCGCCGAGCGGTTGATGAAGTCCTTGATGCACTTGTTGAGCGCGTGGCCCATGTGCAGCGCGCCGTTGGAGAACGGAGGGCCGTCGTGCAGCGAGAACAGGGGCTTGCCGCTGTTCTTTTTCAGAAGCTCGTTGTAAAGGTCGAGCTCTTCCCAGTGTTTGAGCATATCCGGCTCTCGCATCGGAAGACCGCCGCGCATCGGAAAGCCCGACTTCGTCATGTTTAACGTCTGTTTGTATTCCATCTTACCTCTATGCCTCCATGTGAAATCATGTTTTCGACAAATAAAAAAGCCCCGGGCAACAGCTCAGGGCGAAAAACCGCGGTACCACCTGAATTCCCGAAAAGCCTCGGGCACTCTTCTTCTGTAACGGGAAGTCCCGTCCGCGCTTACTGAGAAACCTCTGTTCAGGCGGATGCTCCAAGGGGATATTCGGGGAAGCGCTGCCGCTGCCTTCCACCAACCGGCAGCTCTCTTTGCACATCGGAAACCCCTACTTGTCCTTATCTACGCAAAATATTCAAAAGACGGTACTATAGTACCCGCTTTGCCGCCGTTTGTCAAGGGCAGAATCGGGACTTGATTTTTTTCGCGCAGTTTTGTAGAATACTTCTCGCGGCGCAGCTCTTCCGGCAGGTCTGCGCGGCAGAAGAATAACAGACAGTTCGTAACCATCCTGTCTCTAAACAAAACTAGGGATGCCGCAGGCGATCGCTTGCGGCAAGGATGGACGTATGCGATACGTCCATTTTTTGTCCCCAAAGAAAGGGAAAAACCTATGAAAAGCTACACCACACGCCAGATCGCCCTCAACGGCCTCGTCGCGGGCCTCTACGCCGCCGTCACAATTTTAACGGCCTCGTTCGCCTATGGAAATATCCAGTTCCGCTTAGCAGAAGCCCTCTGCCCGCTCGTCGCGATCGAGCCGTCTCTCACCATCGGCCTGACGCTGGGCTGTCTGATCGCGAACCTGTTTTCGACGGTTTCCGCGCTCGATATCGTGGTCGGTACGGCCGCGACGCTTTTGGGCTGTTTGCTCACCCGATACGTTAAAAAAACGTGGCTTCTGCCGCTGCCGACGATTTTGTGCAATACGCTTCTGGTCGGCGCGATGCTCTCGGCAGTGCTCATGCCGGCGGCGGAATTTTTCAAGGGGCTTGCCGTTTTCGGTCTCGAGGTCGGCGCGGGAGAGGCGGCCGTTTTGTACCTGCTCGGCGTGCCGCTTTATCGGTTTATGCGCAAAACTGCCCTGATCGATCGTCTTCTCGGTCGGGCATGATTGCAAAAATGCGCCGGATATGATACGATAGAACAAACGCTTGAAGGAGGCTTCGCCTTTGTTGTATCTGGCTCTTACGCTGTTTGCCGCCGCGATCGCCGCGGTCGATCAGCTGACAAAAATGTTGGCCGCCAAGTATCTCGTGGGAAACACGCTCGTGCTCATCCCGGGCTGGCTTCAGCTGCACTACATCACAAATGACGGCATGGCGCTGTCGCTGTTCCGCGGGGCGCGGTGGATGTTCATCGTGCTGACGGCTTTGTATCTGGGGCTCGTGGTCTGGGCCGTTGCCAAAAAGCACATCTACAAAAAGCCCGAGCTCTGGTGTCTGGCCGCGATCACGGGCGGCGCGATCGGCAATCTCATCGACCGCGTGCAGACCGGCCTTGTCGTCGACATGATCTGCATCCCGTGGTTCTCGACGTTCAACGTCGCAGACATTTTCATCACCTTCGGCGCGATCATCCTCGTGGTCTACATTCTGACCAAAGACAAGGAATTTTTAGAGGACAAGCCCAAAAAGAAGGAGAAGCCCGATGACGCTGACGCTGGATAGATCGGGTGAACGCCTCGACGCGGCCATCTCCCGCCTGGCCCCGGAGATCAGCCGCAGTCAGGCGCAAAGGCTTTTGGAGCAGGGGCGGATCACCATTGCCGGAAAGCCCGCGAAGAAGAACGACCGCCTGCCCGCCGGAACGACGTTAGCGCTCGTTTTGCCGCAGGCGCAGGAAACGGAGCTTGCCGCGCAGGATATCCCGCTCGATATCCGCTATGAAGACGAAGACGTCGTCGTCGTCAACAAACCCAAGGGCCTCGTCGTCCATCCGGCGCCCGGACACGCGGACGGCACGCTCGTCAACGCGCTTCTGCACCACTGCGGAGACTCTCTTTCCGGCATCGGCGGCGAGAAGCGGCCCGGCATCGTCCACCGCATCGACAAGGACACGTCGGGGCTTCTGATCGCGGCGAAAAACGATTTTGCCCACGCAAAGCTTTCTGCGCAGTTAAAGGATCACTCGCTGGCAAGAACGTATGAGTGCATCGTCTGCGGCGATTGCAAGGAGGATTCCGGTACGATCGACGCGCCCATCGGCCGCCACCCGACCGACCGCAAAAAAATGGCCGTCACGGAAAAAAACAGCCGCAATGCCGTCACGCACTGGGAGGTCATCGCCCGTTACCGCGGCTATACGCACATCCGCTGTAAGCTCGAGACCGGCCGGACGCACCAGATCCGCGTGCATCTGGCCTGGCGCAATCACCCGATCGTGGGCGATATGGTTTACGGCCGCAAAAAGCCGGAGCTTGGCTTAGACACGCAGTGCCTGCACGCAAGGGCGCTGGATTTCATCCACCCGCGCACCGGTGAGCGCGTGCACGTCGAGTGCGAGCTGCCGGACTATTTCCAAGCTGTCCTCTCAAAGCTCGAACCATTATAAACCCCTCCGTATGCCGCCATACGGAGGGGTTTCTTATTTCGAAACGGCCATCGCCGCGCACTTGTCCATCAGCTTCTGATAGACCACGCGCATTTCGGGTTCTCTTGTGTTGATCAGCACGTCCGGCAGCGCGAACCAGCGCACGGCGCTGTTTTCATCCGGCTTTTCGCGAAGCGTTTGATCTTCCTCGGCCTGCAAAAGATACGTCACGTTCAGATGCAGGTGGGAAGACACATATTTCCCGCGCTTGACGTGGCCCGCCACGCCGAGAATTTCCACGGAGAAAATGTCATCAACGATGGGCTCTGCCTGCACGCCCGATTCTTCGTTTGCCTCTTTGCGCGCCACGGAAAGTAAGTCCTCCATCCCATCGGCGTGTCCGCCGAGCCAGGCCCAGGAATCGTATATGTTGTGGTACGCCATGAGGACTTTTGTCCGCGCAGGGTTCACGATCCAGCACGACGCCGTCAGGTGCGCCATCTCGTTTTCGCGCGTGAAAAGGTTTGGAAACTGCTCCGCGTACTGCAAGATCAGCCGCCGGTCAGAGGCCTCCTGTTCGTTAAACGGCGCAAAGCCGCGCAGCTGCTCAAAAATAGTCATATTCTTTCTCCTTTATCCGAACAGCAGCTGCAAAAGCACAGGCATGGTCACCATCGACAAAAGCGTCGAGAGCATCACGCCCGAGGACGCCAGCTCGTGGTTGCCGCCGTAGAGGTAGGCGATATTCGTCGCGTTCGTGGCCGACGGAATGCACAAAACCGTCACAATGACGCCGAGCAGCAGCTCATCGTGGATGATCCCGCGCAGCAGAAAAAACGCCGCGGCAGGCAGTAGGACGAGCTTGATGGCGTACATTGCGTAGAGTTTGCCGTTTGTAAACACGTTTTTGAGCGGCATCAGCGCCAGCGCACTTCCGGTGATGAGCATGATCAGCGGCGACGTCGTCTGCCCGATAAAAGAGCACATCGAAGAAAAGATCTCCGGCAGCTGCAAGCCTGTCAGATAGATGATGTAGGACGTGAGCGATGCGATGAGGCAGTGATTTTTGAGAATGCCCCAGCGCCAGTGGAATTTTCCGTGTCCGCTGACCAGATGCACGCCGTAGCTCCACATGAAAAGCTGTGAGCACAAAACGACCACCGTCACGTAAAACGACGCGTCCATGCCGAACAGCGACTGCACCACCGGGTAGCCGATGTAGCTGATGTTGCAGTAGCTGAACAAAAAGCGCATGAGCCCGCGGTCACGTTCCGGCACCTTCAACACGCGCACGACAAGCCTGGAGATAGCCATGCACGAAAATAACAGCGCAAAGGCGGCGGCAGTGAGCAGCAGCACCTGCCGGTTCGACATCAGCCGCTCTTTCCCCAGCACCGAGCTTAACGCCAGCATCGGGTTTGTGAGCATGACGACGAGGCGCGAAATGGTCCGGTTCCCCGCGTCGTCGAGCCAGCCGCGTTTGCCGCAGATAAAGCCCGCCGCCATCGCGAAGAACAAAACGAGCATCTTTTCCATCAAGGCCGGAACATTCATACGAACCTCTTTTCCAAACGCCGTATCCGCGAAAATCGGATGCGGCAGTTTTTTCTCTCTTTTTCTCTTTTTCTTTGCAAAAACGCCTCTGGGGAAGCTCTGATTCAAT
>DJQK01000117.1:0-16437 GCA_002437575.1 Clostridiales bacterium UBA6388 | reverse complement strand
GGTCGGGGATTTGATCAGAGGTCCCCTAGCCGAAGCAGTAGGGGCAGGGCGTATAGCCGTTGGCCTCGGCCAGCTTGCGGCTGTAGGCCCAGAAGCTCGACTGCGCGAAATGGTCGCAGCCGTATTTGTGGTACTGACCCGTGCCGTCGTTTTCCACGAACACCACATAGGCGTCCATGAATTTTGATTTCGTCAGAAACAGCTTATTCGAGCTTGCAAGCTCCTCGTTCGATGCTGTAAGCGCCTGCACGGACTGCTCGAGCGCTTCGTTTTCCTTTTCAAGCGCGTCCTTTTCCTCCGTCACACGCGTAAGCTCTGCCTGCTGGGTGGTCATGTCGTACTGCGTCTGGCTGACGGTGCTCTGGGCGGTCGAAAAGCTTGTTTGCAGCTCTTCAATGGTCTTCGTCTGCTCGGTGAGCTGGTCTTTGGCGTCCGCGAGCTCCTGCTGCGCCGTCTCCAGAGACTGCTCAAGGACCGTCAGATGCTGCTCGCGCTCTTCCAGGTCCGACTCCCGCAGGCGAAGCGACACCCGCTGCGAGGCGCTGTTGGCGATGAGATAAATGCTGAGCCCTAGGCTCAAAGCCGTAAAGATGCAGAGAATGGCAATGACGGCGCCGTGCCCGGAGCGCTTTTTCTGCGGTGCGGGCGTGCTTACGGCCTGCGGGGCAGGGCGGGGCTTCGGCGGATGGACGACGGGCTTTTGCATTTTGCCGCGCAGCTGCGGCGCGGGCTTTCGCTCAGCGTGTGCGCCGGGATTGAGCGCGCAGTCCTTGCAGAACAGCTCCCCATCGGGAATTTCCCGGCCGCATTTGATACAGGTGTTCATAAAAAAGCCTCTCTTTCAGTCGCTCAGCGCGTTGCTGTTTCCGCCCTTCGTCCCTGCCGGTAGGTCAGCTGGACGACGAACAGGGAAAACGCGCCGAAAAGGAAAAAGACGATATACGCGGGCGCATAGCTACCGGTCAGATCTGCGAACGCGCCGGGCATGAACGAAAACACAAGTGCGCCGATGGCGTAGCACAGCTGAAAGCGCTGCACGGCCTTGTCGAGCTGATCGGGCTCGGTAAAATCCGCGGCCCAGACGCTCAGGCCCACCGTGCACAGCGGCACGCCCAAACCGTACAGGACCGCCGCCGCCAGCATCACCGGCACGCTTCCGAGCCCAGCCAGAACGCAGCACGCAAGCCCAGCAAGCAAACACGCGCCGAAGAGCTGGTTGCTGCGGCTGGAGCCGAGCTTATCGCACGCCGCGCCGTAGAAGAATTTTCCAAGCATCAGCGCAAGGCCGAAGATCGACACGGCAAAGGCCGCCTGCGTCCCGGAAAAGCCCGAGGACGTGAACAAAATCATCATATGCGCAAAGCCGGGTCCCGCGATCGCGCCGAGGAGTACGACGCTGCCGTAAAGGAGCATCCAGCGAAGATGCGTGGGCCGGATATCCGACGCGCTCTGCGCCTTCTGCGCGGCTTCCATTTTCGTGCCGAAGGGAGAAAGGCCGCAGCTTTCCGGGCCTTCGCGCACAAGCAGGAATACCAGCGCCGCCGTCAGGACAGAAACGCCGCTCTCAAAGAAAAAGCACGCGCGAAGACTGTACTGCTCGATGATGCGCGAGAGGATCGGTGAAAACACGACGGCGGACACGCCCGTTCCAGCCGCGCAGAAGCCGATGGCCATGCCCCGGTGAGAACGGAACCAGCGCATCATGAGGATCGTCGCCGGGATCATCGAGCCAAAACCGTAGGACATTCCCGCGATCGCACCCGCAAGATAGTAGGCCGCCAGCGACTTTGCCTGCGCAAACACCACGAACGATACCGCGGCCAGAATGGCCGCCAGCGTCAGACCCCAGCGGTAGCCGGTCTTCCGGAAGAACGCAGGCGCGATCGAGAGGAACAGCAGATACGCGACCGACCGCACCGTCGTGATCATGGACGTCTGCGTGTTGGTAAAGCCGTTCTGCGCGAGAATATACGGCTGCGTGACGGAGAAGACATTGATGCACAGTCCGCCGCTGACCAGCAGCATCAGCATACAGCCCAGGCACACCGCCCAGGCTCTGTGAAAGCGTTTCATGACGCGCCCTCCTGATTTTACGGCATTTTTACGGATATACCGTTAGTATATCCAAAATCAGATGCTTTGTAAATGACTGTAGAAAAAAAGAACAGGCCCGCCGAAAAACGGTGAGCCTGCACGTGTCAGCTTTTTGGGCCGTCCTTCAGGTGCTTGCGGAAAAAGGCGATCTGGAACGGAATGCAGATGAAAAACGTGGCAAGATCGGAAGCCGGCTGCGCCGCCTGCACGCCGGAAAGGCCAAAGAAGTGCGGCAGCAGGAAGATCAGCGGCAGATAGCAGATGCCCTGACGCAAAGACGCCAGCACCGTCGCCGGGACCTTGTAGCCCAGGCACTGGTAGAGCTGATTGACGAACGTCGAATACGCCATGAACGGCATGACCGCGCACGCATATAACAGCGCCGTTCTGCCGATCTCGATGACCTTTGCGTCGTTTCGGAACCAGCCCATGATGGGCGCGGCAAAGGCGGCAATGATGCAGCTAGCAAAAATGCACACGACGGTCCCGAGCTTTGTGGCGAAGGTGAAGGCTTCTTTCGTGCGCTTTTTGTCTCCTGCGCCGTAATTGTAGCCCGCGACAGGCTGGAAGCCCTGCCCGATGCCGAGGACGACGCTGCGCACAAGAAGGTAAATTTTATTTGAGATCGTCAGCGCCGCAACGGCCGCGTCTGCGTAAACGCCCGCCTGGAGATTCAAAAGTGCGGAAGCAAGGCTTGCCAGCCCCTGCCGGGCAATGGTCGGAAAGCCCACGGCGAGGATCTGGCCGTAATCGCGAAGCCGCCGGCTGATATCGCGCGGGTGCAGACGCACGATGCTCCTTCCCTTCGCAAACGCGACGCCCAGGATCACAAGGCTCACGCACTGGCTCAAAACCGTCGCAACAGCCGCGCCGGCCGTTCCCATACCGAAGGTGAAAATGAACAGCGGGTCGAGCGCGATGTTGAGGATGCCGCCCGAGCACAGGCCGGCCATGGCCGCCGTCGCCGCGCCCTCCGAGCGCAAAATCGAGTTGAGGATGAACGAGCAGCACATGATGGGCGCGCCCATCAGAATGATCCTGCCGTAGGCCTTCGCGTGCGGGAGCATCGTTTCCGTCGCGCCGAGAATGCGCATCAGAGGCTCTAAAAACAGAAGGCCAAAGACGAGCATCCAAATGCCCCCGACGGCCTCTGCAAAAAAGCCGCTCGCGGCATAGGCGTTTGCTTCCCGGTCGCGCTTTTCGCCCAGACGCAGGCTTATGAGGCTGCTTGCGCCCATTGCCACGCCGAAGCCGTAGGCCTGAATGATCGATTGCAGTGAAAAAACCACGCCGACAGCGGCAGACGCGCTCGTGGAGATCTGCGAGACGAAGTAGGTGTCGGCGGTATTGTAGATGATGGAGATGAGCTGGCTTGCCACGGTCGGCGCGGCCAGCGATACAATGAGCTTCGGCATCGGCGTATGGAGCATCCGGCGGTGCTGCTCTTCGCTGGAAATATGCGATCTCACATGGTGCTCGTGCAACTGGGTCTCCTCCATTCCTTCGAGAAAATTCGCGCCGCTTGGTGCAAAAAACCGGAAGCAGGTCAAATTACGTGCTTCCGGCTTTATTATAATCTGTATTTTACAATTCGGCAAGAGCTAAACTTTCGCCAAACGGTGCAGGACCGTCTGCTGGTCTCTGTGCACCTGCGCGGCGAGCTCATCAAGCGACGAAAACTGCCGCTCGGGCCGGACCTGGAACAAAAGCTCCACGCGAAGAAAGCTCCCATACAAATTCCCCGAGAAGCCGAGCAGCGACACCTCCGCAATGGGCCGGGGAAGCGTATGCACCGTCGGGTGCACGCCGAGATTGACCGCCGCCGGGAACCGGCCCTTTTCGCCTGCGTCGGCCCAGCCGCCGTAGACGCCGAAGGCCGGCACGAGAAGCTCGGGCGCGAACGCGAGATTTGCCGTCGGAAAGCCGATGGTGTGGCCGCGGCTGTCCCCATGCTGCACGATGCCGGAAATGATATGTCCGTGCCCGAGAAAGCGCACCGCCTCTTCCATCCGGCCCGCTTTCAGAAGCGTGCGCAGATACGTGGAGCTGACGGTAATGCCGTTCAGCTTCACTTCGCCGATGACGTCGCAGCCGAGGCCGAGTTCGCGGCACTTTTTTTGCAGCTTTTCCGCATCGCCGAGACCGCGCGCGCCGAACCGGTAGTCGTGTCCGCAGACCAGATGGCAGGCGTGCAGCTCTTTGACGAGGTAGCCCTCCACAAAGTCCTCCCACGGCCGGTTCATCATCGCCCGGTCAAAATGGCAGAAGATGACGTCCTCGATGCCGTAGAGCGACTGCATGAGGTACCTTCGCTCTTCCATCGTGTTCAGAAGCTCCGCCGGCGTTCCGCGCACGAGCGTGTCCGGGTGCGTGTCAAAGCTCATCGCGGACGGGATCGCCCCAAGCTCCCGCGCCCGTTCGTATGTTTTTTTCAGCAGTGCGCCGTGGCCGATGTGAACGCCGTCAAAAAAGCCCAGCGCGATAACGCGTCGTTCGTTCAAGCTAATTTCCTCAAACCTCAAAAAAGCTCTTGATCGTGGAAAGCACCGTGTTTTCGACCTTTCCCAAGAGCAGAAACTCTCCTGTGATGCTGTAGACCCGGTATGTGCCCGGGGCAAAGTGCCAGTCTTTGACCTGTGCGCCATGGCGCAGCTTTTCCGCCTGTCCGAGCTCGACGATCAGGGGCGGAAAGTTTGAAAACAGCGCGTCGACCGGCATCAAAAGCTCCTGCGGATCGTTTTCCTTCGCAAACGCCAGAAGCTGCGGCAAAGTGATCGCCTGCTGCAAGGTGAACATCCCCGCCTTCGTCCGGCGAAGAGACGACATACACGCGCCGCAGCCAAGCATTTTTCCAATGTCGTGGCAGAGCGTGCGCACATACGTGCCCTTCGAGCAGCGCACACGAAACGTGTAGTCACGGCCTGCGCCTTCCAACAGCTCGAGCTCGAAGATCGTGATGCGCCGGGGAGTTCTCTCGACCTCGACGCCGCGTCTGGCAAGCGCATAGAGCTTCTGTCCGTTTACCTTGATGGCAGAGTACATGGGCGGAAGCTGCTCGATCTGCCCCATGAAGGTCTTCAATGCGGCCTCGACATCCTCGCGCGTAACGCTGACCGGGTTTTCTTCCAGGACCTCTCCCGTCGTGTCCTGCGTGTTCGTGACCGTGCCGAGCCTGATCCCAGCGATATATTCTTTTTCCGCGGACTCGAAAAATTCGACCCCGCGCGTGGCTCTTCCCACGAAAATCGGAAGCACGCCCGTTGCCATCGGGTCGAGCGTTCCGCCGTGGCCGATGCGCTTTTCGTGGAACACGCCGCGAAGCTTTGCCGCCACATCCTGGCTCGTCCAGCCGGCCGGCTTGTCGATAATGATAATTCCGTTTGCCATCTTACCGCTCCCGGATGATCCCGCGCTGGGAAAGCAGCGACAAGATCGCGTGCCTGGCCCCTGCAATACCGCCCGGAACCGTCGCTCCGGCAGCAGCCGCGTGTCCGCCGCCGCCCAAAGCCTTGCAAAGCTCGGACGCGTTGTAGTTTTCGGACGTGCGCAGCGAAATTTTCCCGCCGCCGTCTTCGACCTCACGGATCATGATGCCAATTTCCACGCCCTCAATGGAGCGGGCAAAGCCCGAAATGGAGTCGACGTCGTCCTCTGAGACATGAAGCTCACGAAGAAGCGCGTTCGGCATCGTGCAAAGCCCGACCAGACCGCCGCCGTAGAACTCGATGGAGTCGGTCAGCCGCGCCTCCAATTGCAGCCGGGCAAAGCTCTTCGTGTCAAAAAACGCCTTGTTGATCGGATACACGTCCGCGCCAGCCTCGATGAGCTTTGCCGCCGCCTCGTGGGTCTTTGCCGTCGTGTTGGAGTATTTGAAGCAGCCGGTGTCCGTCGAAACGGCAAGATAGAGCGCCTCGGCCATTTGCTTTGTAAGCCGAACACCGAGCTCTTCCAGAAGCTCCAGAATGATCTCCCCGCATGCGGCGCTCTCGGGCTGCACCAGCTTGGGAACGCTTAAATCATTGCTTCCGTGGTGGTCGATGGCAAAGGCGAGTCTGTTTCCAAGCTTCTGCTCCTCCGCGTCAAAGCTCAGAAGGCCCAGAGACGCCATATCCACCGAGATGACCGCCGCGTTTTCCGGGCAGGCGTCGATAAGCAAACCGTCTGCAAACGGAGAAAGCTTCGGCGTCAGCTGCCGGTTGTGAAGCACCCACGCCTTCTTTCCCATCGCGCGAAGCCCGAGACATAGCCCCGCCGCGCTTCCGATGGTGTCTCCGTCCGGGCGGCGGTGGGTCAGGATGACGAAGCTGTCGTTTTCGCGCAGAAGCTGCGCCGTTTCAAGCCTCGTCATTGCCTTCTTCTCCCGCTTTTTGCTTCTGCTCGTGCTCGAGCTTTGACAGAAGGTCAAACATATGCGCGCCGTATTTGAGAGAATCATCCAGCTCGAACACAAGCTCGGGCGTATAGCGCAGCTGCAAGCTGCTGCCGAGCTCCCGGCGCAGCCAGCCGCCCGCGGATTTGAGCCCGCGCAGGGCATCTTTCTGCTTTTCCTCGTCGAGGACGCTGATATAAATTTTGCTGTAGCGAAGATCCGGCGTGGTGTCGACGCGGGTAATGGACAGAAGCGTCTGCACGCGCGGGTCCTTGAGCGAGCGGATCAGATCGGACAATTCGCGCTGGATCTCCTCGTTGATCCGTCCAATTCGATTGGAAGCCATAGTACCTCCTTCAGAGAAGTAAGAAGTAATCGTAAAAAAGGAATAGGTGTGGTGTGCCGCAAAGCGGCACGATTCTGATTCGTCGGCGCAGCCGACACCACGCTTATTCACTGTTCCCTTTTCCTTTTTACTTAAACTTTGATTTGTTCCATCACGAAGCACTCGAAAATGTCGCCCTCTTTGATGTCGTTGAACTTTTCGATCGACATACCGCACTCATAGCCGGCAGCGACCTCCTTGACGGAGTCCTTGAAGCGCTGCAAAGAGCCGAGCTTTCCTTCGTGGATGACGATATTGTCGCGCAGAACGCGCACAGACGCATCGCGCGTAATTTTGCCGTCTTTGACATAGCAGCCCGCGATCGTGCCGATGGCGGAGACCTTGTAGGTCTGGCGGACCTCGGCGTGGCCGATGATGACCTCACGGTACTTGGGAGCCAGCATACCCTTCATCGCATCTCCAATTTCGTTGATGGCGTCGTAGATGACGCGGTACATCCGCACGTCGACCTTGTCGCGCTTGGCTGCCGCCTGGGCCAGATCGTTCGGCCGGACGTTAAAGCCGACGACGATGGCGTTGGACGTGGAGGCAAGCAGAATATCGGACTCGTTGATCGCGCCGACGCCTGCGTGGATGACCCTGACGCGCACCTCGTCGTTCGAAAGCTTCTCCAAGGACGCCTTGACCGCCTCTGCAGAGCCCTGCACGTCCGCCTTGACGATGAGGTTGAGCTCCTTCATTTCGCCTTCCTGAAGCTTCGAGAACAGGCTCTCGAGCGTGACCTTCTGGTTCTGCTTGTTGGCCTCGTCCTTGATCTTCTGCTTGCGCTGCTCGACGAGCTGACGCGCCATGCGCTCATCGGCGACGGCGTTAAACTCATCGCCCGGCGCGGGAACTTCCGTCAGACCTGTAATTTCGACCGGGATGGAAGGACCGGCGTCTTTGACCTGCAGGCCCTTGTCGTTCGTCATGACGCGCACGCGGCCAACGGCGGTACCGGCAATGATGAGGTCTCCCTGATGGAGCGTGCCGTTCTGCACGAGAAGCGTCGCTATGGGGCCGCGGTTTTTATCGAGCCTGGCTTCGAGCACGCAGCCCTTACCGGCTCTGTTGGGGTTGGCCTTGAGCTCGAGCATTTCGGCCGTGAGCAGGACGGTCTCGAGAAGATCGTCGACGCCTTCGCCGGTCTTGGCGGAAATTTTGCAGACCTCGGTCTCGCCGCCCCATTCTGCCGGGGTCAGACCGTGCTCGGTCAGCTGGGTGAGGATGCGGTCGGGGTTTGCTCCGTGCTTATCCATCTTGTTGACGGCCACGATGATGGGGATATTCGCGGCCTTGGCGTGGTTGATGGCCTCGATGGTCTGCGGCATGATGCCGTCGTCGGCGGCCACAACGAGAATGGCGATATCGGTGCACATGGCGCCTCTGGCGCGCATTTCGGTAAAGGCCGCGTGGCCCGGGGTGTCGAGGAAGGTGATGGGCTGGTCGTTGACCTTCACGGTGTACGCGCCGATGTGCTGCGTGATGCCGCCGGCCTCGCCGGCCGCGACCTTCGCGTGGCGGATATAGTCGAGCAGCGACGTTTTGCCGTGGTCGACGTGGCCCATGACGACGATGACGGGCGGGCGGGCGACGAGCTCTTCGGCCGTGTCCTCGTGATCGTCAAAGAGCTTTTCTTCGATGGTCACAACGACCTCGCGTTCGACCTTGCAGCCGAGCTCAACGGCGACAAATTCTGCCGTATCATAGTCGATGGTCTGGTTGACCGTGGCCATCACGCCGTTTTTGAGCAGGCACTTGATGACCTCGGCGGCCGTCTTTTTCATGCGCGAGGCAAGCTCGCCGACGGTGATCTCGTCCGGGATCTTGACGACCAGCGGGGCCTTCTTCGCGATCTCGAGCTGGAGCCGGCGCATCTTTTCCTGCTCCTCCGAGCGGTTCTTGGTGCCGAACTTTCTGGCCTGCTGCTTTTTATTCTTGTTGCCGATCTTCTGCTTGCCGCTGGAGTAATTCTGCACGCGCTCGGAGACGAGGGAATCGACGCGGTCGTCGTAGCGGTCGGCATTGACGGTGACGGCGCTGGTATCGATGACGCGGCGTTCACGCTTGCGCTCGGGCTGCGGCTGCGCGGGCTTCTGGGCGTTCTGCGCGTTCTGGTTCTGCTGCTGCGGCGCGGCGGTATTCTGCTGCGGGCGCGGCTGGCTATTTTGCTGCGGACGCTGCTGGAAGGGCTGCGCCTGCGGGCGCGGGCCGTTCTGGCCGCGGTTATTGTTATTGTTGTTGTTAAAATTGCCGTTCGGGCGCGGGGCCTGATTCTGCTGCGGACGCGGCTGGCTGGTCTGCTGCGAAGCATTCTGCTGCGGCGCGGCGGGCCTGGGCTGCTCGGCAGGGCTGGCCTGCTCGGGCTTTTTCTCGTTCGCCGTCGCGAAGACCTCGGCGATGGAGCCGATCTGGTTGGTCGCGGTGATATAGTCGAAGATCACGTTCAGCTGATCCTCTGACAGGTTCTGCGAGCTGCTCTTGGGTTTATCGAAGAATTTTCCGACAATTTCGATGAGGCTTTTGGCCGGCATACCAAAATCGTCGGCCACCTCTTTAATTTTCTGCTTGATCTCAATACTCATACAGCCACCTCCTGATTACTTTTTACCAAATCTCACGTTTTTCCGGTGCGCCTTTTCCTCCTGGCGGCGCTTGCTGACGCGCTCGGCTTGCCGCGAAAGCTCCTGCAAAATGTCCGGATGCTTTTCTGCCAGATCCGGCAGCGCCTCCACAAACGCCTTTGCAAACGGCGCGTCCGTCAGCACGCACAGCGCGCACGCGTTGCAGCCGAGGCCGTCTCCCAGTTCGTCTTTTGTATACGGCAGGCAGACGTATGCGGGCTTGCCGCTGCGGCAATACGATCTTGCGCGGCGAAAGGTATGGTCGCCCGCGTCCTTCGCGATGAGAAGCAGCCTTCCTTTTCCGCTGCGGCAGGCAATTGCGCAGGGCTCTTCTCCGATCTCCAGCTTCCGCGCCCGCCGGGCCAGGCCCAGAAGCAGCAGCGCCTTGTGTTCTGCTTCATTCATGCGGCTGCGCCTCCATTGCCTGCACGAGGCCGTCGAGGACCTCCTGCGGTATTTTTACGTCAAAGGCCCGCTCGAGCGCTTTGGCGCGGATCGCCTTTTTCAGGCACTCCGGGTCCGGGCAGAGGTAAGCGCCGCGGCCGGGGGCTTTGCCTCGGAAATCCAGGCTGATCTCTCCCTCCGGGCTCTTGACCACGCGAATGAGTTCCTTCTTGGGCCGCATTTCGCGGCAGCCGACACACTGTCGCATGGGAATTTTCTTTTGCATCGGGGCTCCATACCTCCTTCCGGGTAAAAACGGTTATTCTTCCTCTTCCAGCTCTTCCAGCTGCGCTTCCGGTTCCTCCGCGGCAGGCGCTTGCTCCTGCGCTGCGGCCTCAAACTCCGCGGCCTGGGAGGCGGGCTTGATGTCGATCTTATAGCCGGTCAGTCTCGCGGCAAGACGCGCATTCTGGCCCTCCTTGCCGATGGCAAGCGACAGCTGATCGTCCGGGACGATGACGCGGCAGGCCTTCTGCATCCCGGGAAGGACCGTCACGGAAACGACGTCTGCCGGGCTCAGGGCCGCGGCCACGAATTTCGCCGGGTCCTCCGACCAGACGATGATGTCCATTTTTTCGCCGTGCAGCTCGTCGACGACCGCGCCGACTCTGGCGCCTCTCGTGCCGACGCATGCGCCGACGGGATCGATGTTTTCCTGCGTGGCGGTGACGGCGATCTTCGTGCGCGAGCCGGCTTCTCTGGCGATGGACTTGACCTCGACGAGCCCCGACGCGATCTCGGGGACCTCGAGTTCAAAGAGCCTCTTGACAAGACCCGGGTGCGTTCTCGAGACGATGACCTGCGGGCCTCTTGTCGACCGGCGGACCTCCACGACGTAGACGCGGATCATGTCGCCCTCATGATAGCTCTCGCCCTTGACCTGTTCGGAGGCGGCGAGCATCGCGTCGGTGCGGTCGTTGGTATTGCCGCCGAGACGGATGGTCATGTCGCCGGAGTCGGGCGCAATGCGAAGCACGGTGCCGGTGAGAATTTCATGCTCTTTGGACGAGAAGGTGTCAAAGATCATGCCGCGCTCTGCTTCACGGATGCCCTGGATGATGACCTGCTTGGCGGTCTGGGCGGCGATGCGGCCGAAGTTCTGCGTGCGCACGTCGACGTTGACAAGGTCTCCGAGCTCGGCGTGCTTGTTGATCTTCCGCGCCGCGTCGAGCGAAATTTCGGTTGCGGGCGTGAGCACGTCGTCAACGACTTCTTTCTGCACGTACATCTTTAAGTCGCCGTCTTCGACTTCGACGAACACATTGTCCGTGTAGCCTTCCTTGTCCTTCTTATAGGCCGCGACGAGGGCCTGCGTGATCTTGTCGATCATGTACTGCTGCGGGATGCCGCGCTCTTTTTCCAGCTGCGCCAGCGCCGCAAAAATTTCAGCGTTCATGGTTTTCTGTACTCCTCCTTAAAACTCCACATACAGCCGCACCAGCGCGGCTTCATTTTTCTCAAAACGGACTGCCTTACCGCCGACGTCCAGCGTCACCGCGCCGTCGTCGTAGCCTGTGAGCGTGCCGACCACTTCTTTTTTGCCGTCCACGGGCTTATAAAGCTTCACAAGCACCGTCGAGCCCAGAAACTGCTCGAAATCGGCGGGGCGCTTCAAAACGCGCTCGAGCCCCGCCGAGCAGACCTCGAAGCTGTAGCTGTCGGGGATGGGGTCTTTTTCGTCGAGGATCGGGTCGACCGCACGGGAGATGGCCTCGCAGTCGTTGATGTCCACGCCGCCGGGCTTGTCGATATACAGCCGCAAAAACCAGTCTGCGCCCTCGCGGACGTATTCCACATCCCACAGCGAGCACCCGTGCGCCTGCACCACAGGCTCGGCAAACTGCCGGACGGTTTCGGTGATCTTCATGTGAAACTTCCTTTCTCAGCAAGAAAGAGTGGGGAAGAACTCCCCACTCTCCAGTAAAAATACTATCAAGATAGTTGGATTATACCATCTGGCGCCGGAAAATGCAAGCGGAATCTCACGGTTTTTAGGGAAAATCCCGGCCTTTTTCCGTCTTTTTTTCAAAAGCGCGCCCGCGCATCGCGCTGTTTTCAAAAAATTCACACGATTTTGTCTGTAAAACGCGAACGCGATATGCTATACTATAATCAGATAAAGCGAAAGGGATGGACGTTCGGCATGATGCGCAAAACCGGTTTTTCGAAGGTATCCTGGCTCAGCCTGCTGGCAGGGCTTCTGGGCTATTTCTTTAACGCCACCCTGCGCTCCGGCGGCAGCGCGATCCCGCTGATCGCCTTCAGCGTGCTGATGGCGCTGGTGTTCTGGCTGGCGGCGGCGACGCTGGAAAAACGGGCGCGGTACGACGAGGTGTTCCACGTGATGCGGCTAGACCTCGTGCTGACGGTACTGGCCTGCATCGCGCTCGGCGCGGGCTGTGTGCTGCGCTTTGCAGATGGCGGCTGGTTCGTGCAGCTGACGTGCGTGCTGGGCCTTGCGGCGGCGCTCTCGCTTTTGGCGGCCGGCGTGTTCCGGCTGCGCGGCAAGACGCCTGCGGCTGTGTTTTACGTTCCGGCGATCCTGTTTTTCGTGTGCTGGCTGTTCCGCGATTTTCGCCGCTGGATGCAGGACCCGGCGATCCTGGACTACTGCTTCTGCCTGTTCGCGCTCATCTGCTTCATGATCAGCACGTATCACGCGGCAAGCTTTTCGTTTGACCACGGCGCAAGGCGGCGTCTGTGCTTTTACAGCATGGCCGGCACCTTCTTCGGCTTAACGGCAATGGCCGGACAGACTCCCGCCGGAATGCTCGTCTACGGCGCCGGCGCGGCGTTCTGTCTGGTGTACGCCATGCAGGCGCTGGGCAACGGAAAATAGGGTTTGAATGGGCGGCGAAAGCCGCCCTGTTTTTGAAGGCAGAATACCGGAAATAAAAACCCGGGAGAAGCAAATCGCTTCTCCCGGGCTTTTACATATGCCCCTCCGAATTTGTTTCCGGCAGGCCCATATGGCTTTGCAGCCTTGTGACCAAAAACTGTGCGGCATAGCAGACGGTCTCAAAGCGCAGGAAGGAAAGCACATTTTCGTCCCACATGAGCTTGAAGACCGGCGGGAATTCGTCGTCCGACGACCAGAACTGCACGACGACGGGCAGAAAATCGAACATCGGGATCTCGAACGAAAGCTCTCCCGTGTGAAGATCGCGGCCCGAGAGCGCTTCGCACGCCGCGCGGAGCTTGGCCGGGTCTTTGTCGCAGCTGACGGCAAAATCGTCAAACGCGCCTTTTGCCGGGTTCGCGCCGTGCATCGTGCCGGGAAGATTTTCGGCCTGGCAGTACCTGCCGAGAAGCCGCGCGCCGTCTTTTGCGCAGCAAAGCAGATCGTAGATCGTCATCGCGTCGAGAAAGCCCGCCGGAAGCCAGTCGTTTCCGCTTTGCCATTCGATCGTCCCTTCCGTGCGCGAGACGCGGTAGCGCCTGTCGAGAAAGCGGAGATAGAGGTACGACGCGTCGTTTTCCGGGCAGAACATCCGGATCATCCGCGCCTGATCGTACCGCAGAAATTCTCCCGGCATCCGCGAGAGCGTTTTATCGTAATTGGACTGTGCCATAGCGTCCCCCCCTTATTTGCCGGAGTCATAGTCCGAGGCCGTTGCGGCGCGGAGCTGGGCAATGGCGTCGGTGAACGTTTTTTCCATGTCCGGGAAGAGGCCGGAGTTGATGGCGCTGCGGATGGGAAGGATCTCATAGCGCGGTGATTCTCCCTCGCCGTGGTCCATGATATAAAGGGGCGTATAGCTGATATCAGACAGGCTCGTCGCGCCGGTCTGGCCGTTTTTTGTAAACGAGAGGTTTAAGACGACCGACTGGCGGCAGTTTTTCGCGTAGCTGTCGTCCATCGCGGAGAAGAAATTGCCGAGGCTGTAGGCGACGAAGCAGGTCTTCTCCACGCCGTCGACGGTCGTGACCGTCTCTTCCTCCATGGGCCCGACGATGTGCGAGTGCGAGCCGATGATCGCGTCGACGCCGTTTTCAAAGAGCAGGTCCTTGATCTTCTTCTGCGAGTCTGTGACCGTGGAGTCTGCTTCGCTGCCCCAGTGGAGCATCGCGATGATCACGTCCGGCGAAAGCGCCTTTGCCGCGTTTACGGAGTCCAGAAGCGCGGACTCGTTGATCTTGTTGAAGTCCGAGGCGTAGTCGGTGTACAGAACGTCCACCGCGTACTCTTCGCCCTCCGGAAGCGTCAGACTGTTGAGCCCCTTTGTGTAGGCGAAGAAGGCGACCTTGACGCCGTTGACGTTTTTCAGAAGCACGCCGCCGAGGCTTGCTTTGTCGTCTGGCGCGGCGTAGGTGCCGACGTGGGAAAGCCCCGCAGCGTCCAGGTACCGGATGGTGCTCTTGAGCCCCGAAAGGCCGTTCTGGATGGAGTAGGTGTTGGCCGTCTGCATCACGTCAAAGCCGATGGACGCAAGCGTTTTGGCCAGAGACTCCGGCGCACGGAAATCGGGCTTTCCGGAATAGGGCTCGCCGCAGAAGTTGAGTTCGAGGTTTCCCACGGTGAGGTCTGCGGAGATGGTGGTGCCGGAGACGGCGGCAAAGCTCGAGGTAAAATCGTATGTGCCGTCGGCCTGTTTGGCGGCTTCCAGCTGCTCGTCGTACATCATAATGTCGCCCACTGCGGCAATGGTGACGGTGGTGTCCGGCTCGGTCGGCACGACAGAAGCGGCCTCGTCCGGCTGGGAGGCCGTCTCGCCGGGCTGGACCTGATCGTCTGCGGCACTGCGGCTCTTGCAGCCGCGAACGATCAGCACCAGAGATAAAACGAGGATCACCAGCAGCACGCCGAGCACGATGCGCTGCTGCAATTTGCGGCGGCGGCGCTGCTCAAGACGCTTGAGACGCCGGGCTTCGAGCAATTGCTCGTCGCGCTCAAATTCCTGTTCGTCCATAAAAGCTCCTTTCCCGGCAGAAAAAGCCACCGGTTTTCGCGGATTTTTTACTCATTATACTATACCGCGCAAATTTGCACAATGGGGAATTTCTCCCGCGGGGAAAGTCGAAACGAACAGGGACTTGGCGAATGGCCTCAAATGTGTTAAAATAGAAACAATCTTTTGCAAAGGGAGCATTCCATGAAACAACGCCGCAGCCGGATCGGGCGGACGCGCCTGATCCTGATCCTATTGTGCATCGTGCTTGCTGCCGCCATGCTCTGGTGCACGGTGTCGCTTGTCAGAAAGGTCGGCTCGTATTCCGGCCGCACCGTCGGCCCTGCGCAGACGCAGGAGCAAACGCCTGTCGAGCCCGCAGAGCTTGGCCCCACGGTCGAGGAAAACAGCTATGACCCCGAGGGCTTTTACGAAGAAGGCGGCTTCAAGCGCTACCGGAGCTCCGACACCGTCGCGTCGGTCGGGGTAGACGTGTCGTCGCACCAGCAGGACATCGACTGGGAGCTCGTCGCGGCCAACGGCGTGGAGTTTGCGATGATCCGCGTGGGCTACCGCGGCTACACCGAGGGCGAAATTCAGCCGGACGAGTATTTTGCCAAGAACATCGAAGGCGCGCTTGCCGCGGGGCTGGACGTCGGCGTGTACTTTTTCTCACAGGCGCTCGATGAAAAGGAGGCCATCGACGAGGCGCAGTTCGTGCTGGACGCGGTCAAGGACTACCCGCTTTCCTATCCGGTCGTTTTCGACTGGGAGGACATCGAGGCCGAAGCCCGCACCGACGAAATGGACTCGGTGCAGCTGACAAAAAATGCAATCGCCTTCTGCGATACGGTAGAACAGGCGGGCTATCGCGCGGGCGTCTATTTTAACCAGCGCTTCGGCTACGAGGAATTTGACCTCGAGAGCCTGCAAAGCTACGTGTTCTGGCTGGCCGAGTACAACGACACCCCGAGCTTTTCATACCATTTCCAGCTCTGGCAGTACTGTAATGATGGAAGGGTCGACGGCATCTCGACGGATGTCGATCTGAATCTTGCGTTTTTGAAGGCAAAGCATTGATCGTTTCCTGGTGAAGGCCGCCAGAAAAAACAATGGCCCTCGGGCCACGGCCAGGCAGCCGCTCAAATAAAACACCGCCGCGACTGGTTGCTGTTCAAAATCTTTTTGTGCTTATCGGCTTAACGCAGCTGGGCACAAGATGTCGCTACGGCCCTTGCGAGGCGGCTGAAGATCTGATCTCCGGTTTTTCTGCGATTGAAGCGGAAGCAAAATTCGTCCAAGTACGCCTGGAGCTGTTGGCAGCGGCCGTGATAGGTTCCCAGCAGGAAGGCTTTCAGGTTGCTGATGGTCTTGTGCAGCCAGTGCAGGTCGCCGGTTTCGTACTTTTTCGCATCCAGCGTAACGCCGGACAGATTCCGGTAGCTTCTGTAGCCGTCGCATTCGATTTTTGCACCCGGTGCAACAGTTTCGTCAACGACCTGCTTGAGCGTGCCGCCGGTGACGTCTTCCACGACCTGCATCCGCGTAAACAGTGCCGCCTCATTTTCCGTTTTTGACAGCGCCACTACGATTTTTGCCTTGTCCGTCCCACGGCCACGCTTGCCGCTGTGC
>DJQK01000102.1 GCA_002437575.1 Clostridiales bacterium UBA6388 | reverse complement strand
TCCGGTGCGGGCTCTTTTTTTATACTCATTTCCCGGACATCAGAACGCCCAGCCAAATAGTCAAGCGAGACATCGAAGAAATCAGCGAGCCGAATAAGACTTTCTAGTTTTGGTTCATATTCACCTTTACGCCAAGCACCAATTACGCGGTCGGAGCCGCCGATTTCTTTGGAGAGGCGCAGGCTATTCATTGTCTTTTCAGCCATCAATTCATCAAGTCTCTCAGCAAAATTCATAAAAACCCCAAAAAAACACAGCAAAGTCAACAAAGCGGGTTTACTGAATACAGCGAAGTCAACAAACCGAAGTTTGCAGCGAAAAATCGCTTGGCTTTTTCGCTGTACTCAGCGATAATTAGGTTGCACCTGAAGAATGCGGCGAAAACGCAAGGGAAATATATCGGAGGGAATAACCTATATGAACACCTGCAAAATCTTCTTCATCCGCGAGAACGGCACGACCGGCTCCGACCGTTTCACCGCTCCAGATGAAAAGCAGGCCCGCAAAGACTTCCGCGAATGCTACCGGCACGGCACTTACACCATCGCCGAGGTCAAGCTCGTTTCCGAGAATGTTCCGGCAAGCAAGGATCAGGAACGCAAGGCTCTCGAAAGCATCCGCGCCATCATCGCTACCCTCGGCCCGAACAGCTACCTCGCCACAGCCTTTGAAGGATGCCTTCAAGACGCAGAGGACAACATCGAGTATGACGCAGCTTTTAGTATGTGCGCTCGTTGGCAGGATTCCGAGAAAAAGGTTTCCGAGCTCACGCGCGAGCTTGAGGCCAGCAAAAAGGAATGCACCTATGCCCGCGCCGCCACCGCTCAACTCGACAACGACCTAAAGCGAGCCTTGCAAAAGCAGCTTCCGGCCGACCTCTATCAAGACCTTTGGATGCTCGTCAATCAGGCAGCGGAAGACGCCACATCTCAAATCATGTCGGCGGCCGCTACGCTCGCTACACTGGCCGACACCCCCAACGACATTGCCGTCAAGCACGGCCTCAACGTCATTAAAGCTGCAACGACCAAGCGCAATAATGCGAACTCCTTGCTCGAGCGGCTGGAAAAGTACGAATAGGAAGGAGATCACCATGAGACCTATCTACATCGAAGGCAAGCGCAATGGCTACGGAATCGGCCAGTGCGGGCAGACCTTGACGGTCGGCGAGCTCATTGAAATCCTCGATCAATTCGATTATGACCGTCCGATTTTCCTCCGCAACGACAACGGCTATACCTACGGAAGCATCCCCGAGCGCGACATCGAAGACGCAGAGGAGAAAAAAGAAAAATGAGCCGCATCGAAGAACTTTCCCAGCGATACGGCTGGCCTCTCAAAATTCACGCCAGAGGATGCGACGCCTATCTTGTTGGCACCCAACCTCTCAACGAAGGTGACTCGGAACCGATTTACCGTTTCCCCGGCGGTGACAGCCTCGTTTCGGATTCTGAGTTACGGACAGCCCGCATGAGCGAGGAGACAGAGCAATGAAGAAACTTCTCGATGCAATCTACGTCTGGCGATCACCCTCATTTTTGGGACGGCGCTGCTGGCCGACGGCCTGGCTGATATGCCCGGCGGCTTCGTTATCATGGTCGCGGCCATCACGGCCGCAGGCGTTCTCGTGAGCGTCGGGAACCGCCTGGAGGCTTCACTCCGCAGGCGGTCACGAAAGAGACCGCGAGCCGGAAACGCCTCTGATTTATCTCATTCTACCATCTATTCATCGTATTTACAGGTCAAATAAATAAGGTAAGGAGGAAAAACAAATGAGCGCACCACGGAAGGCGAAGACCGAGTTTGGCATTGAAGTCCGCGTCTTTACCGCCCAGACAGGCATGACCGTCAAGGAGCTCGCCGAGAAGGCCGGTGTCAAGTACACCACCCTCGTCGAGACCACTACCGGCAGATGCGCCGGCCATCAGCTTATCCCCACCGTTCGCCGCTTCATGGCAACGTATCCGCAGACGGAAGCGGGTGCGGTCAGATGAAAACTGTCAAGGACATCTTCTACTTTGTGGAGGACGTTATGACAATTACCGGCCTCTCACGGAGTAAAAGCTACAAGATCATCGCAGACCTTAACCGCGAATTGAGCGACCGAGGCTACTGCGTCATTCCGGGCCGCATCGCAAAGAGCTACTTCCATGAGCGTTATTGCTATACGCAGGAGGTCGCCGCGAAGGCCGCCGCCCGGCAGACACGGGCAGCAAAAACGGCCTGAGGAGGAGCAGTTATGCAGACGATAGAAATGACCGTCAGCGCACAGACGCAGCGACGCAGGCAGAAGCGCCGGAGCAAGTTCCCCCGGCTGTTCCTCACGACCCTTGCGGCTTTTGCAGCAGCCCGGCTCGTTCTTTGGGCTATTGACATTTCAGCAGCTCGCGCCGGGCCTCCCGGCAGAGAAATTACCGTCCCCATCTGGGCCGTCATTCTGGTCTACTTCGGGTACCGTCTCCGGGCCTGGGTAGAGGAAGCGGAACGCCGGAGACGGAGAAGGGAGAAAGACAATGTGGAATTATAAATGCGACCGCTGCGGCTGCGCCCTCGACCCTGGCGAGCGATGCGACTGCGGCGAAACGCTGGCCGACGATAAGGAGGTCTACACGGAAGACACCTTCGACTATGGCAAGGCCAGGGTCGGCGACTATGTGAGCCAGGACGTTGTTGACAACGCCGTCAACTGCCTCCCGCCGGCCTGCATGAGAAGCGATTGCACCCAGCTCGGCGAGCCCTATTCCCATCAGGAAGACCCCAACAGCGGAAAGTGGCGTCCTGTTTTCGCCACCTTCAAGCGCATCACCTACGCCGGAGAAAATAGCATCTGGCAGTTCTGCGGATACTGCTTCGCCGGCGAGAATACGGAACGAGGCAAAGACCCCGTTTACGTCTAACACGGAACCGGAGGAGGATACCAAGTGAATTACTACGAAATCAGCGAAGAAACTGCCCGCACCGCGCACTCCATGGTACACATGAGCGACTACAAGCTCGGCAGCGCCACAGATGGCTACCGCGCCGCAGTAGACGAAGCCGCCGCATTGGTAGCTTCAAAGAAAGCCGAAGTCAGCCCGTTCTACCACGACAAGCTCGACGCGCTGCTCGACCGCTATGCCCGGGAGATTCTTACGGAGCAGCTTGCCGCCTATCAAAAAGCGCTGGATGATGCAAAGGCCGCCAACGCCTTTTATCGCAAGAACAAAACGCTGGATGGCTGCCCCGGCATCACCCCGAAAGAAAAAGCGTGGCTTACCAGCCCCGGCGTATTCGCCAAAGGCGACGGAACGCCCCTTGCGCTTTATGGCTGCCCATTCCCGGCTTATGAGCTGCAGAGCCGCCGGGGCTACATCAAGCGCGTCGCCGACCGTCTGGCTGAGTTGGACAAGCGGCAGGCGCAGCAGGCCCAGCCCACCGAAAACGAGAAGTTCGACGGCGGCGAGATCGTCCGCAACCTGGAGGCCGACCGGCTCCAAATCATCTTCGACGAGAAGCCCGACGAGGAGACCCGCAGCGTCCTTAAATCCAACGGCTTCCGCTGGTCGCCTCGCTATGGTGCATGGCAACGCCAGCTCACCCGAAATGCTGAGTACGCGGCTCGCTGCGTCTTGAAGGCCATCAGCAAGACCGCCGGAGGCGATTCCCCTTGCTGACAAACAAATGATACCGCGGAAAGGAGGCTCACAGAATGTCAGATGCGGAGCGGCTCAGACAGGCGCAGCAGGACGGCTCCATGCCCGCACTTTTCGATCGGATTGCGGATACAGATGCCGCGTTTGCCGACGATACGGCGCTGCGGAGCCTTGCCCGTGGGCTCGATCCCACGCAGTACCGGATCTCCGGACTGGCCAGCGCAGATCATGCGGCGCTTGGCTGCGGCATGCCTGTCCTGTATGTCGCCAGCGCATACACGGGCGGCGAAATTGGCGCGCTTCAGACGGCCGACGCATCGCTGCCGGCGAGATTGGCCGCGTGCGGGGCCGCTGTCGGGTTCAAGGCGTCGGCCATACCGCTCTACGAGACGCTTCTGCAAAGTCCGGTCCCGGCGGACGAGCCGTTTTCCGTGCGGGAGGATGCGCGGGACGGCTTCGTGCGCGGCGAATTGATGCTCTATTACGGCGATACGGGCGACGCGGCGGATTTGCAGCAGGCGATGGCCGGACGTTACAGCGCCTATGCACTCGAGACGGACGCGCCGGTCTGCCAGCTGCAAAACGTATGGTCCGTCGCGGACGGTACGGCAAAAAAAGAGCGGCGGTGCGCTGTCCGGTTTTTATCGTATCTGCTGAGCGAGGACGGGCAGCGCTGCTTGTATCTGGAAAACAGCTATCCCTGCGTACCGGTGTTGAACACGGTATACGAACAGTACCGCCGCATGGCCGGCGAGCTGGCTGCCGTCCTCGACGAGCGGCAGCCGCAGGCATGCGGGATCGGATAGGAGGAAGAATATGAAGATCTGCTTTGGATGCTTTGGGTCATACGACGACCAGTTTGAGATCTGCCCGCACTGCGGCTATGCGGAGGGCACGGAACCGGAGCTCGGCATATACATGCGCCCGGGAACGATCCTACAGGAGCGGTATGTCGTCGGCCGCGCGCTCGGTCACGGCGGCTTCAGCGTGACATATCTGGCATGGGACGCACTTCTGCGGCACAAGATCGCCATCAAGGAGTATCTTCCCAGCGAATACGCTACCCGCCAGCCCGGCGAGAGCCGTCTGACGGTCTTCTCCGGAAAGCGGGGCGAATATTTCAGCTTCGGCAAACAGAAATTTCTCGACGAGGCCAGACGGCTGTCCGCGTTCCAGAACGAGGACGGCGTTGTCCACATCTACGACTGCTTTTTCCGAAAACGAAACTGCGTATCTCGTCATGGAGTATCTCGAAGGCCAGACACTGAGCGAATACTTAAAACAGAAAGGGTCGCTTGCACCGGATGAGGCAGTCGAACTGCTTACACCGGTCATGATATCGTTGCAGCATATCCACGACAGCGGCATGATCCACCGGGATATCGCCCCAGACAATATCATGCTGCTCAAGGGCGGCGGCGTGCGCCTGATCGATTTCGGCGCGGCGCGTCATGCCGTACACGACTGCGGCAAGAGCATGACGGTCATCATCAAGGACGGTTATTCGCCCGAGGAGCAGTACAGCAGCCACAGCGTGCAGGGGCCCTCCGCGGACGTCTATGCGCTCAGCGCCACGCTGTATCAGATGGTGACCGGCGTAACGCCGCCGAACGCGATGGAGCGCGGCGAAGCGCTGCGCTCGCACCGCCGCGATCTGCTTGCGCCACCGTCAAAATACTGCAAAAGCATCACAAAATCGCAGGAAGCGGCCATACTGAACGGTATGTGCCTGCATACGCAGGACCGCACGCAGAGCGTCGCGGAGCTGTACGAGGAGCTGACCGCAAAAACGCCTGTGCAGCGCGTACAGGAGACGATCCAGAAAAAGGAGGGCTTCGGCTGGCCGCTCTGGGCAAAGATTGCAGCCGGTGCGGCGGCAGCCGCGATCGTGGTTGGCGGGATCCTGTTCTTCGTCAGCCGCAGACCGCAGACGGACGCGGCCCCGGACGGCAGCTTTGTCTACAGCCCCAATATCGTCAATCTGCCGGTCGATGAAGCCGCTGAGACGGCAAAAACGGCGCAGCTACAACTGGTGCTCGAAGGTTCCGATTATGACACGGGCGTTGAAAAAGGCCGCATCCTGACGCAGGATCCAGCCTCCGGGGCAAAGCTCGCGCCGCAGTCCGAGCTGAACGCGACGGCCAGTCTCGGCAAGGAGCGTCCACTCGCCGTGATGGCGGATGAGACGGATATGCTGCGGGACGCGGCGCTGGAGCATCTGACTCGTCTGGGCCTGACCGAGGATCAGATCACGTGGGAATACGTCAAGAGCGATTCGAATGCGGACGGCACGGTCATCGATCAGAGCATCGGCGCGGGCTCCGCGCTTACGGACGGCTCACGGCTGACGCTCACGGTCGCGGAAAATCCTGCGCCCGCGCAGACGCTGCCGATCCCGGACACCGGCGCAGGCGGCTCCGCGCCGAGCGATGTGATCGACATTCCGTCGCTCACGCCGTCGGAGGATTCCTACATAACGGTGGCAGACTACGTTGGCCGCGCGTTCGGCACGGCGAAGCGCGATCTGCGCGCGGACGGCCTGTACGCGGTGAAGTGCGAGCTGCGCTATCATCCGACGATCCCGAGCGGAAACGTGATCCTGCAATCCCCGGCGGGCGGCGCGCGCGTCCTGAAGGGCGATGCGGTCTATTTTGTCGTCAGTCTCGGCGCGGAAAAGCAGATCGTCCCGTCCGTCCTGTATCAGCCGGCGGAGGACGCGAAGCGGACGCTTGCGCTGCACGGCTTTGGCTGGACGACGCAGGACGTCGTGAATGAATATGTCAGGACCGGCCACGTCGCCGCGCAGACGCCCGAGGGCGGCAGCGAAGTCCTGCCTGCCGCACAGGTCGCGCTGGAGATCAGCGCCGATCAGGCGTCCGCCGTGCAGACGCCCGGCGCGGAGCTGACGATGCCGCGGGAACTGAACCTTTTGGTCGGGGAAACGCTCGATCTTGGCGCGGAGCTCACCTTGCGCGGTGCAAGCGGCACGCCGGACTGGCATTCGTCCCTGCCTGAGATCGCGTCCGTGGATGCAAACGGGATGCTGACGGCCAACGCACCCGGCGTGACGACGGTGACAGCCGTTGTGGACGGCGCGGCAGCCGCCTGCTACGTCACGGTCAGCGACGGACGGCCGTTGCAGCTGTCCGAGCTCGTCATTCTCGATGTCGGCGAGACGGTCCCGCTCGGCGGGCAGCTCGGCGGGATCGAGCCGGAGCTTGTCCGCTGGATCTCGCGCCATCCGGATGTTGTCCGCGTCGACGCGGACGGCATGGCGACCGGCGTCGCGGAGGGTTGGACCTACGTCACGGCGGTCTACGATGGCCGCACGGTGCAGTGCGCCGTCTGGGTGCTCGATCCTGCCAACTACATCAAGGTCAAACGCTTCGACGGCAGCACAACGCAGCAGACAGCGGAGGCCGCGCTGAAGGATGCGAACGTCACCTATACGAAAAAATGGGGCGCGTCCACGATCACGGCCGGACATGTCATGGACTTCCGGTTCACGGGCTATCAGGATTCGGACTATTATTACATCTCGCCGAAGGAGTCTGCGGAGCTGTGGATCAGCGCGGGCGAGGGGAACGAAAAGGAACCCGAGGAGGAGCCCGAAAAGCAGGAACCGGCGAAGAAGGAATCAGTGCGCGTCTCGGTCCTGCCGGGCAAACAGACCTTCTACATCGGCGACACGCTTACCACGAGCGGCCTGAAGCTGCAATATACCGACAAGGCCGGGAAAACGCAGACGGTAAGCAGCGGCTTCCAGACTGCGGCCAATATGCAGGCCGCGGGCACGAAGCAGGTCACCGTCATGTATAAGGGCCTGACGACGTCTTATTCCATCACGGTCAAGAAGCCGAGCGTCAAATTGCAGAAGGAGCAGATCGAGGGCGGCATCCGCCTGTCGGCGACGACGGATCCGGCCGGGCAGGCGGTCCAGTGGACCTCGCTGAACCCGCAGGTCGCCTATTTCGAGGGCAGTGAGCTCCGCGCAGCCGGTGCGGGCACGGCCACCATCAAGGCCAGTATGGTGTATAACGGCGTGACCTATTCGGATACGACGACGGTCACGGTTCTGGCAGAGGAAAAGGAGAATTATTCCTTTGAGATCCGCAGAACGGAAGCGTCCACGAACGGACAGTTCTACAAGTACTTCGTGAATACGAATATCCCCAATTTTGACAGCTCCAAGGTGACATGGCATCTCGATCCGGTCGACGAACGCTGGTACATTGAAGGCGGCTGCGCGTATCTTTCGTATGGGATCACCGGCACGCTAACCGCGACATACGTCCACAACGGAAAGTCCTATACGGCCAGCTGCTATCAGGCGGCTGCCGTTGAGAATTATATTCTCGACCTCTTCCTTGTGGAGCGGACGGAGGGCCGTGCGGCCTACGCAATCAAGACGGACATTCCCGGCTGTACGGTTGACACGGCAACATGGACGGTCAGTTCGACGCATTCAAAAAGAGGCGGCTGGGTCGAAGGCGACCGGTATATCGTTGACGAATTCGGCATGGAAAACGGCGAGAGCTGCACTGTCACGGTCAGCTATACCTACAACGGACGGACCTATTCCGCTTCTTGCACCTATACATACACAGAGCAGCCAAGCGCAAACGTGTTTCCAGTCATTCCGGACGAGATCCCGACGATCCAGCCCTGACGCAAGGCATCTCCTGTAATCATAACCACCGGCAGTGCCGGTGGTTTGCACAGGCCCCCTTAGGGTAATGTCATCAACTTAAGCCCA
>DJQK01000080.1:797-19680 GCA_002437575.1 Clostridiales bacterium UBA6388 | reverse complement strand
CTCACAAAGGCCGTTGTCCCAGTGCGCCCTGGTCGCTCCACCGATCGTCTGAAAAAACACAAATTCTCGGAATTCCCATGTAATTCCACGAGATGTTGATCCTCCTTAAGTTGATGACATTAGTCCCGAAGGAAGCCTTCGGGGCGGCTTGCGTATGCGCAGGATCTGCGGTAAAATGAAAGAAAACCCTTTTGGGAGGATGGACCATGAAAAAGCGCCGCGCCGCAAAAAAGCATTCCCCGCAGATGACGATCCTGCTTCTCGTTTTGTGCCTGCTCGCCGTGCTTGTCAGCCGGTATCTGGAAGGCCGGACAGAGCCTGTTTCCGCGCCCGCCGAGGTTTCCGGAGATACGGTCTTCGAGGTGCGCTTTTTCGACATCGGACAGGGCGACAGCGCCCTTGTGCGCTGCGGCAGTCAGACGATGCTCATCGACGGCGGCAAGGTCAAAAACAACCAGAAGCTCGTCGCGCGGCTGAAGGAATTGAATGTCGACCATCTGGACGCCGTGATCTGCTCGCATCCGGACGAGGACCACTGCGGCGGCCTCGCGGCTGTGCTGGCCAGCACGCAGACGGACAGCTTTTACTGCTCCGTAAGCAGCTGGCACACGAAGGCCTTTTCTGACGTTGTGAAATATGTCGGCGAGCAGGGCATTTCCGTGACCGTCCCCACCGCCGGAGACACCTTCGCGTTTGGCGCGGCCAGCGTGGAGTTTCTCGGCCCGGTCGAAGACTATGGAGACGATCCCAACGAGGGAAGTCTGGTCGCAAGGGTGCGCTACGGCGAAACGTCGTTTCTCTTTACCGGCGACATGGGCTTTGAGGCCGAGGACGATATGCTGGCGGCAGGCGCCAACGTGTCGGCAACGGTCCTCAAGGTCGCGCACCACGGAAGCGCAGGAAGCTCTTCTACCGAATTTTTAGAGGCCGTGGACCCGGAGTACGCCGTCATCAGCGTCGGCGCGGACAACGACTACGGCCACCCGACCGAAGCGGCCCTTGCCCGCCTTTCCGCGTGCGGCATTCCGGTCTACCGGACGGACCTGCTCGGAGAGATCGTCGCGGTCTCGGACGGAACGAGCGTTACCATTTCGTCCGAAGAAAAAACCGCCGCCCGGGAAGCGCCTTCCCAGACGACGGATACCTGTGAATTTGTCGCAAACGCTTCCACCAAGGTCGTCCACGCGGCCACGTGCGGCCAGCTGCCCGGAGAAAATAACCGCGTGTATTTTGAAACGCTGGACGACGCGCTTTCCGCGGGCTACCGTAAGCACGTCAGCTGCCTCGGCGGCTGAATCACAGGCTTCCGACTGCCTCCCACGCGCACCGGTGCAAAAGATCGTGTCCCGCCTGCGTGGGGTGGATGCCGTCTTCCGAGATGAGCGACGGGAAAACCGGACTTTTCAGAAACTCCGGCCGCACGTCCAGAAGCGGAACGGACAGCTCCCGCGCAAGCCTGCAAACGAGATCGTTATAGTATTCCTGCCAGCGGAAAATGCGGTCGGCGTCCCCGAGCCACGATAAAATGCTCTCTTTGCTTCTGCCCTGCGAGACAAAATTCAAAAACCGGTGTGCCTCCAGCGGCACAAGCGACGTCATGATCACCCGCGCGCCCGCGTCTTTTGCAAGGCATATCATCGCGCGGTAGTTTTCCAAAAACGCTTCCGCCGGAATTTTCGGCAGATGCTCGTCCTGCGGCCGGTCGGATACCGCCTGCCAGTCAAAATCGCAGTCGTTGCCGCCGAAGGACAGCGCGGCGGTCGTCCCCTCTTCGCACAAAGCCAGCCGCTTTTTCACGATGGAGAGCCCCAGATCGGTGCACGCGCCCATCTTCGCGAAATTCTGCACCTCCAGCCCCTTTTGCACAAGCGCATCAAAATTGTGCTCCGTGCAAAGACGATACCGTCCGTCCTGATACGTCACGCCTTTGGCGATCGAGTCGCCGATGATCAAAAGCTTTCTGGTCTGTGCCATCGTGTTCGCCTCCTGTGTTTCTGCCGCCAGTTTACGGCAGGCCGCGCAAAAAGTCACCCGAACGGGCGGATTCCGCCCCTCTTTTTCCGGGAGTGCAGCTCTCCCAGGCGTAGAAAAAGGACTCTACTGTGGGTAGAGTCAACGATTTTCAGCGGTTTTTGGGGAAGCGGTTGCGTTTTTCCGGCGGTTTTTGTATAATAGACAGGCAATTTTCAAAGGAAGAAGAATGACGATGCTTTACTACCTTCTGCTGCTTCTGGCCGGCGCCTTGCAGGGCGTGATGGTCTCGCTCAACGCGCAGCTCGGAAACTATTATTCGACGTTTGCCATCTGCTTTTTTGTCCACGGCATTGCGCTGATTTTGCTTCTGGCGTACCTGCTGGCAAAACGGACGCGGCTCGATTTTCGCGGCGCGCCGTGGTACGTGTATCTGGTCGGCATCTTCGGCATCGCGATCGTCGCGTCGAGCAGCTGGTGCACCTTGAAGGTCGGGGCCAGCGTCATGCTCGCCATTTCGACGGCGGGGCAGATCATTTCCTCGCAGCTCATCGACCAGTTCGGCCTGTTCGGAATGCCGGTGCAGAAATTCCGCGCAAGGCAGCTTCCGGGCTATGTGCTGCTGGCGGTGGGCGTTGTGCTCGTCACGCTGGGCTAAAGGAGGGTTTTCGATGCTGCTTTACTATATCACCGCCTTCTTAAACGGCTTTTTCAACTCCGTCAACAAGATGATGAACGTCAAGGCCGGGCAGTTTTTCGGCACGGCGAAGGGGTCGTTAATTAACTACGTCGAGGCAACGTTTTTGTCTCTCGCGCTCGTCTGCCTGACCTCCAGCCCGTCGGAGCTGGCGCCAGAGCACGTGTTTTCCGTTCCGGCGTGGGTGTATCTCGGCGCGGTGTGCGGGCTGCTTGCAATGGTTTTGATCATCGTCGGAACGCTTCGCACGCACGTGCTCGTCTCGTCGATCCTGGCTTTAGTCGGCAACCTCGGCATGGCGCTGGTTCTGGACTACGTGTTCTACGGCGTGTTCAGCCTGAAGCGCTGCCTCGGCATCCTCCTGATCCTGCTCGGCATCACATGGATCGAAAAATCGAAAGCTGCCCAAAATTAACGTTTCCAAAAGCCTCGCAGAGTTTCGCGTCCGAAGACGCGAAATAAAATAGAAATCCATTGTATCCGGCGGCTCCGCCGACCGGAACAATACCTATCGCCTCGCAAGTGTAGAATTTTGTCCCACAGGGACAAAATTCTGCGCGCAGTCGAGGCGCAATCCCTTTATCAAAAAAGCCCCTGCTTTTTTGATAAGAAAATGCGCGGAAATCGTCTGATCTCCGCGCATTTTCTATTATCTTTCTGTGCCGAGGAAAAATACAGAAACAACGCCGGGGCCGGTGTGCGAGCCGATGACGGGGCCGACGTAGTTGATGATGATGTCCTGCACGGCGGAGCGTTCGCGGATATAGTCCGCTACAAACTTCGCGTCGTCATAGCAGTCGCCGTGGCAGATGAACATCGTCTGCGATGGAAGATCTGTCGACGTCGTGAGCGCCTTTTCCGCCAAAGCGGCGAGCGACGCCTTGCGGCCTCTGGCCTTCGTGACGTTCGCAAGGTGGCCGTCGTTGTCCATGTGCATGACGGGCTTGATCTGCATGACCGTGCCGAGGACCGCCGTGGCCCCGGAAATTCTGCCGCCGCGCTTTAAGTACATCAGATCATCCACCGTGAACCAGTGGCAAAGGTGGAGCTTGATGTCTTCTAAATAATCGCGGACCTGCTCGATCGTCTTTCCGGCCTGCTGCTGCAAAGCCCCGAGATAGACGTACAGGCCCTGTCCCAGCGAGGCGCAGAGGCTGTCGACGGTGTAAATTTTGCGATCCGGGTATTGTTCGCGCAGCTCCTCTGCTGCAATGCAGCCGGACTGATACGTTGTGCTGAGCCCCGACGAGAAGCCGACGTACAAAACGTCCAGCCCGGCCTGCAAGATTTTTTCCATCACATCCCGGAAGCTTTCGGGGTTGACCGCGCTGGTGGACGCTTCTTCTCCCTGCCGGATACGCGCAAAAAAGTCGTGGAAGCCGATCTGGCGGCCGTCTAAGTAGTTTTCATAGGTCGTTCCGCCGATGGTAAAGTGCAGCGGCAGCACCTCTACGTCCAGCTTGTCCGCCAGCTCCTGCGGCAGATCGCAGGAAGAGTCGGTGATGATCTGATAGGTTTTCATTCGGGTGTCTCCCTTCCTAAAAATCTGCTTTTATTATAAAGTATTTTCCGAAAAAAAGCTATCCCCTCTTCACGCCTTTTGCTCGACCGATTCTGACACAGCCTCTACCGGCGCGATTTTTCCAAAATGTGAAGAATTTCTTAAGTTTTTCCGGGGGCTTAACGAGGCTTTCATTTTGTGGTATGATGGAGAAAACGATAGGGCAGCACCGCACAATTCGGCAAGCTGATTCGGCGAGAGATTTTTCGCCAAGTCAAGATTTGAAAAGTGCAGGAATACTGTATGTATTTCAAGCTTTTCAAACCGCAGGATTGGCGGAAAAGATCCGCCGAAGCGCGCCGACGCAATTGTACGGTGTTGCCCCAGGACTTAGGAGACCCCCATGCCAACCGAACTTCCGACCGACCGCCTTCCCACTCTGGACGAGACCCGCGCCATGCACGAACGCGCCGTGCGGGAACGAAAAAAGAAGCACCTGCAAAAAACGCTTCTTCGCCTTGCCGTCACGCTGGCCGCGCTTTTGCTGCTGGCCGCTGCCGCATTTTTTGCGTACCGCAGGCTGAGCAGCCTCGATAAGCCGCTCGACACCAAAACGAACCAAACCGAACCCATCCAGCCCGCGGCCGCAGAGCCCGAACCCGAACCCGCCCCGCAGCCTGAGCCTGCCAAAACGCCGGAAGCGCCGGCCGCGGAAACGCCCGAAAAATTGCCGGAAGAAACGCCGGAGTCTGAACCGGCGGCGCAGGAGGACGAAAAAGCCTACGCGCCCGCCGCCGTCACAGAATCTACCCAAACGCTTGACTTAGAGCTCTACAGCGAGTATGCGCTGCTCATCGATCTGCAATCGAACACGGTCATCGCGCAGAAAAACGCCGGCCAGCGCATTTTCCCGGCGTCCATGACAAAGGTCATGACCGTCCTCACTGCCGCCGAGCACATCGAAAACTGGGACGAAACGTTTACCATGACGCAGTCGATCATTGACCCCCTGTTTCTGGCCGACGCGAGCATGGCGGGCTTTGTCCACGGAGAAGAAGTGTCGATGATGGACCTTCTCTACGGCGCAGTCCTCCCCTCCGGCGCGGAAGCGACCGAGGCGCTGGCCATCAGCGTCGCGGGCTCGGAGGAAGCGTTCGCAGAACTCATGAACGAAAAGGCGCAGGATTTGGGGCTCAAGAATACCCACTTTGTAGACGCCAGCGGCCTTCACGACGAGGACCACTACACGACGCTCTCCGACATGGCCATTATTATGCAGGCCGCGCTTGACGAGCCGCACTGCCGCGAGGTCCTGACCTCCGTCAACCACACCTCCGGCCCGACCGAACAGCATCCCGACGGCGTCGCAATGACGAACAAATTCTTATACCGCATCAGACCCCAGCAGACCGGAAGCGTCGATATTCAGGCCGCCAAGACCGGCTACACCGCGCAGGCGATGAACTGCTGCGTGAGTTACGGCACGATGGAAAATGGCCGCAAGGCCATCTGCGTCACCGCCCACGCCTGGACCGGCGACTACTGCATCGCCGACCATCTCGCGCTCTACGGAACGTACTGCGGCGCGTAACGCGCTTGGAACGGAAGCTGACGCTTCCTCTTCCGAAAAACTGCCAAAAAATCGTATGATCTACGAGGTTTTTGAAGGAGACGATCGAATGAAAACCATCTGGGGAGAACGCTTAGACCCCAACGCCGTTTTGCCCGAGTACCCGCGCCCGCAGCTGGTGCGCGAGAGCTACGAAAATCTGAACGGTTACTGGGACTACGCCATCACGAAAACCGACGCAAGGCCCGACACGTGGGACGGCAAGATCCTCGTCCCCTTTTCGCCCGAAGCCGAGCTTTCCGGTGTCAGCCGGACGCTTCTGCCGGGGGAATTTCTCTGGTACCGAAGGGCGCTGCACATCCCGGAGCTTTTTGCCGGAAAGCGGCTGCTGCTGCACATCGGCGCGTGCGACCAAACAGCAAAGGTTTTCTTAGGCGGCCAATACGTGCTTTCGCACACGGGCGGCTACACCGCGTTTACGGCGGACCTCACGGCGTTTTTACACGTGGGAGAAAACGAGCTGACCGTACAGGTGCGAGATGACCTGGAACTTTCGCAGCTCTCGCGCGGCAAGCAGAGCTCGAAACGCGGCGGCATCTGGTACACCCCGCAGAGCGGCATCTGGCAGACGGTCTGGTGCGAGTGGGTGCCGGAAAACTATATAAAAGCCATCCGCTATACGCCCGACCTCATCACAAATACGCTCTACTATCAGGTACAGGCCAGAAACCCTGCCGGCGCACACGTCGCGCTTTCTCTGCACGGACAGGCCGTCTCGGAGAGCACGTCTGATGACAGGGGCTTCGGCGCCCTCGAAATTTCGCCCGAATCGCTTCGCCTCTGGTCTCCGGAATCGCCAACACTCTACGATGTCGACGTGACGCTCGGAGAAGACCATGTCACGAGCTACGCGGCCATGCGCTCATTTGGCGTGGGTGAGGACGAGGACGGCGTTCCAAGACTGCTTCTCAACGGAAAGCCGTATTTCCAGAACGGCGTTTTAGACCAGGGTTACTTCCCGGACGGGCTTTACACCGCACCCAGTGACGCCGCGCTCGTCTTTGACATTCAGCTCATGAAGGACATGGGCTTTAACATGCTGCGCAAGCACATCAAGATCGAGCCCATGCGCTGGTATTACCACTGTGACCGGCTGGGAATGCTCGTCTGGCAGGACATGATCAACGGCGGCGGGAAGTATCACCTTCTCACCATCTCCGCCCCGCTCGTGACCGGCATCCACCACAAGGACCACGACTACAAAAAATTTTCCCGCACCGACGCCATCGCACGCGCCAGCTACTACACGGAGCTCACCGAAATGATCGCCCAGCTCTACAGCTGCCCGTGCATCTGCACGTGGGTCGCGTTCAACGAAGGCTGGGGGCAGTTTGACGCGGCCGCCGCGGCAGACTACATCAAAAAGTTAGACCCCACGCGCATCGTCGACCACGCCAGCGGCTGGCACGACCAGAAGGTCGGGAGCTTGCAGAGCCTTCATGTCTACTTCCGGCCCTACCGCTTCAAGCCTGACAAGCTGCATAGAGCCGTCGCGCTGACGGAATTCGGCGGCTACACGCTCGCTGTGCCCGGTCATACATGGGGCAAAAAGCGCTTCGGCTACAGGGGCTTTTCCGACGCAGACTCTCTCGGCGAAGCGTTCCGGAGGCTCTATCAGGAGCAGATCGTCCCGGCAAAGGAAAAGGGGTTATCGGCCTGTATTTACACGCAGCTGAGCGATGTGGAAGACGAGTGCAACGGCTTTGTCACTTACGACCGCAAGACCGTCAAGCTTCCCAGATCGCTCGTGCGCGAGGTTTCCCTCAGCTTGAAATGATTTTTGATCAAAGGAGGCCTCTCATGATCCAAACCATCGGCATCGTCAGCCTGTCGCGCGGTATTCTCGGCGAGAGCTTTCTCCACCACGAGCTGGACATCGGTCTGGCCCGGTTACAGCAATACGGCGTTCGCGTCAAATTCCTGCCGCACGCGCTGGACGGTCTGGAAGCTCTATCCGCGCACCCCGAGCACCGGGCGCAGGACTTGCTCGACGCCTTCCGCGACCCCGAAATGGACACCATTCTCTGCGCCATCGGCGGCGATGACACCTATCGGCTGGCTCCGTATCTGTTCTCCAACGGAGAGCTGCAAGCCGCCGTGACGAAAAAGCCCTTTCTCGGCTTCTCGGACACGACGCTCAACCACTTCATGCTCCACAAGGTCGGCCTTCCCACGTTTTATGGGCAGGCGTTTTTGCCCGACGTGTGCGAGCTTGCGCCGGAAATGCTTCCGTATACCAAGCGGTATTTTGAAGAATTCCTGAAAACCGGAACCATCCGCGAAGTCCGCCCGAGCGATGTCTGGTACGAAAGCCGCAAGGAATACGGCCCCGATCAGGTAGGCACCGAGCTTCCGGCGCACAAAAACAAAGGCTTCGAGCTTTTGCAGGGCCCGGCGCAGTTTGAAGGCGAAATTTTGGGCGGCTGCATCGACTCGATGTATGAGATGTTCTCCGGCTGGCGCTATGCGGATATGCCCAAGGTCTGCAAGCAGTACGGCCTGTTCCCCTCCTTTGAGGACTGGCGCGGGAAGATTTTGCTTCTCGAGTCCTGTGAAGAGTATATGCCGCCCGAGACCTACAAAAAAGCCCTCGAAACGCTCAAGGAAACCGGCGTTTTCGACGCTGTATCCGGCGTTCTCGTCGGAAAGCCGATGGACGAGGTGTATTCTGACGAATACAAAAAGCTCCTTGCGGGCGTAATTTCCAACAAAGAGCTTCCGATTTTGTGCAATGTGAACGTCGGCCACGCGCTGCCGCGGTGTATCCTCCCCTTCGGCGTCCATGCGCACGTGGACGCAGACGAACAGGTCATCCGTTTCTATTAACCCTCCGCATCCGGAAGGCCGCGGCTTTTGAGCAGGAACTTGCGGAAGATCTCCCACAGAACGGTCAGCACCTGCAGCGCCGCGCACACTAAAAAAATGAGCGACACGTTTTCGAGCTCAAACGACAAATATAAGCTCAGCCCCAGCGTCCAGATGAGCGCCGACACCGACACGCCCTGCCACAAAATGCCCCACCAGAGGCTCGTAAAGACGATGCAGATGATCGACCCCACCGGCAGCGCATAGACAAAGAACATCCACGCCGGATACTCGATGCCGCAGATCATGAACATGGTGAACAGCAGCGTCGCCACCGCAAACGTCAGCGCCAGCGACAACAGCAGAATGAACATATGATAGTGCGGCTTGGACTCTCGCGGCGGCTGCATTTCTCCAATGAGCGCGCTGACGCTCACGCCGTACAGATCGGCGATCTGGCTGAGAATATACACGTCCGGCAGACTCTCGCCGCGCTCCCATTTGGAGACGGATTTGTCGGAATAATTGAGCTTCGCCGCAAGATCGAGCTGCGTGTCATGGTGCGCCTTACGGTAGGCCGCGATGTTTTTCGCGACGGTTTTGCGCAGAGTGGCTTCGTCGGTCTGCAATTTGGCACCTCCTGGTAAAAGCATTGAAAAAGCCAGTGTTTTCAGGCAATTCTACTGTCAGTAGAGTCCGGGTATCGCCCCGCGATAGCCCCGGGAAGCGCCGGGAGGGTGACAAATGGGCGTCCATCTGCTAAAGTTAGCTGCGGGAAGAGGAAGTACCGTGTCACCTGTTCATCCGGCATAGTGCTTCTTAGTATACCATATTTTCATTTGTCGTGCAAGAGCACGCAAAGCTGCGTCCGGCATCCACACACCGTGCCGGGCGCATTTTTTGCGCCTAAACGCAATCTTTCAGCCATTGAGTTTTGGCTCGGAATCGTGTAAGATAGAAGAAAGCAAAGGAGGCTCTGCCATGGACAAAGCCCGCATCGAACAGCAGCTTTTGAAGCTGCCGCTTTTTCAGTACGACTGGATCCAAACAGACGAGCTCGTCTTTTCAGAGCGCGTGCGCTGGATCTGCCAGACGCAGTGCCCGATGTATAATACCACGTGGGCGTGTCCGCCCGCGGTCGGCACGGTGGACGAGTGCAAGGCCCGCTGCCTTTCCTACCCGGAGGCGCTGATGATGACCTCGATCACCGAGGTCTCGGACATTGCCAATCTGGAAGAGACGCTCGCGACCAGAGCGCCGCACGAGCAGCTGACGCGTCAGGTGCGCGATCTTCTGGCCGCAGAAGGCGCCCAAACGTACACGCTTTCAACAGAGGCCTGCGCCATCTGCAAAACCTGCGCCTACCCCGACGCTCCCTGCCGCCATCCCGATAAAATGTTCCCCTGTGTGGAGTCGCAGGGCATTCTGGTCACAGACCTCGCCGAAAAGCACGCTCTGGACTTTATGAACGGCAACATCGTCGTCTGGTTTTCCCTGATTTTATTCCGCGAAAAGCCGTAAAAGCGCCGGGAAAAACGGCTCCCATGCGCCGGTTTCCTCCGGCAGACGGCAGGTACGTTTGCCTGCGATCGTCAGCGCATACGACCACAGCGCGGGTGCGTCCGCCTTCCCTCTTGCGCCGTATTTTCCGTCGCCAAGCAGCGGCCAGCCGCGCGAGGCAAACTGCACGCGGATCTGGTGCGTCCGGCCGGTGTATAGCTTCACGTGCACGAGGCACTTTCCGTCCGCTTCTTCCAGCACAGTATAGGAAAGCTTCGCTTTTTTGACGCCCTTTCGTTCGCGCTTTACGACAAAGGTCTTGTTCTTGAACCGGTCATGGAACAGAAGGTCCTCGAGCAGGCCGCTGTCCGCTTCCGGCCGCTTTTCAAGGACTGCGAGGTATTCCTTCTGCATCGTCCCTTCCTGCACGGCCCTCGAGAGCCTTGCCGCGGCGGCCGCAGTCTTCGCAAAAACCATCACGCCGCCCACTGCCCGGTCGAGCCGGTGCACAGGGTAAATCGCACAGCCCAGCTGCAAGGCCAGAAGCCGCGGCAGGCAGTCTTCTCCTTCTCCCTGCGCCAAAACGCCCACCGGCTTGACGCACAGCACCGTATCGTTTCCGTTTTCCAGAATTTCGATCAACACTCTCACGCTCCCTTGCGCTCTATCATACGAAATTTCCGGCCCGGTTGCAACCGGCGTTTTTTTGCACTTCATCCAAGAAAGACGAGGAATCAGACGGTATGACCACCAGAGACTATCAGCGCAGCTCCATGCTGCAAATTTTCCTGCACTTTTTTAAGCCCCACCTGGGCCTTTTTCTCCTCGACATGGCCTGTGCGCTCGTCGTGGCGCTCATCGATCTTGCCTACCCGCTCGTCTCGCGCTGGGCGATGTATGAGCTGCTGCCCAAAAACGCGTATGCGACGTTCTTCACCGTCATGGGCATTGTGGTGCTGGCCTATATCCTCCGGAGCCTTCTTTATTTCGTCATCACCTACTGGGGCCACACCTTCGGCATCCGCGTCGAGGCCGATATCCGCGAGGCGCTGTTCTGCCATATGCAGGCGCTGGGCTTTGACTATTTCGACAAAAACCGCACCGGCCAGCTCATGAGCCGGCTCACGAGCGATCTTTTTGAGATCACCGAGCTTGCCCACCACGGCCCCGAGGACCTGTTTATCTCGTTCGTCACGATCGTAGGTGCGCTCATCGTCATGTTCCGCACAGAATGGCGTCTGGCCCTCGTCGTGTGCATCATCCTGCCTGTGTTCCTTGTGACGGCGCTGTCTCGAAGACGGCAGATGGGGCAGGCGTCGCGGCAGGTCAAGCAGCGCGTGGGCCACATCAACGCCGACATTGAGTCGAGCCTGTCCGGTATGCGCACGGCCAAGGCGTTTGCAAACGAAGACCTCGAGCGCGAAAAATTCTGCCGCTCGAACGAGGCCTTCAAGGTCTCCAAAAAGAGCTTTCACCGCGAAATGGGCATCTTCATGGGCACGATGGAGTTATTTCTCAGCCTTCTTTCCGTGTCGGTCGTGACCGTGGGCGGCTACCTCATTATGAAGGCCCGGCTCAACTACGCCGATCTTCTGATGTTCAGCCTGTATATCACGACGTTTGTCAATCCGCTTCGCAAGCTCTCCAACTTCACCGAGCTTTTTGCCAACGGCACGGCGGGTCTTGAGCGCTTCACACAGATCATGCGCACCGAGCCAACGATCCAGGACGCGCCGGACGCCAGAGATCTCGCGCTTGTCCGCGGCGATATTTCTGTCGATCACGTGGGCTTTACCTACACAGGCGAGCTTCCCGTGCTGCACGACGTGTCGCTTCATGTGACGCCGGGGCAGACGATCGCGATCGTGGGCCCATCGGGCGGCGGCAAATCGACGCTCTGCCAGCTCATTCCGCGCTTTTACGACGTCACGTCCGGCAAGATCACGATCGACGGCTGCGATATCCGGACGCTCACGCAGAAGAGTCTTCGAAAAAGCATCGGCATCGTCCAGCAGGACGTATTCTTATTTGCCGGCTCCATTCTCGAGAACATCCGCTACGGAAAGCCGGGCGCTTCGATGGAAGAAATTATCGAGGCCGCCAAACGCGCGGAGATCTACGACGATATCCTGGCCATGCCCGACGGCTTCGACACCTATGTCGGCGAGCGCGGCACGCTTTTATCGGGCGGGCAGAAGCAGCGCATCTCGATCGCCCGCATTTTCCTCAAAAATCCGCCGATTTTAATTCTGGACGAGGCGACGAGCGCCCTCGATTCTCTGACGGAAAGCAAGATCCAGCACGCATTTGACGAGCTGGCCAAAAACCGCACAACGCTCATCATCGCCCACCGGCTCTCCACCATCCGCGCCGCCGGGCGCATCCTCGTCGTGGCCGACGGACGCATCGAAGAGTCCGGCACGCACGAAGCGCTTCTGGAAAAAGGCGGCGTGTACGCGAACCTCTGCAAGACGCAGAACCTGCTTGCATAATGACATACCCCGGACACAGGAAAATCCTGCATCCGGGGCAAAACTGTCAAAAAAGCTGGCGCTTTTTTGACAGAAGGGATCGCGCCTCGACTGCGCGCATAATTTTGCCCCGATGGGGCAAAATTCCACACTTGCGAGGCGAGAAGTATGTTTCCGGTCGGCAAAGCCGCCGGATAACATGGATTTCCATTTTATTTCGCGTCTGCGGACGCGAAACTCTACGAGGTTCTTTGACACGCTGGCCCCGGATACAGGCTCTTCCTGCATCCGGGGTATTCTGCGTTATAGAAAAGCGCTTAAAGCCCACGCGAGGCCGACCAGTGCGCCGCCGGAGAGCACCCAGAGCAGCCTGTCGCGCAGCCGCAGCCGAAGCCTTCCGCCCGGAACATGGGCTGTCACGCAGCCTCTGGCCGCCGCCTGCGCCTGCTTTAATAATTCGTCCTGCGTGACGTTGCATCGCTCCTGCGCACCGGGGCGCAGCAAAAAGATCGCCTGCTCAAAAAGCTCCGTGTCCGGCGCGCGTACAACGATCACCTGCCGGTTCATTCCCTTGACCATAAGCTACTCTGCCTCCTTCAGCTGCTTGAAACTCTCTGAAGCAAGCATTTCCAGTTTTGCCGTGAATTATTCAGGGAAGCTCGGAACCGATCGACAAGAGGATCCGGCGAAGCCCGCAGGCGATCGGTTCCGAGTTTCCCCTTTCAAAGCGTATCGTCCTGGTCGATCCAGTCCTGTACCGGAACGACGGTGAACGCCTTTTTCGTGTTGCGCACGACGACGCGCGAAATACCGGCGTTGATGATCATGCGCCTGCACATCGAGCAGGACGTCGCGTCGTGAAGAATTTCGCCGGTCAAAGCGTCGTGGCCCACGAGGTAAATATCCGCGCCGATGCACTCGTTTCTTGAGGCCGAGATGATCGCATTGGCCTCGGCATGGACGCTGCGGCAAAGCTCGTACCGCTCTCCGCGCGGGACCTGCATCTGCTCGCGCACGCACCGGCCGAGATCGGAGCAGTTTTTGCGGCCTCTGGGCGCGCCGTTGTAGCCGGTGGCGACAATTTCGTCGTTGCGGACAATGATCGCGCCGTACTGCCGCCGCAGACACGTCGAGCGCTCAAGCACGGTCTCGGCGATATCCAGATAGTAGTTCTCCTTTTCGATCCTCTGCACAAGATCGCCCCCTTCTTTTTTGTCAGTATACCACAGCCGCGCGGCCTCGCGCAACCGATTTTCCTTGCCGCCTCGCCGTTTTTGTGGTATACTGGAAGAAGAATTTCCGGGAGGTGGTTTTGTGAAAATGCGGCGGCTTTTGTGCGCGGCGCTGGCGCTTTTATTGTGTGTGAGCCTCAGTGCGCCGGGCTTTGCAGACGGCGATATCCTCTTTGTCGCGGTCAACGACACCATTCCGCTGACGCTCACGGCCCTTCCCTATGAGTCCTCGTCCGGCATTTACGTGCCCTATACGGTCTTTGATGCGTCCCCCGGCGGCGTCATCCCGGCATATAATGCACAGGCGCAGACGTTCGTCCTGTTTACAAGGCAGCGCCGGCTCGTTTTTGATCTTGCCGAGGGCACCGTCACCGATCAGGACGGCAACGTCAAGACCGTCTCTACGACCTTCCGCGGCGGCATTTTGTACGTGCCGCTGGTGTACTGCGCGTCGTTTTTCTCTTTGAAAGTTTCGATGCTCAAAAGCCAGGGCGGCTACCCCATCCTGCGCTTCACGACCGGCAGCGAGGTGTATGACGACTCGTTATTCGTTGAAAAGGCCGAGAGCCTCATCTCCTACCGCATCGAGCAGATGAACACCGGCGGCGCTTCCCAGCCCGAGACGACCGGCCAGCAGGAGCCCCAGCGAAATCCCAACGAAACGCAGGAGCCGGAGCCCGAGAAACCGCCCGCAACGGTCTATCTCGCCTTCACCAACGCCGAGACGATGGCGGAAAACGCCGCGCTTCTGGAGCAATACGGCCTTCGCGGCACGTTCTTCCTCACAGGCCCTGAGATCACGGCCGATGAAAGCCTTGTGCGCTCGCTCTACGCCGCGGGGCACGTCATTGGGCTCACCGTTCCTTCCGACTGTGAAAACGTCTCCACGGCGCTTTTAGAGGCCAACGACGCGCTCAGCCGGGCCTTGAGCCGCAAATCCCTCTTCGCGCTGCTCCCCAGCCGGCAGCAGGAATCGATCACCGATTTTCGCATTCTCACGCAGCCCGACGAGCCGGTTTCGGCTGACTACGCCGCACAGCAGACAGCGGCTGCGCAGCTTCTGATCGTCTCGCAGAACGCGGCCAACGACCTTGCCGTGCTTCGCGCCGCAAACGCCAATATCGCGCTTCTGCGCGAAACGACCGAGCTTCCCTGACTGCGCCTGAAAGGAGCTTATTATGGAGAAACAGAGGCCGCCTAAAAAGAAGCTCGCTCTTCTCGTCATTTGCCTTCTGGCTGCGCTGATTGCTGTGATTTTTTATTTCACAAACCGCACGCCGGACTATGAAAACGGCATCCACGTGCGCTTTGAAGACGATTTGACGGCCGAGCACGAGCTGTCGATTCTCGCGCAGTATGACGGCGCAGTCATATTGGACGCGGACGACGCGGTTCCGCACGATTTCACGCTTACCTTCCCGCAGCTTTCCGAGCGTGAAGTTAAAAATATTGTTTCTTCTCTGTGCAAAACCGAAGGCGTGCGTGACGCGTCTTATGTGCGCGTGATCTCTCTTCCCGAACAGGCTTCCTGAAAACCAAACCGCCCGAACGAGCTCGTTTGGGCGGTTTTTGCGCTCACATCACGCGCACTTCGATATGATAGGTATTGGTGCCGTAGACGGTGCGTTCGACCTCAACGCCGTAGGTCAGGTCGAAAATGCCGCCGTTTTCGTTCATGAGTACGCAAATGCTCTTCGTCTCTACGCGCAAAAGCAGCGCGCCCGGCCCCGCCTGATACAGAGAATCGTCGATTTTCCCGGGCGAGAAGACCATTTTGGAGTTGACCTTGCCGCTTCTGGTCAGCGTGACAGTCGATTCTTCCTCGATCGTAAACGTCGTCACAACGCCCTCGAGGCCGGTCATCTGCGTCTCGACATAGGAAAAGCGGATGAAGCCCGGCTCATAGCAGTACGAGCCCTCGGTCACGAGCTGAATGCTTTCGGGCGCTTCGCCCTCGGGCTGCTGCGTGCCGGTGATGGAAATGAGTGCCGGTCGTACCATGTTAATCCTCCAGTGCAAGCGAGATGAGCTTGTCGAGTAAGTCGGGATAGGCGATGCCGCTGGCCGCGAAGAGCTTGGGGTACATCGAAATGGACGTAAAGCCCGGGATGGTGTTGATCTCGTTGAAGACGACTGCGTCGTCCGCCCTGCGCACAAAGAAGTCAACCCTTGCTAAGCCTCGGCAGCCCATCGTCTCATAGACGCGCACCGCCGTTTCGCGCACGCGCTCTTCCGTTTCGCTGTCCAACCGTGCCGGGACGTAAAAGCTTGCGCTGTCGGCCAGATATTTTGCCTCGTAGTCGTAAAATTCCGCGCCCGCCTCGATCTCCCCGCACACGGACGCGCAGGGGCTGTCGTTTCCGAGCATGGCGACCTCGATCTCGCGGCCGTCGACGAAGGCCTCGATGAGTACCTTGTCGTCAAAGCGCAGCGCGTCTAAAATCGACGCTTCGAGCTCTTCGCGGTTTTTCGCCTTGGAGATGCCGATGGACGAGCCTGTGCCCGCGGGCTTGACGAACATGGGGTACGAAAACGCCCGCTCGGCTTTTTCCATGCAGCCTTGCGCGCCGCGCGACCAGCTTTTCTGCGTCACAAGCTGCCAGTCGGTCTGCAAAATGCCGGCTTGCGCGCATAGAAGCTTCGTCACCGCCTTATCCATGCACGCGCTCGACGCGCCGACGCCGGAGCCGACGAACGAAAGCCCCGCCAGCTGCAAAAGCCCCTGCACCGAGCCGTCTTCTCCGTTTTCGCCGTGCAGCAGCGGGAAAACGACGTCGATGTGTTCTCGCACCACGCAGTCGTTTTCAAAGCTCAAAAGCCCCTGCCCGCGCACGGGAGAGATCGCCGCCGGCCGGTTCTGCGGGCAGGTAAGCCACGTGTCGGCGGACAGCATCGAATAGTCCCTGCCGCCAAACAGGATCCACTGCCCCTCGCGGGTGATGCCCACGGGGAAAACGTTGTATTTTGCCGGGTCGAGGTTGTTCAGAACCGACTCCGCCGAGCGAAGCGACACCTCGTGCTCCGGCGAGACGCCGCCAAACAGGATACAGACGCTGCGTTTTCTCAAAGCAGGCTCTCCTTTCTTTCATGCCGCAATTTCGTTTCTTCTTATCATATGCGAAAAGCATCAAGAACACAAGTACATTTTTACACAATACCGTGTTTTTAACAGCGGAAATTCCGATCTATCTCAAATGTTATGAAAAGCCAGTGTTTTCAATGCATTTCGGCGCTTGTTAAAAGCAGAAAGCAGGGATCGTAAGCAGCACGTTCCTACATTATTCCTGCATTCCCTCTTACACCGTTTTTTCAGCAGCATCTGATACGATCTCACTGCGTTGCAACAGTGTCCAGCGGAACACCCTCGTAGACAATGTTCTTTTCGTCCACGCAATAGTGCGCAGATACAGTTCGTCCTTCGCTGCCGCTTCTGGCGCAGACAGCAAACGGAACCGTTCTGGCGCCCAATCCCCGATGATCTTACCGTTTTCCAGATATACGACTGCTCCGTGCCGCCCGACAGCATGGTTTTTGCCCGGCCGTCGGAGTCAGCGAAGAATCCAAGATAGGAGCCGGTGCCGCCGAAGGAGCGCAGAACGGGGTTCGGTGCGAAAAAAATGCCGCCTACGAGGGCAAACACAAGAAACAGTGCCGAGAAAATTCTCACGGTCACAAGGTCCTTCGCGGTCAGTCCTTTTTTACAGATGATTGGTTCATAGTGATGTTCTCCTTTGTGATCGGCAGACAGATTGACTTTCTGCCTGCTCTTTGATACAATTCGGTTAGAGGACGCTAACCGTGGTTCCTCATACAGGAAGCCATAAGCAAATGCAACGGCTCGCTCTTGGATTTGACTGATCATTGCATAGAAAAGTCGAATTGTTTCAAGGAGTACCCATGAACAGGGAACTGCGCAAAAAAATACAATCCATTCTTACCAGAAAGCACCTTCACTCCGATTCCGAACTGTGAGCAGTTCAGCCCGGCAGGAAGCAGCTGGCAGCTAACCCGGCGCTCGGCGGAGGTCACTATTGGCTGTATGCGCAGAAGGATCTGTTTGATATTAAAATTCACGATTTTTATTTCCACGACGACTTTGTTCTGAATTTTGATATTCCAGAAGGCATCAGCATCACAAGATATGACTCCATTTCCGGCGAGGAGTTGAATCCTTACCGGCGGCTGTCGGCAGGAAGCATTCAGACCATTGTTGGCGGCAAGCAGAATTACAAGGCGATCATTCACAAGCGCATCCCGGTACACTCCGTCGGGATCGAGGTGTTTCCCGCATATTATGAGGATTACCTGAAAAAGCAGCATCCGGACGCATACTTTGATCTGCCCGCCGCGTTTCAGTGTGACGATCCGGCGGCAGATTTTCCGGCCATGTCCAAGCTGCTGTTTGAGATATGCCGGTTAGATAAAGCTAACAGCAAAAGGAGCGATGACAATGCGCGAACACAAGAATTTCTGGGACCGGAATGCCGGCCTATATGACCGCTTTATGCGAAAGGACGGGGCGGCATACGAAAGGATGTATGAGATGATCCGACCGGTGGTGAAGGCCAAAACGGTGCTGGAGCTTGCCACCGGCACGGGACTGATCGCCAGGCATATCGTAAATGCGGCGGCGCACATTGAGGCGACGGATGCCTCTGCGCAAATGGTTCTTGAGGCCAAGCGGGATAATCACTCAGCGAAGCTGCATTTTTCTGTGCAGGATATGTTCCGCCTGCCCTATGCGGACGAGTCCTTTGATGTGGTGATCGTGTCCAACGCCCTGCACATCGTGCCGCAGCCGGAAAAAGCCCTTGCTGAGATCAAGCGGGTGCTGAAGGATGACGGCGTGCTCATTGCGCCGACCTTCACCCACGCGGGAAATTCTTTTTTCGGCAGGGTCAAAGCCTTTTTTATGAAGCTGGCAGGCTTTCCTCTGCACAGCAAGTGGACGAGCGAGGCGTATCTGCGCTTTCTGCGGCAGAACGGCTGGACGGTGCGGAAAAGCGCTGTGCTGAAAGCGTCCTTTCCGCTGACCTATGCTGAGTGTGTGAAATCGGAGGTGTGATATGTCATTTT
>DJQK01000080.1:0-621 GCA_002437575.1 Clostridiales bacterium UBA6388 | reverse complement strand
AAGCTGTGCCCCAAAGGCAAGGTGCAGGGCATCGACTACGCAGCCGTCAGCGTGGAAAAAGCGCAAAAGGTCAATGCCAGTGCCATTGAGGCAGGGCGGTGTGCTGTGCAGCAGGCAAGTGTGGCAGAACTGCCGTTTGAAGCGGAGCGGTTTGATGTGGTGACCGCATTTGAAACCGTCTATTTCTGGCCCGACCTGCCGCAGTGCTTTCTGGAGGTCTGGCGGGTACTGAGGCCCGGCGGGATCTTTCTCATCTGCAATGAAAGCAATGGCGATACTGATAAGGATGAGAAGTGGACGAGGATCATTGGCGGCATGACCATCTACAAGGATACCGAGCTGGAAGCGTATCTGGAACAGGCGGGATTCCGAGATGTCCAGATACACAAAAGGAAAAGCTGGCTGTGCGTCACAGCACGTAAATGAGGGGGACGAAATCATGAGTATTTTTGCATCTATCCTGCGCAGCGCATACAAAATCTCCGGTGCGAAGAAGGCCTTCGGCCTGCCGGAGGACGAACTGAAAAAGGTCATTGAAAAGCAAAACCGCAATCGCGGCGTTTTTACGCCCACCGACCATAAGGCGCATTATGAGACGATTACGGTGAACGGCTTCCCGTG
>DJQK01000055.1:4344-6999 GCA_002437575.1 Clostridiales bacterium UBA6388 | reverse complement strand
TTTTCGCCGGACTGCTACAATACCTCTGAAGAACAGGAGGCGGAGCATGGACAAACGAGAACAGATCGCCCGGATGGCGCAGACGAAGGAAGACGAGATCCTGCTGGCCCGGGTCTATGAGCGCATCACTTCCGCGGCGGCCCGCAATATCCCCGCCGCGACGGCGTTTTTGTCCAAGCGCGAGCAGATGCTCGCCGCGGAGCTGCTGCGGGGGCAGGACTTTGTCTTCTTCGGCGGCCCGGCCATGGCCGAGCGCGAGGTCTGCTGCCATGTGCCGGAGTATCTGGACGAGAGCTGGCTCACGGGGGACGAGGGGCCTATCGCGGCCGTCCGTGCGGTGTATTTTGTGGGCGACACGCTCACGCACCGGGATTTTCTCGGCGCGCTCATGGGCTGCGGGATCAAACGGGAGACGGTGGGGGATATCTATGTCTCGGCGGGCAGCTGCGATTTTCTCGTCACGCGGGAGATCCTACCGTACCTGCTGCAGAATTTCCTCTCCGCCGGCCGCACGAAGCTGCATGTGGAGCAGATCCCCATCGACCAGATCTGCGTCCCGGAGCAGAAGGTCAGGGCCGTCCGCGATACCGTCCCCTCGCTGCGGCTCGACGGCGTCGTCTCCTCCGGCTTTTCCATCAGCCGAGGCAAGGCCGCGGACTATATCGCCGCCGGAAAATGCGAGCTGAACTACGCGCCCTGCATGAAGGGCGACAAGCAAGCGGCGGAGGGCGACGTGATCACCATCCGCGGTCTCGGCAAGATCCGGCTGGAGACGATCGGCGGCAATACGAAAAAGGGCCGCATCGCGATCGAAATTACAAGATTTCTATAAGGAGCGTTACTATGAAAAAGGGAGACATCGAGCGCATCAACGAGCTTGCGCGCAAGGCAAAGACCGTCGGCCTCACGCCGGAGGAAAACGAGGAGCGGGCAAAGCTCCGCCGGGCCTACATCGATTCCGTCGTGGGCGATCTGCGCCAGCAGCTGGACAACACCTATATCGTCGACGCCAAGGGCAACAAGCGCAAGCTCCGTCAGTGACCGAACAGGAGATATAGTCCTGCGCTCTGCGCGAGCAGCAGCAGAGGCACCGTCACGGCGAACAGGGGCTTTCTGGTCTTGTGATGCCCGATCAGCATCCCAGCCAGCACGCCCGCGCTCCCGAAGCAGGCGGCAAACGCCAGCAGAAGCGCCTCCGGCACCCGGCGGCGGTGATGGCGGGCCAAATTTTTATCCAGCAGCATAATTCCGAAGCCGGCTGCATTCATAAGAAGCAGGGGAACAAGCATGTGCGGATCTCCTTTCTTTGGATGGAGGCGGATTTGATATGAAACGGATCGTAATTTTGGTCTTGGCGGCCATGATGGCCGACCTGTGCGCCTGTTCGGCGCAGACCGTCTGGGAAACGGTGGGCGGCGGCTGCGTGCGGGAATCGGACGGCGCGTCCAGCGTCATCTGTGTCCGCCTGCCGCAGGACGCGGTCGAGGAGGTCTTTGCCGAGGCCGGCACGCAGCACGTCTATACCCAGCCGGGCGGCGGATATGAGATCGTGACGCAGGTCATGCCTGCCGCGTCCCAGCAGAGCGTCGTGCGCAGCCTGTCCGGCTTTGACGCGTCCGCGCTGCATGTGTATGAGAGCGGCAGCCGCAGCCGGCCGGTCTGGCAGTTCGCGTGGTACGCCGCGTCCGACGAGGGCGGGCGGCTGTACCGCTGCAAGGTCATCTCGGAGGGCGCGCACTGCTACGCGCTGACCCTCAGCGTGCCGGAGGGCTCCGGCACAGCCTATGATACCACGGCGGCGGAGCTGTTCTCAAGTATGGAATTGCAGCCGGCGTAGGGGCTGAGAAAAAAGTCTGCCATTTTGAAAAATTGTTCTTGACTTTTTCTGCATCGGCCGCTATAATACACTCGTCGCTGAGAGATGCGGCTTGATGGAACGGAAGGTTAGCTCAGCTGGGAGAGCACCTGCCTTACAAGCAGGGGGTCACAGGTTCGAGCCCTGTACTTTCCACCAATTTACCTGGCCCGGTGGTGCAGTCGGTTAGCACGCCAGCCTGTCACGCTGGAGGTCGACAGTTCGAGTCTGTTCCGGGTCGCCATAATGTATTGAGGCGAGAGCAATCTCGCCTCAATATGCCTCTGTAGCTCAGTAGGTAGAGCAGCGGACTGAAAATCCGCGTGTCGTTGGTTCAACTCCGACCGGAGGCACCATTATGCGGGTGTAGCTCATCCGGTAGAGCGCCACCTTGCCAAGGTGGAGGTAGCGAGTTCGAGCCTCGTCACCCGCTCCAAATAAAATAGGAATGCCTCCGCGCATTCCTATTTTCATATCCGGTGCCGTGGCCAAGTGGTAAGGCAAAGGTCTGCAAAACCTTCACTCCCCAGTTCAAATCTGGGCGGCACCTCCAAAATCGGCAGTCTTCGCAAGAAGGCTGCCGATTTACTTTTTACTTCTTCACGATTCACTGTTCACTAAAATTCGGGGCCGATTTTGGGAAGGAATAAGTAAAAGTGAAAAAGTGATGTGCCGCTGACGCGGCGGTTTTGAATGATCCTGATGGCGTCACCTGATGGAAAAGTGTTGAAATACGAAAGGAGCTATGATAAGATAATTTTGCCACACAATTATATATTTTGACGAGTCGAAGGATGCGT
>DJQK01000055.1:485-4260 GCA_002437575.1 Clostridiales bacterium UBA6388 | reverse complement strand
AATTGGGGCTATGCGTTTTTCGGTGTGTAGCCCTGCATTGGGCTGCACACTTTTTTGTTTTAGGGAGGGAATTCCATGATTGCGCTGTTTCTGATTCTTCTTATTGTCGTTTTGGGCGCCACATTTGGAGTAAGCGGGGTTATTATCATAATTGCGTCTGCAATCGGGCTACTCTTTTTCTTTTGTATAAAATGGAGCATAGAAGAGAAACAAAAAGAAAAGAAACGCAGCGCGCGGCAGGCAGTGGAGCAAGACAATCGAAAGCTGCGGAACTTCTATCAGATGTGCAAAAAAGCAGGCGTCACTGCGATTCAATCGGAAGAGGATCTGCAAATAATCACGCAGATCGCCGGTACAATGCAGTTGGGAGATGCGGATGCAAAAACTTTTTTTCTTGAGGCATCAGCATTGGCACAGAAAGAAAGACGAGAAAAGAACGAGAAAGCCCGGCGCAAAAGAGAAGCAGAGTTGGAAACGTTGAGAACCGAGGAACGTCAAAGGTGTGCGGAGTTGGGAAAATACGCAGATTATTCCGGACGAGAGAAGCGACTTGCGATGCTGCATGATCAATACAAAAAGACATCAGAAGGGGCTCACCAAATGTCGCAGGGTTATTCTGCATTGATTATGCCTCCTGTAGCAACACCACGAGATACAGATTGGGCCATCCACGGCGGCATTGCCAGCGGACTTGCTGGGCCGGCGGCGGGCCTTGCGACGGCGATGGATATTCAACGGCAGAATGCCGAAAACCGTGCGCGAGCTGACGCAATAAACAGTGCCTATGTTTCTTCTTTGGTTCACAGCGGCATTTTAGAGCGTGTTGATCGGGAGAGAAAAGATCTGGAAGATGAGGCGGAGGAACTTCTGTACCAAATACAGAAAACAGGCTCAGCAATGGTTGCGGACATTAGCGCAGAAAAGTGCCTGGATATGCTGAAATTCGAAGAAGCGGAGATCACCGTCAGCAAAACGGGAACGTGCCATGTAACAGCGCAATGTATCTTGAAAGAGAAACTCGTCATTTATAATAATCTTGACGCGGTTGTTGACGGAACTGTATTGGCAGAAATCTGCGACGGCAAAAACTCCATCGGAACAGCGAAGCTGGTTTTACCACTTGAAGGCGTAGACGATTGTGAGCCTGTGAAGCTGGAAGGCATAGCGCTTTTTTGCGGACAGTCCAGAAAGAAATACACAGTCCGATATAAAGCAAATAATCTGTTTGCAATCGAATATCTACCCTATTCTTGGGATGAAGAGGACGAAGACGAATCAGACAAATAGGATTCAAGTTATAGGCTTGACAGGGAAAGAAGCTTTCTCTCATCGATGCTGACTTGAATGACAGAAGATAGCGTTGCGTCCTTTCTTCGTGCTGTACAGTCTTCCACGCAGAGAGAATAAACCTGCTGCCATCCGGCGTTTTGCACACGGCGAAACCACTTGCATCCGGGGCGGGGAGGGGATATACTGTAGGCAGACGTTATATTCCTGAAAGGAGCACGAAGGAGGAAGATTTATGATCCAGATCAATGCGATGGGGGATGCCTGCCCGCTGCCGGTCGTGAAGACGCTGCGGGCGCTGCAGTCGCTGGGCGGCGCGGGGAGCGTGGAGACGCTGGTGGACAATGAAACGGCGGTGCAGAATCTCCGGCGGCTGGCCGAGAGCAAGGGCTGCAGCATCGAGGTCGAGACGATCTCGGACGCCGAATATCGCGTCACCATCACCGCGGCGGAGGGCGCGGAGCTGCCGAAGGAGGAGACGATCGCCTGCACCGCCCCGGCGGCGCAGAAGAAGACCGTCGTCGTTATCTCGGCCGACCACATGGGCGAGGGGAATGAGGAGCTCGGCAGAGCTCTGCTCAAGGCGTTCCTGTTCGCTCTCACGCAGCAGGAGACGCTGCCCGCGGCGATCCTGTTTTACAACGGCGGCGCTGCCGTCACCTGCGAGGGCTCGGCCTCGCTCGAGGATCTGCAGGCGCTGCAGAGCCAGGGCGTCGAGATCCTGACCTGCGGCACCTGCCTCAACTACTACGGCCTGACCGAAAAGCTCCGTGTCGGCGAGGTGACCAACATGTACGTCATCGCCGAAAAACAGCTCCAGGCCGACTGCATCATCCGCCCGTGAACCCATAAAATCGCCCGGTCATCCGCAGGATGGCCGGGCGATTTTTATGCAGGCGATGGACTGCGGGGCATTACATGACAGACACCCCCAAACCAGAAACCTGAACCGGCCACTGGCGCAAAAAACCCACCGTATTTCGATTGAAATACGGTGGGTTTGATATGTTATATTGAGTAATTTACCCCCACACGTTATTTTCCGGGGTGCCGGAGAGGAATTGGCGGACGTTGCGGATGGTGCAGTCCAGGATGCGCTGGCGGCTTTCGATGGGGGCCCAGGAGATGTGCGGGGTGAGGATGCAGTTTTTCGCCTGCAGGAGGGGATTGTCGCTGCGGATGGGCTCGGTGGAGACGACGTCGAGCGCGGCGGCGGCGACCTTGCCGCTGTTCAGCGCGGCGGCCAGATCCTGCTCGGCCACGAGCTGCCCGCGGGCGTTGTTGACGAGGATTACGCCGTCTTTCATCTTTTCGATGTTCGCTTTGCAGATGATCTTCTCGTTCACCGGCGTCAGATTGCAGTGCAGGGCGATCACGTCCGAGGCGGCGAGCAGCGTGTCCAGATCGACGTATTCGCCGACGGCGCGGCCGGCGTCGGTGGGAAAGACGTCATAGGCCAGCACGCGCATGCCGAGCGCCTTTGCGATGCGGCCGGTCGACTGGCCGATGCGGCCGAAGCCGATGATGCCGATCGTCTTATGCTCGAGCTCGACGAGCGGGTAATCCCAGAAGCACCAGTCGGGGCAGCTGGCCCAGCGGCCGGCATGGACGGCGTCGCTGTGATGGCCGATGTGGTGGCAGGCCTCGAGCAGCAGGGCGATGGCATACTGGCTGACCGAGGCAGTGCCGTAGGCCGGGACGTTGCAGACGGGGATGCCGCGCTCCCTGGCGCAGGCGATATCCACGACGTTGTAGCCCGTGGCCAGCACGCCGACCATTTTGATGTTGGGGCAGACCTCAAAGACCGCCCGCGGCAGCGGCGTCTTGTTGGTCAGCACGATCTCGGCGTCCGCGATGCGCTCGATCGTCTGCGCGGGATCCGTCAGGCTCGTCCGGTCATAGACCGTCACCTCCGCCAGCTCCCGCAGCCCATCCCAGCTCAGATCGCCGGGATTCTCCGTATAACCATCCAGAATCACAAGTTTCATGTTCCATTATCCTTCCGTCAGAATCTGCGCAGGCCGCCCTGCGCACAGCTTGCTTTGATTCTATCACAGACCGGCGGATTTTTCTGCATGAATTTGATTTTTTATATGGTACGCACGGAGAAGCCTGGCGCACACAAAGGATCGGGGCATAACGAAAAAAGATGACCACCTCCGGCAGCTGCCGGAGGTGGGTTTTGTCAGGTACGGACCTCGATGCTGCCGCCGGTGGCGAGGGTCTTGCCTTCGAGGAGCAGGAGCTTTTCGGCGAAGAGGCGGGCGAAGCCGCTCAGGATGGCGGCGGAGGTGATCATCTCCGGGGTGTCACGGACGGCGAGCTCCATGGTGACCTCACGGTCAAACATGGCGGCGGCTGTCAGGCGGACCTGGTCGATGAAATACTGCGCGCACAGCTGGTGCCGCCGCACATAGGCGTCATAGGTGCGCCGGACCTCGTCCTCCGGAAGATCGCCGGGCAGCAGCGTCTGCAGCTCGGACAGGCG
>DJQK01000055.1:0-406 GCA_002437575.1 Clostridiales bacterium UBA6388 | reverse complement strand
AGCCGGGTGCGGACGTAGTTGTTGATGGCGGCCGCCGTGATGGGCTCGGGCTGCTTGAGCTCGGGCGGCAGATAGTCGAGATACTGCCGCAGAAGCAGCACGACCTGCTCCATGTACAGCCCGAGATCCGGGATCTGCTCCCACGCGGGCAGGCGATAGGCGGCGAGATACTTTTCCCACCGCCGCAGCTTGCCCACGACAAGGTCATTGTCGAATTCCATAAACTTACACACACCTTTCGTAACCAGTATAGCACATTCCGGATAAAATGCAACGAATATTTGTACTGGAAGACGAATTGACATTGCGCATGATATGTGATAATCTAATATAGAAGATTATATGCAGAAAGAAGCAATATCATGTTCAGAATCGTAACCGATACCTCGGCCAATCTCCCGACTGC
>DJQK01000066.1 GCA_002437575.1 Clostridiales bacterium UBA6388 | reverse complement strand
ATCAGAGGACAATAAAATAGCGGCGGATTTCCCTGTCGCTCATATCTGCGCCCGTGGTGGAATTGGCAGACACGATGGATTTAGGTTCCATTGCGCAAGCGTGCAGGTTCAAGTCCTGTCGGGCGCACCAGCTCGTCGCAAGCGTCATATCGCTTGCGACGAGCTTTTATGTTTCTCATAAAAGCTCATCTCGCGCTCATTTTGCTGCTCCTCGCTTCAAAATCGTAACCACTTCGTTGGGTCACGATTTTGTTTTCCTGATTTGGTAATTGATCTATAAGTGTTCGGCTGCTGTCATTGCTATATCTGTATTTTCTCCATCACCAACTCGTCAATCTCCTGCTCCAATCTCCAAATTTCTTTCTGCAAAGTCAAACAGTGGGCGTCGAGGACTGGTTTCCTCAATGCCCACTGTTTTTGTAACTGTGTGACTTTTTTCAGTTCGGCTGTGTATTGCTCCCGCAGCTTTTCTGTATAGTCCCAAACGGCTTTATCTTATTGCACGATACACAAACCTTACACCTATATTATACCTCTGGCAGCCCCACATCTCAAGGATGTCCCGCATTAGTGCATCTGCCTATGGATTTTTCTGCGGCTGTCTGTTATACTGAACGAAAAGACGCAAATGCGGCGGAAACCGGGCGTTTTTCCACTTGCACAGCATCATACTTGTAGAATGGAGCTTTCGGATGGATCTGGATCAGGTAAAAAAACTGTTTACCCCCACCGATTATGAACGCGGGATGGAATATTACCGGCAGGGGCGGGTCACGGATATGCAGTGTACAAAAACCGACACGGAAATGGACGTCAGCTGCACCGTCCGCGGCACCAAACGCTATACGGTGCAGTTTCTCAGAATGGAGAACGGCCGGCTGCGCATCAACTGCTCCTGCCCGCGCTTCGCCGACGTTGGCCGCTGCAAGCACCTTGCCGCCGCCATGATCGCCTTTCTCAGTGAGCCGCCGCGCGAGCGTGTGCCCGGCAGCGACCGGTATGCACGGCAGATGCTCCAGCGCTATCTGCAGATCACGCAGGAATCGGCCGAGCCTTCTCAGAAGCCTATCCGCCTGTGCGCGCTGCTGCGCGACGGATATGGGACCGAATATCCCTCGTTTTCCCTTCGCGTCGGGTACGACCGGCTGTACAGCGTGCAGAATATCCGGGAGTTTCTGGACAATGTGAACCAGCGCCGGACAGTCGTCTACGGAAAAGGACTGACGCTGGAGCATGACCTCGAGCAGTTTGAACCGAAGGCGCAGGCCATGATCCGGCTTTTGATGAACGAATACGGCAGGTACCGCGCACTCGGTTCTTCTTCCTACTATATGGGCTACGAGCCTCCGGATTATCGAAAAAACGAGATCACGCTGACCGGCGACTCCTTTGACCGTTGGTTCGAGCTTTTATCCGACGCACCGGTTGACTGCGCAGGGGCCAAGCCGCTCACGCTCACGCAGGCAGACCCCCAGGTCCGTCTGCAAATTGCGGAAGAAGGCGGCGGCGCACGGCTGACGCTCCAGACGCCCTGCCCCTACCGCTTTTTCGGCAGCTATCGGAGCTTATACGCGCTCGGCGGTGGGACGCTTCTGCGCTGCTCGGACCAGTTCCGGGAAAAGATCTACCCGCTGCTCGAAGCCGGGCAGCAGACGATGTTTCTGGCGCAGAAGGATCTCCCGACCTTCTGCGGCTGCGTGCTGCCGGCGCTCGGTGAACAGGTCGAGATCGAAGATCCGCAGAAGCTTTTACAAACCTACATCCCCGATCCCTGCACGGTCTGCTTCTATTTTGATATGGAGCAGGACACGCTGCTTGTCAAGCCGGTCTTCCGGTACGATGCCCATTCGATCGCGTTTGACGATGCCTCGGAGCCGGACGGTGTGCGGCGGAACAAAAAAGAAGAAAGCGCCGCGCTTGTTTTCGTCCGGCGCTATTTTCAGCAGCAGGACCGGCAGTTTGTTTTGCAGGGCGAGGACGCAGCGTATGATTTTCTCACGGGCCCGATCGACGCGTTTCGCCGCAGAGGCGAGGTCTATTTCAGTGACCGCCTGAACCGCAGGCGCATCCAGCCGGCACCGGCCAGCGTCGGCCTTTCCGTTTCCGACGGACTGTTGTCCTTGACGCTGGACACCGGCGGCTATCCGCCCGAGGAGCTTTCGGGGCTTTACCGGAGTATGCTGCTGCGCAGGAAATATCACCGCCTGCCGGATGGCCGGTATCTGGAGCTGAACGGCTCGTCGTGTGAAAAGCTGGCGGAAATGGCGCAGATGCTCCAGCTTTCCGACCGGGAGCTTGCCCGCGGCAAAGCGGCGCTTCCGGCGTATCGCGGGCTGTATCTGGATGAGCTGCTGTCCGGAAGCGACGGCATACAGGTCAGCCGCGACAGTCGTCTGCGCAGCATGATCCGCGATTTCAAGACGCTCTCCGAGAGCGACTACGCTTTGCCCGCGGGGCTGCACGCGCAGCTCCGGCCGTATCAGCAGACCGGTTATCAGTGGCTCAAAACGCTGGAGGGCTATGGCTTCGGCGGCATTCTCGCGGACGAAATGGGTCTTGGCAAAACGCTTCAGATGATCGCTTTTTTAGCCGCTGTTCCCCAAAAGACCGTCGGTGCGCCGAGCCTTGTCGTGTGTCCGGCCTCCCTGATCTACAACTGGGGCGACGAGCTGCAAAAATTTGCCCCGCAGCTGCGCTTCCAGCTGATTCTGGGAAACGCCGCTGAGCGCGAACGTCTGCGCGGTGCGGGCGCAGAATGCGACGTATGGGTCACGTCCTATGAGCTTGTCCGGCAGGATATCGAAGCGTATGTGAAGCTGCAATTTTACTGCTGCGTGCTCGACGAGGCGCAGCACATCAAAAACGCATCTACGCTCTCGTCCAAGGCCGTCAAGCGCCTTTCGTGCCGGCAGCGGTTCGTGCTGACCGGAACACCGATCGAAAACCGGCTCAGCGAGCTCTGGAACCTGTTCGATTTTCTCATGCCGGGGTATCTTTACAGCAATCGCGCCTTCCGTGAAAAGCTGGAAAAGCCGATCCTAAAGTCCAAAAATCCGGACGCAATTTCTCAGCTGCGGCGGCTGGTGCAGCCGTTTTTGCTGCGCAGACTGAAAAAGGACGTGCTCAGGGAGCTTCCGCCCAAGGAGGAATATGTCCGAAAAATCTCCCTTTCCGAGCAGGAGCGGAAGCTCTATTACGCCTGTGTGCAGGCCGCCGTTGCAGATCTCGGAGACGGGCAGGGCAAGCTGCAAATTCTCGCCGCGCTGACCCGGCTGCGGCAGGTGTGCTGCGATCCGGGGCTCTGCTTTGAAAATTATGAAGGTCCAACGAGCAAGCTGGACGCCTGCGTGGAGCTGTGCGAGACGATGACAGAAAATGGACATCAGATCCTGCTGTTCTCGCAGTTCACCTCCATGCTCGACCGGCTGCGCGCGCGGCTGGACGCGCTGCATATTTCGAGCTTCACGCTTCAGGGCTCGACGCCCAAGGAAAAGCGGGCTGCGATGGTCAAGGCCTTCAACGAAGGCGGCGCGTCAGTCTTTCTCATCTCCCTGAAGGCAGGCGGAACGGGTCTTAACCTGACGGCAGCCGACATTGTGATCCACTTTGATCCCTGGTGGAACCAGGCGGCGCAGGATCAGGCGACCGACCGCGCCCACCGCATCGGCCAGCAGGCGCACGTGCAGGTCTATAAGCTGATCGCGAAGGACACCATCGAAGAAAAAATTCTGGAGCTTCAGGAAAAGAAGGCTGCACTATTGGACACAATATCCGGCGGCGAGGAGGCCGGTATCTTGAATATGTCTTCCGAGGAGCTGCTTTCGCTGCTCAAGGGCGAGGGCGCTTCTGCATAGATCCGGGGAAGCTCTGCACAAATCGGAGCTTCCCCATTTTTCTGCTTGCTTTTCCGTGAGAAGCATGATATAGTTCTGGTATACACACCACACAAGAAAGGATGTGATCGCCATTTCCCTGACAAGCGCCAGTCTCCCGGCAAAAAAGCGCATTCTGACCGTCTGCGTGAAGCTGTTTCTGGAAAAGGGCTACAAGAAGACCACGCTCGCCGAGATCATCGAAAAGGCCGACGTGTCCTACAGCACGTTCCAGAATATTTTCAGAGCCAAAGACGGCGTTCTGACCGAGCTTACTGCGTTCATGTTCGAAAACCAGTTCGCGATGGCCAGGCGCGAGACCGGCCGGACGCTCCCGCCGGTGTATATCTACGCGGTCGAGACGGCCATCCAGCTCACGCTCACGGAGCTGAACGAAAACCTGCGCGAAATTTACATCGAAGCCTACACGCAGAAGGAGGCCTCGGCGTATATCCTGCGCCAGACGGCAAAGGAGCTGCACGCGATCTTCGGGGCGTATCTTCCGGAGCTCACGGAGCAGGATTTTTACCACATGGACATCGGCTCGTCCGGCGTCATGCGCGGCTACATGGCCCATCCGTGCGATGAAGCGCTGACGTTGGAAAAAAAGCTGCGGCTGTTTTTGTCGCAGACGCTTCGCATTTACAATGTGCCGAAGGGTGAAGCCGACGCGGCCGTCGCGTTTGTGGAGGGGCTCGATATCCGCTCGGTCTCGGAGCGCGTGATGCACGAGCTTTTCCAGGCGCTTGCGATGCGGTACGAATTTTCACTGGACGGTCTGACGCCGGTCCTGCCGGCAGAAACGGAGGAAACACGATGAAACGAAACTGGATAAGCGTCCTGCTGCTGCTCGCGCTCACGCTGGTTCTGCTGCCAACGGCGGTGCTGGCAGAGGATCGGACTGAGACCGTAACTTGGACAGAAATAGATCAGACTTATATTGACGAGCTTCCACAAGATAAAACGTGGAAGACAATTACCCTGCCAGACGGCAACTATAAGCTGACAGGAAATATTCCCCTGCCGCAAGTTCTTAATATTGGCTCCACCGCAGGGAACGCCAATATCACGCTGGATCTGAACAGCCATACGCTGACAGGCGCTGAGAAGTCCAGCTACACGCTTTGGATCAAGCAAACGAACACGTTGACTCTTAAAGACAGTGCCGGCGGCGGTAAAGTGATATCGCAGAACGGCACAGCTGTCATGGTATCTACGAATGCTGTCTTCACTCTTGAGTCAGGAGAAATCAGCGGTGAAGAGACAGGTATTGAAGTTGGTGAGGCAAGCACTTCTGGCAATGAAAGAACAGCCTTCACGATGACCGGCGGCACAGTGACCGGCGGTGTAGTTACGAGCGGCATAACAACAACAAACCTGAATGGCGGTACTGTCGACAGCATCGACCTAGGCTACCACAGCACCATCTATGCCAACGGCGGCACAGTGACTGGCCCTTGCAAGTTTTACGGCACTGTTCGTCAGAAGGAAAATACCGCAGGAACTGTTTTTGAAGGAGCGGTGACCAGTATGCTGGGTGGTGAAGTGATCACTGGCCTCGGCACGAAAAACTCCCCCTATGAGCTGACCACAGCGGCTGAACTGAAAGCGTTCCGCAATTTGGTGAACGGTGGAAAATACAGCGCGTGCGCCGTGCTGATGAACGACATCGATCTGGAAAACGTAGCATGGACGCCGATCGGCACTGGCAGTAGTACCTGCGTATACTCCGGCACATTTGACGGCGGCGGCCACACCATTTCCGGTCTGAACGTATCGGTCGAATCCGATTTTGCCGGTCTGTTCGGTGTTGTAACAGGCGCCACCATCAAAAACCTGACCGTGGCAGGTAAGGTATCCTCCAACGATACTCTGTGCAAAGTCGGCGGCATCGCGGGCTATGCTGACAGCAGTACCATCGAAAACTGCACCAACTGGTGTACCGTAACTGGGAGTTACTATGCCGGCGGAATTGTCGGCTGGAATTGGAACGGCAACATCATCGGCTGCGCCAACTTCGGTACTATTTCAGGCAAAAGTGCCGGTGGGCTCTGCGGTGTTTTCAATAGCAATAGCACTAGCGAAACAAGCAAGAATTATTCAGCGATCCGTGACTGCTATAATGTCGGAACGGTCTCCGGCGTATGTGCCGGTGGTATTGCCGGTTGTTCCGATAGGGTTGATGACAGTAATTATCCAAATCGGATCGCCAACTGTTATAATACAGGCAAGGTGACCACTACTGGCAGCGCATACAGCTACGCGGGCGAGATAGTGGGCTCTATCTCATCAAAAATATATGCTTCTGTAGATAACTGCTATTATCTGGATGCTACAAGTAATAAAGCGGTTGGTGATGACGAGGCCACTGTCACAAAAACAGAGCCCAAGAGCATCCGGGAATTCGCCGACGGCACGGTGCGCGATCTGCTCATCGATGGCCGCACCGATTCCCCATGGGACGATACGTGCCGCTATGTACCGGAAGCCGGTAAGTACCTGCCGGTCTTCAAGTGGCAAAAGGATTACACTCCCGCACCTGACTTCCCATCTGAGTCCTCCGGCAGCCGGTTCTCGTACTCGACGATCTCCGCCTCGGCAGGCGAAAACGGCTCTGTCTCCCCTTCCGGCGAGACAAACGTCCGCAGCGATCTCGGCCAGACCTTCGTCTTCACGCCGGACAAGGGTTACCGCGTGGCAGACGTGCTCGTGAACGGCAGATCCGTCGGCGCGCTTCGCAGCTACACCTTTGCAACGGCTCGCAAAGACCAGACCATCGAGGTCGTGTTCGAGAAAATTCCCGCCTTCGTTGACGTTCCGGCCGGCAGCTACTACGAAGAAGCCGTCAACTGGGCTTTGGAAAACTGGATCACCGAAGGAACTTCCGACACGCGCTTCTCCCCCGACGCACCCTGCACCAGAGCGCAGGCTGTGACCTTCCTCTGGCGGGCCGCAGGCTGCCCCGCGCCGCACGCCTACTCGACGGCGTTCGAAGACGTAACGTCCGGCAGCTACTATTATCAGGCCGTTCTCTGGGCGGTCGAGAACGGTATTGCGCAGGGCACGAGTGAGACCACGTTCGAGCCCGACGCACTCTGCACACGCGCCCAGATCGTCACGCTTCTCTTCCGCTATAAGGCGGCCAACGGCATGGACGCAGTGACGCTTGCCGAACTTCTCGGCGGCTATGCAGACAGTGCGGAAATTCCCGCCTATTCGCGCGCCGCCCTCAACTGGGCGATCTCGGCAAACGTCTTGCAGGGCAGCGGCGCGAAGCTCCTTCCGAACGACCCCTGCACCAGAGCGCAGATCGTCACCTTCCTCTACCGCGCAATGCAATAACCGTTTCCCGGAAATAAAAACCCCGCCGCTCCCAGGAGCGGCGGGGTTTTTGCGTTATAAGATCTGGTCGCGCCTGCCAAGATTTTTGCGGACGGCGTTTCCGATGTCCGTGAGGCTCAGTAACGTCACAACGAGAAACAGCCCCGGAATCATGATGATCCACCAGCTTCCCGTTAAAAGCGCCTTTTCAGAAAGAGACAGCATACTGCCCCACGACACGACCTCGAGCGGCAGGCCGAGCCCCAGAAAGCTCAAGGTCGACTCGGCCAGAATCGCGCCGCGCACGTTCATGATGACCATGAACAAAATCGACGGCAGGAAATTCGGGGCCAGATGCGTGAGCAAAACGTGCAGGAAGCTTCCGCCCATGCACCTTGCCGCCTGCACATACTCCGCGCTTCGCAGCACGCGCACCTCCGTGCGCACGACCTTTGCAATGGACATCCACGAGGTCAGGCCGATGACGACCGACAAGCTCCACGCGCTGGCTGTTCCGAGAAGCGCCTGCAGCAGGACGATCAGCAGCAGGTTCGGGATGGAAAGAAAGATCTCGTTTGCCCGCATCAAAAACGCGTCGAGCTTTTCTCCCGCGCAGCCGCTGAGACTGCCGAGGAAAACGGCGATGGCCGTCGACAAAAGCGTCGCAAGCAGGCCGATGAGAAGAGATAGTCTGCCGCCCGACCAGATCATCGAGAAAATGTCGCGTCCCATCGTGTCCGTGCCGAATGGGTGCGCGGCGCTGGGCGCGAAATTGCAGGCCGTCAGGTCCATGTAGCCGGGCTCCTTGGTCACAAACGTGTCGCAGAGCAGACACCCGAGCGCGATCGCGCCCAAAATGAGCAGCGGCAAAATGGGCTTTCCCTTGTACCACGGCGCTTTCTGCGCGGAAACCGGCGCGGGATCAGGCCGGATCCCGACCAATGTAAAATCATCCATCCGTGTCCGCCTCCCAGCTGTCAATGACTTCCTTTGCCCGCATTCGGGGGTCGATCCTTTCGCTCAGCGCCTGCGCAAAAAGGCTGCTGGCAATGACGAGCGCGCCCGATAAAATGCACAGCACCATGAGAAGGTTGTAGTCCTTGTAGCGGGCGCTTTCATAGCTGAGCGTGCCGAGCCCCGGAAAGGAGAAGACGCTTTCGACAATGTACGTCCCGCCCAGAATGTGCGGCACGGAGATGGCCATGATCGAAAGGTAAGACGGCATAACGTTTCGCAGGCAGTGCCGGTACAAAACCGCCCTTCGGCCGAGGCCCTTGGATTTTGCCAGCAGCACATAATCCATGCGCATTTCATCTAACATCTTGTTGCGCACCATGTACGCGTAGTACCACAGATGGCCCGTTACCACGACCGTGAGCGGCAGAATCAGGTGCAGCACGCGGCTTTTGAGATCGTCCGCTTTTCCCACGTCATACGCGCCCGAGCTTGGAAGCCAGTGCAGGTTCACCGCGAAAAGGAGGATGAGCACCAGAGACAGCCAGAACTCCGGAATGCAGCTCGTCACCGTGCCGATCTTACAAAGCGCCCGGTCCAAAGGCCCGTCTTCGTGCCTTGCGCACAGAACGCCGAGGCCGAGCGAGAGGAAAAACGTCAGCAAAAACCCGATGCCGCCCAATTGCAGCGTGAACGGCAGACGCGCACCGATGACCTCCAGCACGTCCATTTTGTATTTGTACGAGATGCCGAAGCTCCCGTGCAGCGCGTTTTGAAGCCACAGGACATACTGCTCGAGGATCGGGCGGTCGAGCCCCAGCTTCTGTTCGGCCAGCGCCCGCTCGGCGGGCTTTAATTTTTCCGCACGTTCGCCGTAAAAGGCCACGAGCGGGTCTCCGGGGGCCAGCCGCGCCACAGTGAACACGAGGATGGATAACACCAGCACGCTCACGAGGAAGACGGCGGCAAAGCGCACGAATTTCAGCAGCGTTCTTTTCATTTTCAAGCCGGGCCGCCTCCTTCCATGCGGACAAAATGATCGGGGGATATTTCAGCCATCACGCCGCCGCGCGGCATTTGCTCGGGGTCAAAGGGATAGAGCTTCCGGCCGCGTTCGCGGATGGGGTCGGGAAGCGGCATGGCCGAGAGGAGCGCCTTGGTGTACGGGTGCTGCGGGCGGTCAAAAAGCTCGTTTGACGGCGCTTCTTCGACCAGCTGCCCGCGAAAGAGCACGCCCACGCGGTCGCACAGATACCGCACCATCGAAAGATCATGCGCGATGAAGAGAAACGAAAAGCCGTGCTCAGCCTGCAAATGGCGAAACAGATTGATGATCTGCGCCTGAATGGAAACATCCAGCGCGGCCACGGGCTCGTCCGCCACCAGAAGCTCCGGCTCCATGCAAAGTGCCCGCGCGATGGCGACGCGCTGCCGCTGCCCGCCGGAGAGCTCGGCCGGGTATTTGTCGAGGTAAATTTCGTCAAGGCCCACGTATTGCATCTGGAACGCGGCCTCTTTTCGGTATGTCCCGCGCTTCGGGTGCAGCCTTGCAATGCGCATGGGCTCGGCGATGATGTCGCAGACCTTCATGCGGCCGTTCAGGCTCGAGGTCGAGTCCTGAAAGATCATCTGCCGCGCGGTCTGCAAAAAGGCTTTGTTCGCGCGGAACTGCCTGGGGTCTAAAATGTCGATGCCGCGGAAGAAAATGTTTCCCGACTGCGGCGCGACCAGGTTCATCACGCACCGCGCCAGCGTCGATTTTCCCGAACCGGACTCGCCGACAAGGCCGTAAATTTCGCCCTTTCGAATTTGAAACGACAGATCGTCCAGCGCCCGGACGCAGGCGGTTTTGCTCAGGTAAAAATCGTGCGTCACGTGCCGCGCATCAAGTAAAATTTCAGGCGTCATGGCGGTTTCCTCCTACCGGCGGCGTGATCTTCGGGGCCCGCGGGTCTAAAAGCCACGTCGCGGCATAGTGTGTGTCCGTGATGCGGAACATTGGCGGCTCTTTTTCATAGTCGATGGCGAGCGCGTACTCGTTCCGGCTGGCAAAGGCGTCGCCCTGCGGGGGACTTATCAGCGTCGGCGGCATTCCGGGGATGGTGTACAGCGCGTCTTTGCCGGCGGCTAACGCCGGAAGCGATCGCAGAAGCGCCCAGGTATAGGGGTGGCGCGGGTCATAGTAGACCTCTTCCGCCAGACCGATTTCGACGATCTTTCCCGCGTACATCACGGCCACGCGGTCAGCGGCTCTTGCTACCACACCCAGATCGTGCGACACTAAGATCGTCGCCGTGCGGAGCTTTTCCTGAATGTCCCGCAAAAGATCTAAAATCTGCGCCTGGATGGTCACGTCCAGCGCCGTCGTCGGCTCGTCGGCCAGCAAAATTTTTGCCCTGGACGCAAGCGCGATGGCCATCACCGCCCGCTGGCGCATACCGCCGGAAAAATTGTGCGGATACAGCTTCAAGCGCTCCGGCGCTTTTTCGATGCCGACGAGCGCCATGAGCTCTAAGACTCTGGTGCGAAGGGCCTGCTTTGAGATGCGCGGCTCATGGACCAGGATCGCCTCGGCGATCTGCGCCCCGATCGTCATACTGGGGTTGAGGGCCGTCATCGGGTCCTGAAAGACCATGGAGAAAAGTCTGCCGCGCAGCTTCTGGAGCTCTTTTTCAGAATAGCTCGCAATATTGCTGCCGCCGAGGATAATTTCTCCCTCGACGCTGGCCGTTTTGGGAAGCAGGCGCATGATGGCCTTGAGAAGGGCACTCTTGCCGCAGCCGGACTCTCCGACGATGGCCAGCACCTCGCCTTCCTGCAGCGTCAAGTCGACGCCGCGCACCGCCTGCACCACGCCGCGCGGGGTATGGTAGCTGACGCGAAGATTTTGAAGCTCTAAAACTTGAGACATCGTATCCTTCCTAATATGCGCGGACAAGCCAAGAGGGTCTCTCTTGGCTTGCACGCTGTATGGATTGGGTTGCTCTGCTGGTTTCACAGAGGAATTAAAGTATTTTTCAGGAAGCTCCGGCGCAATCGGCAAGAGGATTCGACGAGAGATTTTGCCGCAAGGCAAGGTTTGGAGCCGCAGGAATACTTTGTGTATTTCAAGGCTTCAAACCGCAGAATTGCGGCAAAAGATCCGTCGAAGCCCGCAGACGATTGTGTCGGAGTTTCCTTAGTCAAGCGTCCACTCGCAGACATTCCAGAAGATGCCCACGCCGTGGTGGCCGAGAACGGTGTCCTGCGCGATGCCGTGCAGGCGGCTGGTCGCGACATAGTTGGCGTCGATGTAGCAGATGAAGGCGTAGGCCGGGTCATTCGCGAGCTCTTCCTGGAAGAGGTCATAGTATTCTCTGCGGGTCGCTTCATCGGAGGATTCTCTCGCCTTCGTCAGATATTCGTCGACCTTTGCGTTGGAGTAGCCGGAGTAGTTCGCGCCCTTGTCGGTGCCGAAGACCTTGTAGGTGTGATCGTCCGCGTCAAACGGGCTTCCCCAGCCAATGAGGCACGCCTGCTGGCCGCCCCAGTCCATCTTGGCCGGGATGTCCACGGTGCAGTGGATGCCGACTTCCCGCAGCTGCTGCGCCGCGGCCTGTGCGATATCGATGCGGTCCTGTTCGCCGGCCATGACGCTGATGACAAAGCCGATCTCTTCGCCGTTTCGCTCGTAATAGCCGTTATCGCCCATCACGCAGCCGATGGACTCGAGAATGGACTTCGCCTTTTCGGGGTTATAGTCGTAGTGCTCGACGTTTTCGTTGTTATAAATGTTGCGCTGCAAGGGGCCGTAGGCCGGCATACCCTGCCCGAGAAGCACGGCGTCGACGATGGCCTGCCGGTCGATGGCATAGCAGACGGCGGGGATGATGTCCTTGTTTTCCGTCCAGTAGTCGTTCCAGAAGTTGAAAAGAATGCCGCGGTAGTCGCTGGTCTTCATGTCATAGCAGGCAAAGCCGTCCTTGCCCTGGAACTGCTGGGCGTTCTTGGGGTCGAGCAGCGCGAGGTCCAGCTCGCCGGACTCCAGCTGCACGGCCTGTGCATTATCGTCGGGGACGATCTTGAAGATGATCTGGTCGATATTCGCCGCGCCCTGAAAGTAGCCTTCGTTCTTTTCCAGCACGATCGACTGGCCGACGTCCCAGCTGGAAAGCTTATACGGCCCCGTGCCGACCGGGCTTCTGAAGAAGTCGGAGGTCTGGAAATCCTCGCCCTCTAAAAGATGCTGCGGCAAAATGGCCATCGTCATATAATCGAGGAACGCGGCGTTCAGCGCGGAAAGCCGGAAGGAGATCGTCAGATCGTCGGCAACGGTAATTTCTTCGACGTCTTCAAAGTTCGGCGCGTTTTCCGAGCCGTTGTCGGGGTCCATGATAGCTTCGATGGTGAACTTTACGTCGTTTGCCGTGAAGGGCTCGCCGTCGTGCCAGGTGACGTTTTCGTTCAGGTGGAAGGTGTAGGTATTGGTTTTCTCGTCAAACTCCCAGCTCTTGGCAAGACCCGGGACGACCTGGTTTTCACCGTCGTGCGCGGTCAGACCGTCGAAGAGCAGGACGTTGATCTCACAGTGCTCGTCCATCGCGGGATTGATGCGCGTATAATCGCCCGAGCCGTAGACGAGCGTCTTGGACTCTGCGGCCGGTTCGGTTTCGGTCTGCGTCTGCGCAGGCTCGGTCGTCGTTTCGGCGGGTGCTTTGGAACACGCTGCAAGAGAAAGCAGCATGGCAATTGCCAGGATCACAGGCAGAAGCTTTTTCATTTGGGTTCTCCTTATCGCGTCAAAATCCGGCAGGACGTCTCTGCCTGTCAGTATAGTACCAGACGAAGGAAGCAATTTTAAGCTCCCCCGGGGGATATTTTTTTGCAGTTTCGCAAAAAAATTTCAAAAACGCAACTTGCAAGTGCAGGTCGGGCTCCTGCACGGTATTAGTTAACCAGAGCGTCAGTCAGGATGGAAGCCGCCGGGATCGTGTATCTGACAAAAGCTGCATCATGGAACGAACACCCCGCACCGTGCGTTTACAGGACGCATGGTGCGGGGCGCTTTTGCGTTTTCAGTCGGATTGTTGTGAACTGGAAGTAGTCTTACTTTGCTTTGAACTCTATCCACTCGTTGTCTATGAGGACAACCACCCTATCACTCTCAATAACAGCATAAGGAGTTGCTAAATCTCTGTTGAAATTTGCTTCGCCATCTTATTGCGGTATGCCGTTTTCTGCATAGGAAGTAGTATATTGAATAACACTCTCGTCTACTTCAACAGGAACAGCATTATCGGTGGAATAATAGTTAGTACCATTTACCATTATAGTTGCAGGGTAGTCCCCACTATTTGATTTACCGCAACTTGCCAAAGCAAAAACACAAACCAATGTTAAAACTAATGCGATTAACTTTTTCATGCAATCACACTCCCTTATCAAAACACGATTTAGCAAATTCTTTTATCTGCTATTAAATTTTAGCATACTATTGTGAACAAATCCACCTGTTTCAACAACTCCAAGTCAGCTTTCGTCCTGTGCTGCGTATTGAACGTGGCCCAGGGCTCTCTTCTTTTCTGGCGATTTTGAGTGTCACCTTCGATGCCCTGTACGCAGGGCGCACCTTTGCACTTCACGGAATCGGACGATAACCAGCCAAACCGCAAAAGGTTACGCGAAGCCGCGCACCGGCTGCACGATCCCGTAAATCGCGGAACGGTGCAATCCATGCGTACAGATGGGGGATACTTTGCAAATCCGGCAAGCATTGATTTATCTTACCGCCGTTCAATCCCTTTGGCCGGAAGGCTTCTGCATAAACGTTGTCTTCAGATCATTCTCTGTTGGATCGTTCCAGCTCCAAAAGAGCTTTTTTCATTTCCAGTCCGCCGCCATAGCCGACAAGCGATCCGCTTGCCCCAATGACGCGGTGGCATGGGATGGCAATAAAAATGGGGTTCGCGTGATTCGCCATGCCGACGGCGCGGAAGGCTTTCGGGTGTCCGATGGCTTCCGCGATGTCCTTATAGCTGCGCGTTTCGCCATAGGGGATCTCCCGCAGTGCGGCCCAGACCTTTTCCTGAAACGGCGTTCCGTGCAGACGGTACGGAAAATCAAACGCCCTGCGTGTCCCGGCAAAATATTCATCCAACTGCCGGAATACCAGTCGGGTCAGCTCGTTCGACGCGTCGGCTTTTGCGTCCCTATCTGCGTTTTTGAGCGCGGTGACAGCGCCGTCCTCCCAGTCCAGTTGAATATCGCCCACCGGCGAAGGATAAATGGCAGTTCCCTTCATGGCGCTTGATGCTCCTTTCGATACGCTGTCGGCGTTTGCCCGGTTTGCTGCTTGAAAAAACGGTTGAATGCGGCAAGGCTGGAAAAGCCCGCTTGATACGCAACGTCGATCACCTTTTCCTGCGTTTCAGACAATATTTCTTTTGCCGCACGAAGGCGACGCGAGTCGGCGTACTCTTTTGGAGTCACGCCGTATTCCTGCTTGAAAATGTCCGTCATCCGCCGCGGCGTCAAGCCCACATCGTCCAGAGATGCCGCCTGATCCAGCCGCGCCTTGATCTCCGCCGCGAGGCTTCGCATGGGCTGGTACTCCAAAAGATCGCTGCGACAGCGCTTACAAGGGCGGAACCCAGCGGCGCGGGCTTCTGCACCGGATGCAAAATAGCAGAGGTTCTCCCGCTTCGGCGGCTTTGATTTGCAGGAGGGGCGGCAGAAAATGCCCGTTGTTTTCACGGCATAGAAGAACAGCCCGTCATAGCTTGCGTCTGACCGCTGCACGGCTTGCCACATTTCCTGTTCTGTCATACGCTCACACTCCTCATAAATTCTTCAGGATCAATGAAATACCGGACAGCACCAGAAGAACTGAAGTGATCTTTCTGACCAGCTTTTCATCCATACGGCTGCTGCACCGGATGCCCGCATACAGCCCCAGAAGCGCAAATGGGATCAGCAACAGAACGGACTTCACGGTGTCCAGCGTCAGAAGTCCTAACGCGCTGTAAAGAACGATGCGGAAGGTGTTGTCTGCGATAAATACCGCGCTGATGTTTGCCTTGAAGGACCCGCCGCCCTCGGTCACGCGGCTGACGTAGGCGGCAAGCAATGCGCCCACGCCGAACAGCCCGCACAATACGCCCGCCGTTACGCCGATGATCGCCAGCACCATCTTGGAAGAACGGACACGCTTTTTGCTGTATTCCCGCGAAAGCATCTCCGCTCCCAGCGCGACCACCA
>DJQK01000144.1:2069-3047 GCA_002437575.1 Clostridiales bacterium UBA6388 | reverse complement strand
GCAGGGTGGAACCGTGGAGCGTACAGCGCCCCACCCCTGAAATGACAGGGGTGAGGCGTTTTTGCTTTGCCCCAGATCAAATGAGGAGGCATATGTTATGTCCGAAAACAATGAATTCACATTCGAAAACCCGCAGTACCGCAAGACGTACTGGCACACCTGTTCCCACGTGATGGCGCAGGCCGTCAAGCGTCTGTACCCGGAGGTCAAGCTCGCCATCGGCCCGTCGATCGACAACGGCTTCTACTACGACTTTGACGCCCCGTTCAACTTCACCCAGGAGCATCTCGACGCCATCGAGGCCGAAATGCGCAAGATCTGCAAGGAAAAGCTGAAGCTCGAGCGCTTTGAGCTGCCGCGCGAGGAAGCCATCAAATACATGCAGGAAAAGGACGAGCCGTACAAGGTCGAGCTCATCAACGACCTGCCCGCCGACGCGCACATCTCCTTCTACAGGCAGGGCGAGTTCACCGACCTCTGCGCCGGCCCGCACCTCGACTCCACCGGCCGCATCAAGGGCAACGCCATCAAGCTCACGCAGTGCTGCGGCGCCTACTGGCGCGGCGACTCCAAGCGCAAGATGCTGCAGCGCATCTACGCCGTCGCCTTCCCGAAGAAGGAAGAGCTTGACCAGTACCTCGCCGAACAGGCCGAGGCCCTCAAGCGCGACCACAACAAGCTCGGCCGCGAGCTGGAATTCTTCACCACCGTCGACTGCATCGGCCAGGGCCTGCCCATCCTCCTGCCGAAGGGCGCGCGCGTCATCCAGCTGCTGCAGCGCTGGGTCGAGGACGTCGAGCAGGCGCACGGGTATCTGCTCACCAAGACCCCGCTCATGGCCAAGCGCGAGCTCTACAAGATCTCCGGCCACTGGGATCATTATCTTGACGGCATGTTCGTCATGGGCGACCCGCAGGATGAGACGAAGGAATGCTTCGCCCTGCGCCCGATGACCTGCCCGTTCCAGTATCAGGTCTA
>DJQK01000144.1:0-2058 GCA_002437575.1 Clostridiales bacterium UBA6388 | reverse complement strand
GGCCGCAGCTACCGCGATCTGCCGATGCGCTTGGGCGAAACGTCCACGCTGTTCCGCAATGAGGATTCCGGCGAGATGCACGGCCTCATCCGCGTGCGCCAGTTCACGATCTCCGAGGGCCATCTGGTCCTGCGTCCGGATCAGCTTGAGGACGAATTCCGCGACTGCCTTGATCTCGCCAAGTACTGCCTCGGCACGGTCGGTCTGCTCGACAAGTGCACGTTCCGCTTCTCCCAGTGGGATCCTGCGAACCCCAAAAACAAATATGAGGGCACCAAGGAGCAGTGGGATCATGCGCAGGCTGCCATGGCCAAGATCCTCGACGATCTGGGCGTCAAGTACGACATCGGCATTGACGAAGCCGCGTTCTACGGCCCGAAGCTCGATATCCAGTACAAGAACGTCTACGGCAAAGAGGATACCCTCGTCACCATCCAGATCGACATGCTGCTTGCCGAGCGCTTCGGCATGTACTACACCGATGAAAACGGTGAGAAGAAGCTGCCGTACATCATCCACAGAACGAGCCTCGGCTGCTACGAGCGGACGCTCGCTTATCTGATCGAGCACTATGCCGGCGCGCTGCCCACATGGATGGCTCCGGAGCAGGTCCGCTTCCTGCCCGTCACCGACCGCGCCGTCGACTACTGCAAGGAGCAGGCCGCGAAGCTCACCGCGCAGGGCTACCGCGTGACGGTCGACACCCGCAGCGAGAAGATCGGCAAGAAGATCCGCGACGCGCAGACGGAGAAGATCCCCTACATGCTCGTCGTCGGCGACCGCGACATCGAGGCCGGTACCGTCTCCCCGCGTCACCGCGCGGACGGCGATCTCGGCGCCATGACGCTCGATGCCTTCACCGCGATCCTGAAGGACGTTGTGGACAACAAGCTGCAGAAGTAAGATCCCCCAAAACGCAGGCCCGCCCTCCGGCATCCCGGAGGGCGGGCCTTTTGCGGGCAGTCACTCCGCTTTCTGCAGATACGCTTCCTCGCAGCTCTGCTCCGCCGCGATCAGAAGCTGTCTGGCCCGGCCGTAATCGGCGGTCTCGATCGCCGCGATCGCCTGTTCGGCCGCCTCGACCATCTTCGCGTAGAGCGCTTCGTAGTCCATCTTTCATCCTCTTTTCTGAATAATATCCCCGGAACCCCGGTGCTCCCATTATATTATACTTATATAAGCATGTAAATTGTTGGAATTTCACAAATATATACTTATTGAATTATACATTCCGCCTCATACTTACAGTAGTATAAACATGAGGTGAGAGCATGGCATACTCGGATGCGCAGAAGGAAGCGACCGCGCGCTACAATAAAAAAGCATACGATTTTATCAGCGTCGTCGTTCCCAAAGGCAAGCGGAAGCAGATCTCCGACTATGCCGCCTCGCAGGGAAAGAGCATGAACCGCTTCATCAACGACGCCATCGACGCCCAGATGCCGCCGGAAAAGACAGAAAAATAACCGCTCTGCCATATGGCCATATGGCAGAGCGGTTTTCTTTGCATACAAAATAGACTGTGTTTTTCTATTCAAAACTTCCGATCCATGCGTAGGGGGCGATGCCCACATCGCCCCGGCAGAGCTGGCCGTTTTTACGAAAGTTTGAGGCGGATACGTACTGCCCTTCGGGCCGATGTAGGCATCGGCCCCTACGTGAAGCACGCATATTATGTGTATTGCTTTACAAAAATCGAACGTTTGGCGGTTTTCTTATTTTGCATTTACACGTTGAACAGGAAGTTGACCACGTCGCCGTCGTGCATGACGTATTCCTTGCCCTCGCTGCGGAGCAGACCTTTCGCCTTGGCGTTGGCCAGCGTGCCGCAGGCCTTGAGATCGTCAAAGGCGATGACCTCGGCGCGGATGAAGCCGCGCTCAAAATCGGAGTGGATCTTGCCAGCGGCCTGCGGGGCCTTGGTGCCCTTCTTGATGGTCCAGGCGCGGCATTCGTCGCTGCCCGCAGTCAGGAAGGAAATGAGGCCCAGCAGCTCGTAGCTGCACTGGATCAGCCGGTCCAGACCCGACTGCTTCAGGCCCAGCTCTTCCATGAACA
>DJQK01000131.1:278-5215 GCA_002437575.1 Clostridiales bacterium UBA6388 | reverse complement strand
CGGCGGTGTGGGCGGGTACACCGTGGAGGCCTTAGCCCGCTCCGGCGTGGGTGCGCTCGACCTTGTCGACGATGACCGCGTGTGCCTGACGAACATCAACCGCCAGATTTTAGCCACGCGCGAGACGGTCGGAAAATTCAAAGTGGACGCCGCCGAAAGCCGCGTGCACGCGATCAACCCCAACTGCAAGGTCACGACGTACAAAACCTTTTTCCTGCCCGAAGAGGAAGGCCGGTTCGATTTTTCACAGTTTGACTACGTTGTGGACGCCATCGACACCGTTTCGGGAAAAATGGGGCTCGTTCTGGCCGCGAAAAAGGCGGGCGTTCCCATCATCTGCTCGATGGGCGCGGGCAATAAGGTCGACCCTACGGCCTTCCGCGTGGCGGATATTTTTGAAACGTCGGTCTGCCCCTTGGCGCGGGTCATGCGCCAGCTCTGCCGGAAAAACGGCGTCAAAACGCTCAAGGTCGTCTACTCGCAGGAAAAGCCCATCCGGCCCGTGGAGGATGCGGCCATCAGCTGCCGGAACCATTGCATCTGCCCGCCGGGCACGGCCAGAAAATGCACCGACCGGCGCGATATTCCGGGCTCTACTGCGTTTGTGCCATCCGTCGTGGGCCTGATCATTGCAGGCGAGGTCATCAAGGACCTGACGCACTTTGACCGCGGCGATCGATAAACTGCACAAAAATCAGAGGTGTGTTTTGTGCAAATTTATCTTTTCCGTCAAAAATTGGTTTTTTTGAAAAAAGGGCTTGATTTGTCGGAAAACGGTGCTATACTATGCACAAATCGCAGAGAACACCTGCGAACAACGAAATAACAGTCAAACTCAAAGATATAGAGGCGCGGAATTCAAAAGTAATCTGCCGGAGATGCTCAAACATCGGAAATGGCACATGAAAGGGGCTTCCGCCGAAATGGGACCGCCGTTTGGGCGCGGACCCGTTGGGCGTACAGAGAACATCTGTGCGACTGTCGCAATATTTTTTGCGGAGTGCTATATTCGATTTGCAGACGATACGGTTTATTCCGGTTCCAACGGTCGAAGCACTTTGCTTTGACCGTTTTTTCACATTTTTTGAAGGAGGAACATCCCATGAGAAGAACCGTATCCATCATCTTAGCCGCAGCCATTTTGTGCCTGGCGCTTACCGCCTGCGGCTCGCGGCAGAAGACCGATCTTTCCAACGCCAAGTCCATCGCGGACCTCAAGGGCGCAGTCATCGCCGCGCAGGCCGGTACGTTCCACTTGGACGCCCTGGATCAGATCGAAGGCGTCGACAAGAGATCCTACCCCGACTTCACAGACCTTCTGAACGCGCTGAAGTCCGGCGCGATCGACGGCTACGTCGCAGAAGAGCCCACGGCGCTCGAGGTCTGCGGCAAGGACGATACGCTGACCTATCTGCCGTTTGTCAATAACGACACCGGCTTTACCGCAACCGACGCCGAGACCGGCATTGCCGTCGCCTTCCAGACAGGCTCGCCGATGGTCGCAACGGTCAACGACATTTTGGCCACCATTTCCACGGAAACCCGGCAGGCCCTGATGGCGCAGATGGTTTCTTTAAGCGCGGACCCCGACACCGAGTCCGGCGAAGCGATCGTGTTGCAGTCTTCGAACACCGATACCTCGAACGGCACCTTGAAGATCGCGATGGAATGCGCATACGCGCCCTTTAACTGGACGCAGACGACCGACGCCAACGGCGCCGTGCCCATCTCCGGCAAGGATAACCTCTATGCCAACGGCTACGACGTGCAGGTCGCAAAGTACATTGCCGCCGAGCTTGGCATGGCTCTGGAGGTCTACTCCTACGAGTGGGATTCTCTGATCGCTGCTGTCCAGTCCGGCGCGGTCGACGCCATCATCGCCGGTATGAGCCCCACGGCCGAGCGCGAAGAGCAGGTCGACTTCACCGACTGCTACTACAACAGCAACCTCGTGGTCATCATCAAGAAGTAAAAATTCGAACGGAAACGGATGAGATAAGATGGAGTTTATCAAGGAAGTACTCGGGATCCTCAGCCAATATCACAGCTACCTGCTTTCCGGCGTCGGCTATACGATGCTCATTGCCCTGATCGGTACAGCCGCCGGCTTTCTGATCGGTCTTCTTACGGGCGTCATCCGCACCGCGCCGGTCTCCAAAAACGCGGTCATCCGTGCGCTCCACAAGCTCGTCAACGCCATCATCGCCGTCTACATTGAAGTTTTCCGCGGCACGCCGATGATGGTGCAGGCGATGGTCATCTACTGGGGCTACGCATTTCTCAACGACGGCGCGACGCTGCCGCTCATTCCGGCGGGCCTTTTCATCGTGTCGATCAACACCGGCGCGTATATGGCCGAAATTGTCCGCGGCGGCATCATCTCTGTTGACAAGGGCCAGCTGGAAGGCGCGTATTCCGTCGGCATGACGCATTCTCAGGCGATGGTCAAGGTCGTCATCCCGCAGGTCTTGCAGAACATTCTGCCGTCGATCAGCAACGAGTTCGTCATCAACATCAAGGACACCTCGGTTCTGAACGTCATCGGCGTGACGGAGCTTTACTACATGGCGGGCGTCATCAAACGCATCAATTTGCAGACGTTTCAGGTCTACACCGTCATCTGCGTTCTGTATTTCATTCTGACCTTCACGGTCACAAGGCTCCTGCGGCTGGCCGAACGGAAGCTCGCAGGCTCGGACAATTACACGATCTGCGGCAGCGGCTCTGATTCACAGGCCGAAATCCACATTCGGGAGGCGAAGTAAGATGGGCGAGATTTTAAGACTGGAGCATCTGGAAAAGACCTTCGGCGCCCATCAGGTGCTGCGCGACATCAGCTTTTCCGTGAACAAGGGCGACGTCATCAGCATCATCGGCTCGTCCGGCTCCGGCAAGAGCACGATGCTTCGCTGCGTGAACCTGCTCGAAGAGCCGACCGCCGGCAAGATCATCTTCGAGGGCAAGGACATCGCGGGAAAAGAGCTCAACTTATCGCAGTACCGCGCAAGAGTCGGCATGGTCTTCCAGCAGTTCAACCTCTTTAATAATATGAACGCGCTGGAAAACTGCGTCTGCCCGCAGCTCACCGTCCTGCACAGAAAGCGCGACGAGGCCGAAAAGATCGCACGCGATTACTTAGAGCGCGTCGGTATGTCTGCGTACTGCAACGCAAGACCCTCACAGCTCTCCGGCGGCCAGAAGCAGCGCGTCGCGATCGCAAGAACACTCTCGATGAACCCCGACATCATCCTCTTCGACGAGCCGACGAGCGCGCTCGACCCCGAAATGGTCGGAGAGGTCCTCGATGTGATGAAGCGGCTTGCCAAAGAGGGCTTCACGATGCTCGTCGTAACGCACGAAATGGCGTTTGCACGGGACGTTTCCAGCCGCGTGATCTTCATGGACGGCGGCGTGATCGTAGAGGATGCCGCGCCGGAGGAGATCTTTGAGAATCCCAAAGAGGCGAGAACGAGGGAGTTTTTGAGCCGGTATCTTGCCGGATAAAAGGATCGGCCAGCTTTTTCGGCCGCAGCCCGCGTACAAAAAGGATAGATAATAAAGGGAGTGCTTACATGGATTGTAAGCACTCCCTTGTTATATTCGTATAGGATCCCCGGATTTTTTAGACATTAAATAGGAAATTGACGACGTCGCCGTCTTTCATGACGTACTCTTTGCCCTCGCTTCGGAGAAGGCCCTTCGATTTCGCGTTGGCCAGCGTGCCGCAGGCCTTGAGATCGTCAAAGGCGATGACCTCGGCGCGGATAAAGCCGCGCTCAAAGTCGGAGTGGATCTTGCCCGCAGCCTGCGGGGCCTTGGTGCCGTTTTTGATCGTCCATGCGCGGCACTCATCGGGCCCTGCCGTGAGGAAGGAAATAAGGCCCAGCAGACTGTAGCTGCACTGGATGAGCCGGTCGAGGCCGGACTCTTTAAGCCCCAGCTCTTCCATGAACAGGGCCTTTTCTTCGGGGTCGTCGAGCTCGGCGATATCGGCCTCGAGCTTGGCGCAGATGGGAAGCACCTGGCTGCCCTCCTGCTCTGCCAGCTTCCTGACGGCCATGAAGTGACGGCTTTCTTCGGGAGTGTTGACCTCGTTTTCGCCGAGGTTTGCAGCGTAGATGGTCTTGCGGAGGGTAAGTAAATCGCTCGTTGCGATCATCGCCGCGTCGTCGTCACTGCACTCGAACGTGCGCGCGAGATTGCCCTCGTTCATATAATCGCGCAGGGCGGTGAAGACCTCGACCTCGTGGTTGAAGCGCTTGTCGCCGCCCTTGGCGTTTTTCTGGGCCTTGTCGATGCGGCGGTCGATCATCTCGAGGTCTGCCATGATGAGTTCCGTGTTGATGATCTCAATGTCGCGAAGCGGATCGGTCGAGCCCTCGACGTGCGTGATGTTGGGGTCTTCAAAGCAGCGCACGACGTGCACGATCGCGTCGCAGCCGCGGATGTTGGACAAGAACTTGTTGCCCAGACCTTCGCCCTTCGACGCGCCCTTGACGAGTCCCGCGATGTCGACGAATTCGATGACCGCCGGGGTGAACTTCTTGGGGTTATACTGGTCGCGCAGCCACTCGAGCCGCTTGTCCGGCACGGAAACGACGCCGACGTTCGGGTCGATGGTGCAGAACGCATAGTTGTCCGCCGCGACACCTGCGTTCGTGATCGCGTTAAAAAGCGTAGACTTGCCGACATTCGGAAGTCCCACGATACCTAATTTCATTTTTCTTCACATCTCCTTAATTTTCAAGGGTTTCAAGGTTTTCTGATTGCCTCAGCGCACCAATTTTTACGGCGCGCACCAATTTACGCGCTCTCTAACTGAAGCGCCCCAAACAGGCGAACAGCGTCTGCCGTGGAAGAATCGGTGACGTGGACATATCGATCCATTGTTGTTTTTATACTCGCGTGACCAAGTAGCTTTTGCAGCACCTTGGGCT
>DJQK01000131.1:0-122 GCA_002437575.1 Clostridiales bacterium UBA6388 | reverse complement strand
CGCATACACAGGCGTGCAGTTTCTCCTGTGCGCCGATCCATGTATTCCAGCGTGGAGTTGAGCAGTTCAGATTCCTTTCGCTCCGAAACCTGAGAATAGAGCCGTTTCAAGAAACACACGCT
>DJQK01000127.1:7693-27833 GCA_002437575.1 Clostridiales bacterium UBA6388 | reverse complement strand
GCGCAGAGCTTTGGCTGTGCAGACAAAGAAACGTTGGACGAGCTGTGCGCTGAAGGTGCATTGGAGCTTTGTGAACGTCTTTCCACCGGGGCGTATGACGAGAATCGTGGAAAACTGACTACATATCTGCATCCGTTTCTGCGCGGGAAGATGTATCGCTATTTGGAAGCAAACGTCGGTGCGCTGGCGCTGTCCAAGGATGAAATGCAGCGTGTAAAGCAGGCACAGCAGCTGCACAAAGAGGAGAAGCTTTCTCCGGATGAAGTCGCACAGACGCTCGGTGTTTCCGCAGAAAAAGCTGTGCAGTTGATCGACTACGAAACGAAAACACTTTCCGTCTCTGCGTTTTCAAATGACGATTCGGATGATGATCCGCTTGCGTGGCTGCTGTTCGACCAGCACACCCTCACGCCGGAGCAGGCGGTTTACCGGCAGGTCTGCACGGAGGAACTGGAACAGCTTTTCCGTACACTCAGCGCGAAGGATCGCGCGATTCTCGGTCATACCTACGGCGTGTTTGGCTACGAAAGACTGTCTGCAGACGAGCTTGGCCTGCGTGAAATGCTCTCGCCGGACGGCGTAACAAAAGCAAGAAAAGCCGCATTGGAGCGCCTGCGCAGCCGGTACCCCGGCAGCGGCCTGCACCTCTGGCGGGATGTATATCATGCGCTGAAAGATATTTCAGATGTCTGACGTATATGCCGTTTTTTGGTGGTATTTTTGCAAACATGGTATTCGAATAGAAACGGATCAGAGATATGAGTGCAATCGTGATCGTGTTCCAGATGCATGACGTTTCCTCCTGATGTTCAGTTCCAAACAAAAGCGCGGCGTTTTCTTCCCCAAGAAACGCCGCGCTTTTGTATTAGGATTGGATTGGGATTGCGTATTAACCGATGGCTGTATTGTAGCAAACTGCAAACCTATTCGGAAGCTCCCCCGGGGGATGCTTTTTTGTAAGCGCATCGCGTGTTTTCATATCCCCGCATGGGGTTTTGAACATAAATAGGTGCTGATTTTCTAGAGACAAAACCTCCCTATGGGGTTCTGAGTTACGTCGTTTATCAGCAAACCGCACAAGATAAACGTAACATATTTTTATAATTCCTACAAATGTTTTGCGTTTAACCTCCCCGGGAGCTTTTTCTTGCCGGTGCATCGCGCTACACTGATGATATCCTGAAACGGCAAAAATGCCGAAGAAAGAGGAGGAACAAACAATGGCATGTTTTCTGGTACCGACTGCGGAAGCCGTCGTTACAGGCGTAGTTTCCACGGTAGAAAAGAAGAATGAGGTCGTGGTGGAAGGTAAGATTCCGTTCTCCCGCAAGCTCAAGTGGCTCAAGAATATGCTCTGGGGCGGCGCGGCGCTGCTGGCCTATGAGCACGTGTGGCACGGCGAAGTCGTGCCCTGGTTCCCGTTTTTGACCGCTGCGGCAAATCCCGAGGATGCGGCCGTCATGCTGCACGAGATGGCGACCGTCGGCGTGACGATGGCATTTCTGGTCACGGCTGCGTGGGGATGCATTGCGCTCGCCGCAGATAAAATCGTCAAACGCGAGTCCAGCATGACGCCCGCCGTCCGATAAGGAGGAGATGCAATGACACTTTTGACCTGTGTATTTGCGGCGATCATCTGCTCAATTCTGTGGTACAAGCACGCGCCAGATAACACCATGCGGCTCGGGACGCTGAGCCTTATGTACTGGGGCGCGTCGCTCATGTGGCTTGGTGATGCGATCTTTGAATATGCCGAGCTGCACGAGGCGTTCTTCACACCGGAACCGATCGACATGCTCAACGACTTTTACCTCGGTTTGTCCGTGGTTGCGCTGGGACTCATCATCTGGCTTGTGATCCTGCTCATCAAAGACCCGAAGGGCGCAGTAAAAGCGTCGCTGCTGAAAAAGAAATAAGCATAAATGCCCGATGCGGTTGCATCGGGCATTTCGTATCCCCCGCACGGGATATTTGCCGGTCGCACCGTTATTTTGAATAAAATACCGCCGATCATTCAGCTATATTGAACAACAGTTCCTGCATTTGAAAACCAAATCATCCCCGCAAAGCGTTCTATTTATGTGACTGACCCCCGGAGGGGGTTCCGATTTCTGCGCCGCGCACAAAATTTCATCCCCCGGGGAGGCTTACACGCCGCCGCAGAATTTTGTAAAATACAAGATAAGAAAGGTGGCGGTGTGCGTGGATGAACTGGAGCAGGAGCATTTCCATGAGCATGAACACACGCATGACCACGCGCATCCACACGACCACGACCATGCGGACGGGTACAGGCACCCGCACCACCACGAAAACACGAAATACGTCCAGAACCGGCTGGCAAGAGCATCCGGCCATTTGCAGCACGTCCGCGCGATGGTGGACGATGGCGAGGACTGCTCGGACGTTCTGATGCAGCTTTCCGCCGTGATCGGCGCGCTGCAATCCATCGCCAAGGTAATTTTGAAAGACCATCTCGACCACTGCGTCGTGGACGCGGTGCAGTCCGGCGATACGCAGACGCTCGACGATTTCAAAAAGGCCATTGACCGCTATATTCGCTGAGGAGGAACGCCATGATTGACAGGAATTTTGACCCGTGGAAGCGGGTGCGGGAATTTAATCCCGAAGCGCTGCTTCAGGAAAGCAGCGATCTGGTGCAGTGGCCGATCAAGCTCTACAAAGCGCCGAAGCTCTCGCCGTATTATCATCACGGGCACCTGCTCATCGCGGCAGACTGCTCGGCATTTTCCTATCCGGGCTTCCATGACGCCCTGTCCAAGGGACGTGTTCCGCTGATCTGCTGTCCGGAAAACGACTTTGATATTACGGTCAAGCTGGCAGACATTTTCAGTCTCAACGACGTTGCAAGCGTCACTGTCGTTACCATGGACAAGCCCTGCTGTGCAGATCTCAAAGATATGGTGCTTCGCGCCGTCAAGCAGAGCCGGATGCCGATCCCCGTGCAGGTCACAAACCTGTTCGTAGACGCAGAGGAAGTGGACTGAAATAACCATGAAATACGAGAAAAATATCAAAAAGAAAATCCTTCTTTCGGTGCCGGATACGGACATGACGATCCCCGCTACGCTTCTCTGCGGCAGAGAAGCCGGCAAAACGATCGCCGTTTCCGCGGGCGTTCACAGCCGGGAGTACATCGGCATCGAAGCATTGATCCGTCTGGCGCAGGAGCTGACGCCCGATATGGTGCAGGGGACGATTTTGCTGCTGCACTGCTGCAATTATGACGGCTTTCTATCGCGCAGCGCAGACGTTGTACCCCATGACGGCAAGAATCTGAACCGGGAATTTCCGGGGACAGCCGACGGCACACAGACGCAGAAGCTTGCCGCGTTTCTGGAAACGAAGGTTATCCGAAATACGGATTATCTGGTAGATCTGCATTCCGGCGGCTTTTGTGAAGCGCTGGTTCCGCACGCATATTACCACGGTGCTGCCAAACCGGAGATCTGCGCGGCGTCCTGCCGCATAGCGAGTTTGACCAGCGCAAAATATCTGGTCCGTTCCGAAGCAAGAAACGGCTTTTACAGCCACGCCGGACAGTGCGGCGTCCCCGCGATCATTCTGGAGCGCGGCGGCTGCGGGCTGCTTTTGGAGGACGAGGTTCTGGCGGATATTGCTGACGTGAAGAATATTCTGCGAGGACTTGGCTTCCTGACGGACGCGCCTGCCAGATTATATTCCCATAAGATGGTACAGAACGGCCGGTATCTGGATGCACCGGCAAGCGGCTGTTGGTATCCGCGGAAAAAGCCCGGCGACCAAATCCAAAAGGGAGAACTTTTGGGCGAGATCCGAAGCATTTACGGCGAGCCGCTTTGCAGCATTCACGCGGAAGCTGCTGGCGTGGTGCTGTATCAGACAGCGTCGCTTAGCATCGAAACCGGAACGTCCATGATCGCATACGGAGAATTGGAAAAGGAAGTGTGACAATGATTTCTGCAATCGAACAGCGCGTCCGGCACTACTGGACGCTTCGCTCGCACGATTTTGGCGCCGTGCGGAAAAATGAGCTGGAAAACGAGATGGGGCGCAGATGGTGTCAGGAGCTGGGATCGCTTCTGCCGGAGAAGGAGCATCTGCGGATCCTGGATGTCGGCACGGGAACCGGCTTTTTCGCGGTGCTGCTGGCGCAGGCCGGACATGAGGTCGAGGGCGTCGATCTGACGCCTGCCATGCTGGAGGAAGCCAGAGCGATCGCCGAGCAGCATGGTCTTTCCATCACGTTCCGGGAGATGGACGCGCAGGCGCTTTCCTACGCGGACGAGAGCTTTGACGTGGTGCTCAGCCGCAATCTCACATGGACGCTTCCGGAGCCGGAAACGGCCTACCGGGAATGGTTCCGGGTGTTGAAGCCCGGCGGCGTGCTTCTGAACTTTGACGCAGACTACGCCGCGAATGTGCGCAGCCACAGCAAACAGAACTGCAAGGTCGCGCCGGACAGCCCGTATGGACACATCGGCATGACCGATGCCTTGCAGCAGGAAAACGACGAGATCACCTTGACCATGGACATCGGTCAGCTGCGTCCGGCGTGGGATATGCGCGTTTTGCGCAGCATCGGCTTTTCCGACTGCCGGGCAGATGCAGCGGTCGGACAGCGGATCCTCGGAGAACTGGACTTAACGCACGCGCCGATGTTCGGCATTTGGGCAAGAAAAGCATAACGCCGCAGGAAGGGGAACAATAGCATGAAACAGTTTAGGACCTACGAGGAAGAAAATATCCACTACTGGACAAATCGCGCCTCCGGCTATTCCACGGTCAATCAGGAAGAGCTGGCCTCCGACCAGAAAACGGTCTGGCGCGGCGTGATCTCCGGCAGAATTGCCGCGCGATTCCCGACCAGACGACCGGAAGAAATTCGCGTGCTGGACGTCGGCACCGGACCGGGCTTTTTCGCCATTATTCTGGCAGAGCTGGGCTATCAGGTCACGGCGGTAGATTATACGGCGTCGATGCTCGAAGAAGCGCGGCGCAATGCCGGTGCGCTGGCAAAGCGGATCTGCTTTCAGCAGATGAACGCGGAAACGCTTGATTTTAAGACGGCGTGCTTTGACGTTCTGGTCACGAGAAATGTTACATGGAACCTGCCAAACCCGGAAAAGGCCTACGCCCAGTGGATGCGCGTGTTGAAGCCGGGCGGCGTGCTTCTGAACTTTGACGCGAACTGGTACCGGTATCTGCTCGATGAAGGCGCGCAGCTTGCCCACGCGCAGGACCGGGAAAATCTGCAAGTCTCCGATGTTCGGGACGAGACGGCGGGAACCGACGTTTCCGCAATGGAAGCGATCGCACGGCAGGCGCCGCTTTCCGCGCACCAGCGCCCGGCATGGGATCTGCGGGTGCTGCGCGGGCTTGGAATGGAGGCTGTCGCGGATACGGAGGTCTGGAGACAGGTCTGGACAAAGGAAGAGCGCATCAACAACGCCTCGACGCCGATGTTTCTGGTGGAAGGGCGGAAATGTCCGCTGCTCCAGTAAGGAGACACTTTGAAGAAATACATTCTCAAACGGTTTTTACAGCTCATTCCGGTCCTCATCGGCATCACGTTTTTGTCGTTTGCCATGATGCGCATTGCAGGCAGCGACGCGATCACCGAGCTTTACGGCGATAAAGGCGCGGTGGCGCAGGAGATCATCGACGCCAAACGCGCCGAGCTGGGACTCGATCAGCCGTTTCTGACGCAGTATCTGGCATGGGTCGGCGGCATACTGACCGGGGATATGGGCGTCAGCTACATTTCCGGGCGTGATGTGTTCCAGACCTTCGTGTCCAAGCTCCCGGCGACGCTTCTTTTAACGGTTCTGGCAATTTGCGCAACGGTTATCATCTCTATCCCGCTGGGCGTTCTGGCGGCGGTGCGGCACGATACGTTCACAGACTACTTTCTGCGCGTGTTCAGCTTTATCGGAAACTCGCTGCCGAACTTTTTTGTGGCGCTGCTTCTGATGCAGGTGTTCTCCATCCATTGGAGCATTTTCCCCGTGATCTCCAATGGGACGACCGTGCAGAGCGCCGTACTGCCGACGCTGACGCTTGCCATCGCCATGTCCGCCAAATATATGCGGCAGGTACGCGCCACGGTGCTGGAGGAGCTGAACAAGGACTATGTGGCGGGCGCGAAGGCGCGAGGGGTGCGCGGACGCGTGATCCTCTGGAAAAGCGTTCTGAAATCGTCCATGCTGACAATTATTACGCTGCTTGCCCTGTCCATCGGGAGCCTTCTCGGCGGCACGGCGATCATTGAAAGCATCTTCATGTGGGACGGCGTCGGCAAGCTGGCGGTGGACGCGATCACGATGCGCGATTATCCGCTCATTCAGGCGTATGTGGTTTGGATGGCGATCATCTATGTGATGGTAAACCTGATCACCGATCTTCTTTATCACGTGCTCGACCCGAGGATCCGACTGGGGGTGAGCGAAGGATGAGCCGGCCGACGATTCGAAAGCAGAAAATCTGGCGCAGCAGCGTCAAGATCCGCCTGATCGTGTTTGGAACGCTTGCCGTGTTGCTGATCCTGTTTTCCATATTTTCAGAACAGCTTACCCCATACGATCCCTATTTGCAGGATCTGAGCAATGCCAAAGCCCCGCCCTCGCAGGAGCATCTGCTTGGCACCGACCGCTATGGACGGGATATGCTCTCGCGCGTCATTGTGGGAAGCCGAACGAGCATTTTCTCCACGCTTTTGCTGGTAGCGGTCATTACGGTGTTCGGGACTGCCGTCGGCGTCTTCTGCGGCTGGAGCGGTCGCTGGATGGATACGGTGCTAATGCGCATTTCGGATATGTTTCTTGCGTTTCCGGGGCTGGTGTTCGCGTTGGCAGTAGCCGGGTCTATGGGCGGCGGACTTCAGAACGCGATCATTGCGCTGGCGGCGATCTCATGGCCGAAATATGCCCGCATTGCCCGCAGCCAAACGCTTGCGCAGAAGGAAACTGTCTGGATGAAGGCAGCAAAGCTGTCGGGCAACAGCACCGGCAAGCTGATCTTCAAGCACATTCTGCCGAATATTATTGGTCCCATTCTGGTGACGGCCATGCTGGACATCGGCACGATGATGATGGAGCTGGCGGCGCTGAGCTTTCTCGAACTTGGCGCGAAGGCGCCCATCGCCGAATGGGGCAGCATGATGAGCGATACGCGCAGCCTGATGACCACCTCGCCGTGGATCACGTTTTCTCCCGGCATTGCAATTTTTATATCCGTCATGGTCTTTAACCTGCTTGGCGATACCATTCGAGACTATGCAGACCCCAAAAGCCGTGGGAGGTGAGCCAATGGAAGAATTACTGCGATATGACCATGTGGATATCTGCTATAACGGCGTGCCCGCAGTGCAGGATGTGAGCTTTGCGCTGCGCCCCGGCGAAATTCTGGGCATTGTGGGCGAAAGCGGCTGCGGAAAATCCACGCTGCTGAAGGCCGCCATGGGCTTGCTTGGAAGCAGCGGCATGGTGACACGGGGCGACATCTGGTACAGAGACAAAAATCTTCCCGATCTTCCCGCAAGAGAGCTGCGGAAGCTGAACGGTCCGGAGCTTGGCATGATCTTTCAGAGCGCGGGAAGCTCGTTCTGTCCCATCCGCACGGTGGGCGCACAATTATTCGAAGCTATGACGCAGCACAGTTCTGTGACGAAAAAGGACTTTGAACGCCGCGCGTTGGAGCTTCTCGAAAAGCTCGGCTTTGAAGACGGCAGACGTGCTTTGCGCAGCTATCCGTTCGAGCTTTCTGGCGGAATGCAGCAGCGCGTCGGCATTGCGGCGGCAATGCTTCTGAATCCGAAGGTTCTGCTTGCCGACGAGCCGACGGCTGCGCTGGATGTCTCCGTGCAGAAGCAGGTGCTGGAAGAACTGCTCCTGCTGCGCAAGACCTGCGGAACTGCCATCGTGCTGGTTGCGCACAATATTGGCCTCATCGGCGCGATGGCAGACCGGGTGCTGGTCATGCAGGACGGAAGAACTGTGGAGTGCGGAGAAACGCAGCAGGTTCTGCAAAATCCGCAGGCAAGCTACACGCGCACGCTGCTGGCTGCCGTGCCGCGGTTAAGGAGGGCGTGAAATGGAGCCAATTCTGCGTGTTCAAAATCTGACAAAAACCTTTTCCCGCACCGGACAGAGCAATCTGACCGCCGTGAATGGCATCAGCTTTGACCTGCTGCCCGGCGAATGCCTCGGCATCATCGGCGAAAGCGGCAGCGGAAAAACGACGGCGGTGAATCTGATCACGCGCCTTCTGGATGTGACAGAAGGAAAGATTTTTCTGGACGGCGAGGACATTACGCTGAAAACGGGGAAATCACTTCGCATGATCTACCGGAAAATGCAGATGGTCTTTCAGACGCCGACCGATTCCTTTGACCCACGCCGCACGTTAGGAGACGGCATCGGGGAAAGCCTGCGAAACTGCGGTCTTTCCAGACAGGAAACGAACCAAGCGGTGGCGCGGCTTCTCGAGCGCTGCGGACTGCCCGCTTCCCTTGCCGGGCGGTATCCGCATGAGGTCAGCGGCGGACAGTGCCAGCGTGCGGCGATCGCCCGCGCCCTTGCCGTAAAGCCGAAGGTTCTCATTTGCGACGAGGCGACCTCCGCGCTGGATGTGACGGTGCAGAAGGAGATCATGGAGCTTCTGAACGAGCTTCGGCGTGAGCAGGGCACGGCGCTTTCCATTTTGTTCATCTGCCATGATATTTCTCTGGTGCAGCAGTTCTGCGACCGCGTGCTGGTGATGTACCACGGGGATATCGTGGAACAGGGAACACCGATTGATGTAATTTGCCATCCGCAGAATGATTATACTAAGCGTCTGATCGACAGCGTTTTGTAAGATTCTATGCAAAACCCGGCTTGACCGGAATCAAATTTGAAATCTGAAAGGAACAGAAAGATGAAAAAAGCAGTTTCTCTTCTTCTGATCGTATGTCTTGCGATCACACTGCTGGCCGGGTGCAGCGGAAACGCCAGCCAGCCGGCAAACGAACCAGCTGCCGCGCAGGAATCGGCCGCGCCCCAGACGGACGCGGCGCAGACTGAATCCGAACCCGCCGCGAAGAAGACGATGGTCATCGGCGACACGACGTTCAACTCGGAAAACTGGGAAGAGACCGTTGACCCGCACCGCACCTACAACGGCTGGGCCTGCATCCGCTATGGCATCGGCGAAACGCTGGTACATTACACCGACAGCATGGAGCTTGAGCCGTGGCTGGCAAAGTCGTGGGAAAATGACGGCAGCCTGACATGGACGATCACGCTTCAGGATAATGTTACGTTCTCCAGCGGACGGAAAATGGACGCAGAAGCCGTGAAGCAGTGCTTCGAGCATATGCTGGAAAACCACGACCGTGCGCCCAGCGACACCAAAATTGCCGATATGCAGGCGGATGGGCAGGTTCTGACCATCACCACCAGCGAGCCGAACCCGGCGCTTATGAACTATCTGGGCGACCCCTACGGCTGCATCATTGATGTGGACGCCAGCGATTTTGACGCCGGCATCGTCGCCGGTACCGGTCCGTATGTCGTGGTCGAGATGGTCACGGACGACCACCTGACGCTGACGAAGAATGATAATTACTGGAACGGCACGCCGAAGATCGACGAGCTGACCATCCGCACGCTTTCCAACGGCGATACTCTCTCGGCAGCCTTGCAGGCCGGCGATATTGACGCGGCCTACGGCATGGCGTATGAAGCGTATCCGAATTTTGAAAACGGCAATTATCAGTTCTCCAGCATCCAGACCTCCCGCGCGTTCTTTGGTTCCATGAACATGACAAGCCCCATCATTCAGGATGCGGCAGTCCGCAAGGCCATTGCCATGGGCATTGATAAACAGGGCTTTGTTTCTGCGCTGCTGGACGGTCACGGTGTGCCCGGCAACGGCGCGTTCCCGGATGGATTTGCGACGTTCGGCGGCGAGAACGTGACGACCGAAACCTATGACCCGGAAGGCGCGAAAGAAGTGCTGGAAGCTGCCGGCTGGATCGATTCCGACGGTGACGGCATCCGCGAAAAGGACGGCGTGAAACTGACGATCCGCTGGCTGACCTATCCCAGCCGTCAGGAGCTGCCGCTGCTGGCCGAGTCTGCGCAGGCGACGCTCAAGGATATCGGCATCGAAGTGGACATCAACTGCACGGCAAACCGCCGCGAGTTCCTCGCTGATATGACAAGCTGGGATATTTACGCTTCTGCGATGGTCACAGCACCGTCTGGCGATCCGCAGTATTTCTTCACGTCCTGCTGCGCACCCGGCATGAGCTATAATTTTGGTGCATATGAAAACGCGGACGTGAACGCCATGATCGATGAACTGGCAACAGAGTTTGACACCGAAAAGCGCGGCGAACTGGCCGTTGAGATCCAGCAGACGATCCTGGACGATAACGCCTATGTGTTCTGCTCGTTCCTCCAGATGAACATGATCTCCAAGAGTACCGTCACCGGCTATACCGCCCACGCCTGTGACTACTATCAGGTCACAGCCGATCTGGATATCAACAACTGATCGGGGACAATATTGGCTTCGCGATATCTCTGAAATTCAGAATCCCTCAAAAATACCCGGCAGCAGTCACGTGACTGCTGCCGGGTATTTGTAACTGCATGTGCACGGCAAGCCGCTTGCGGGCGGCGCAATTTCTGTGTAAGGGCGGCAAATCAGGAAACCGTCACACGATGGTGACTACTGTTTGACTACTATCGCTGAAGAAATCGAAAAAGTTAGTTTTCCTAGTGTTTTCAATGGCTTTCTGGAAATTCAGCAAAACCGAATGTTTTCGGTAAAAACCGCACAACCCTTGAAAACGCAGCATTTTATCAGGATGCGCCTGAAAACTCCGACAGTCGACATCGCTCCTGTCAAGCTCTATCCTTATGTAAAAAAGCAAGACGCAAACTCATGCATTTGAGTTTGCGTCTTGCTTTTGCCCGTACCGACTGTACCCCTATGACACATTGTGTACCTATGGGGTGAAACAGTTGAAATCCTTGGGGTTCTCGATTAGAAGTACAGAGAAAAATAGAGAGTGCTTACGGTTACGTGAGCACTCTCTTTCTGTTTTGCAATGCGTTCGATTTTGATTTGTATACAACGACCTGATTGCCAAGCAACAAGTTTTAAGTCTTTTGCCGTCACAAGGCACTTTTGCTCTGCAAAAGTCCTTGTGAAGGAGGCACTCCGAGGAGTCTAAGGGGCCGCGGCCGGGAAGCTGGCCTGACGCCTTCAGGAGTCCAACGCCGTCAGATCGTCCATCGTCTCTCGGCGGACGGCGATCGCGGGCACGCCGTTTTTCAGCATGACGACGGGCGGCCTCGGGATGCGGTTGTAGTTCGACGCCATCGAATAGTTGTACGCGCCAGTGGTGCATACGGCGATGAGGTCTCCGCGCTTCGGCTCAGGCAAAAGCACATTGGGCTGGATGATATCGCCGCTTTCGCAGCACCGGCCCACGACGTCGCAGCGGAAATCCGCCGTTTCGTTTGCGCGGTTGGCAAGAAACACCGTGTATTTTGAGCCGTAGAGCGCGTAGCGGGGGTTATCGGTCATGCCGCCGTCGACAGGGACGTAGCTTTTATAGCCGGGGATGGTCTTGGTGCTGCCTGCGGTGTAGAGCGTCATGCCGGCGTCGGCGACGATGCTGCGCCCCGGCTCTAACAGAACAGCGGGCACTGCGAGGCCCAATTCGGCGCAATAGCCCTTGACCGCTTCGGCAAGTTTTTCAATGTTTGCGGCAATATCGACCGCGGGGTCGGTCTCCGTATAGCGCACGCCGTAGCCGCCGCCGAGATCCAGCATCGACGCCTCGAAGCCATGGCGTTTTTTCATATCGGCGGCAAACGTGAGCATGATCTTCGCCGCGTCGTGATAGACGCTGCCGTCCTCGTCAAAGACCTGCGAGCCGACGTGGCAGTGGTAGCCCATGAGGCGCAGGTTCGGCAGGCTCAGCGCGAGGCGTACAAATTCGTCCGCCTGTCCGGTCTCGATGGCGACACCGAACTTGGAGTCGACCTTGCCGGTCGCGACGGCCTCATACGTGTGCGGGTCGATGCCGGGCGTCAGGCGCAGAAGCACCTTCTGGCGGATGCCGCGGCTTTCGGCCTCGTGGCTGATGGCGCGAAGCTCCTCTTCGTTGTCGGCCACGAAATAGCCCACGCCGGAGCCCATCGCGTAGGAAATGTCGGCGTCGGTCTTGTAATTGCCGTGGAAAAACGCACGCTCAAGCGGAAAACCCGCGCGCTTGGCCGTCGCGATCTCGCCCACGGAGACGACGTCGATGGCCATCCCTTCTTCGTGCATGATCGTGTACATCCGTTTGAAGCTTGCGGCTTTGCTGGCATAGAGCGGAAAGCTGCCGTCTCCGAAGGCCTGTTTCATCGCGGTTTTGTAGACGCGGCAGTTTTCGCGGATCCGGTCCTCGTCCATGAGATACAGCGGCGTTTTATAGTGGGCGGCAAGCCGGACGGTGTCCGCGCCCGCAAAGGTCAGATGGCCCGCTTCGTTGATGCCGATGTTGCTGCAAAGCATATTTCGCACACTCCTTTGCTTTTGTTGCTCTTTATTATAGTAAAATACCCGGCGCGTGTCGATTGTATGAGTCGACAAATTTTTAAGCTCCGGCAGCCTGCGCGGGCGGCAAACATACCGATTTGCTTGGGAGGTCGTTCCATTTTCCCGGATTTTCGCCGCAAACGCAGAAGCAGCCCCGGAAAACCGGAGCTGCTTTTGGAAAAAATGCTGCGTTTGCGCTCAGATATCACCTTCGATATCCATGCCGAACTCGTCGCCGGGAAGCGCTTCGTCTTCCGTGGTCTCGGTTTCTTCGGTCGCCACGGGGACAAACTCCGTGATGTACGCGTCCTGATCGAGTCCCGCAAGGAAGCCCGGCAGGTTGATGACGATGCCGTCCATGTTGTACGGCAGCTTGATCTGGTAGGTCTGGGTGGTCTCATCGCCGCCCTTTTCCTGCGTGATCTCGAGCGTCATCTCGAAGTCCTGGCCGATCCAGGTGGCCATGCCGCGCTCCTTGTCGTAGAGCTTGGCGACCTTTTCGTCGTTTACATACACAACGACCTTGTACGGTGTGTCATAGGTCTTGCCGTCAAGCTCGAGCTTCTTGTTGTCGAAGTAGACCGTATGACCGCGGCCGATGACCATCATCACCGCGCCGATGATGAGCAAAATGGCGATCGCGCCGAGGCGGAAGAAAAGCGTGCGTTTCGATTTCATTTCGCTTCCTCCTCCTTCTGCGCTCTGGCCAGCTCCTGACCGGCCATGCTCTTATTTCTGCGCTTTTTGGTTTCGTACATGATCAGCGCCACCGTGATAACGCCGTAGGAGATGAACACGCGGAAGTATTCGCCGATCATCGAGTCGCCGGTGATCTTTGCGCCCGCAGCAGGGGCCACGATGAACATCAGGTGGAACAGCGTCACGCCGACAAAGACGTTGCCGATGGAGGCTCTGTCGACCGAAGCGCCGCCGACCAGCAGCGCCGCGATGCAGAACATACCGATCTGCGAGTGGGAGCTGTAGGTGGAGAGGTTGCCCATGTTCTGCAAATACAAAATCATGCCGAAGCCCGCGAAGACCGTGGACATGACGATCGAGATGATCCTTGTGCGCTCGACCTTGATACCGGCGTCACGCGCGACTTCCATGTCCTGGCCGACGGCCCGCATATCCTGACCGAGCTTGGTCTTGCGGAACCAGATAATGAACAGGCACAGAAGGCCGATGAGGATGAACGTCAGAACCGGGATCTTCACGCCGTTTACGTTGATGGCCAGCAGGTTGTCGATGCACTGGCGCATATTGAGAAGGCTCACCGTGTTGCGGATGCCGTAGCCGCGGGGAAGCTTGATCTCGCTGTGCTGGATGGGGATGATCGAGCCCATCATGTAAAGCACGACCAGCTGATACACGCCGTTGATGAAGAACGAGATGATGTAGCTCGTGATCATTTCGCGGCCTCTTGCGCGGTTGAGCATATTGCCGCAGAACGCGCCGAGCGCGATCGAAATGGGGATCGAGAGGATCATCGCCAGCACGACGCCGGGGATGCCCCAGATCTGCCAGTCGGAGACGAAGATGAGCGCAATTTCGCCCGCCATCGCGCCGAGCGTCATACCGAAGTTCAGGCCCATACCGGCCATGATCGGGATGAGAAGGCAGAGGATGAGGAAGGTGTTTCTGCCCATACGGGTGACGATCTCATTGAGCAGGTAGCTCGGCGAGAAGCCCGAAATGGGGATGCAGACCGCGCAGAAGATGATGAACATGATCGGCACGGAGTTGTTGGCCAGGAACTGACCAAACGTCAAGCGTCTCTTTTTTGTCTGTTTGTTCATTTTGAGCCCTCCGTCTTTCTGGTCAGTGCATAGAGGATCATGCCGTTGGAGACGATCATACGGATGACCTCGCTCATGTCCATGTGGATGAGGGAGTTGAGGACCGTCGGGGTCATGGTCACGATGCCCTGGAAGAGGATGGTGCCGATGATGACGTTGGGGATCGAGGCTTTGTTGACCGACGCGCCGCCGATGAGGATCGCCGCGACGGCCGGGAGCGTCATGTTGTTGGGCGCGGTGTAGAGCTGGATGAAGCCGAAGCCCTGCTCATAGACCAGAATGCCGACCGCGGCCAGCCACGTGGACATGACGACCGAAAGCAGGCGGATGCGGTCAACGTCGATGCCGGAGGCTCTTGCGAACACCGGGTTCGAGCCGACGGCGGTCATGGCCGTGCCGGTCTTGGTGTGCAAAAATGCCCACATACCGAACGCCAGCAGCGTAAAGAACAGGATCGTTCCGGTCGGAATGACAAGGTTCACGCCCAACGGATTCAGGTCGATCGTCAAAAAGTTCGCCAGGACCTTGTCGTAGAAGCCCTCGAGGGAGATGGTGGTGCGAAGGCCCTTGCCGGCCATGCCCCAGACCATTGTCGGGCTCGTGTACGGCAGCAGCAGCCACATCATGCACATGAACGAAATGGACGAAAAGCCGACATAGGTCGCGATCATCATTTCGCCGCCCTTGATCTTGTTCAGAAGCCAGCCATACAGACCGCCGAAGAAGAAGGCAAACGGCGTTGCGATGATGATCGCCATCACGAAGCTCATCGCTCCCGTGAAGCCGAACTGAATGGAGAGCGTTGCGCCGAGAAGGCCCGACACCAGGCCCAGCGGCAGGCCGAAGTTCAATCCGCAGCCGGAGTGGATCATCGGCACCATTGCCAGGACCATGACCGCGTTCCAGCTGAAGCGGTTGGTGACGTTCGTGATCTGCGTAAAGAAGTCCACGCCCGCGACCGGCGCGAGGAGGAACAGAAGGACCAGGAAGCCCGTGATGATCATGCGCGGCAGGCCGAAGCGGTCCATGGCCTCTTTCAGCGCGCTTTTCTTTTCCAATGTTTCAGATTTTCCCATGATGCCCTCCCTATTTCACCTGACTGACCATCAGCGTACCGAAGGCCTCGGACGATTCGGTCGCCGGAAGGATACCGGCAATGCGGCCGCCGGAGACGATGGCGATGCGGTCACAGGTCTGCCGGAGCTCTTCAAGCTCGGACGAGATCATGACGACCGTGACGCCGGATTCCTTATTGAAGCGCTTGAGCGCGTCGAGGACCAGCGCCTTTGCACCCACGTCAATGCCGCGGGTCGGCTCGGAAACGAAGAGGAATCGCGGTTCGAGCGCGAACGCCTTGGCAAGGCAGATCTTCTGCTGGTTGCCGCCGGAGAGCTCTTTGGCCTTTTGCAGCGAGCTGGTGCACTTGATCATCAGCTCGTTGATGTATTTTTTCGTTATATCATGGATGGCCTTTTCATTACGCCAGGTGATCGGGCCGATTTTTTTGAGAAATTTGTTCTGGATCTGCATCGCGGGGAACGCAACGTTCCACTCGAGCGACTCGTCGAGAAGCAAGCCCACGCCGCGCCGGTCCTCAGAGACGAAGGCCAAAGACGCGTCCAGGCACTTTCTCGGGCTGCCCAGCGGGATCTGCTTGCCGTCAAACTCGACCGTGCCGCCCGCTTCGTAAAGGCCCATCACGCCGTTGGGGATGCCGAGCTTGCCCTGACCGGCCAGGCCGCCGATGCCGAGGATCTCGCCTTCCTTCACGTCCAGCGTGACATTGCGCACCGTTTCGCCGGGCATATCGACCCAGAGGTTGCGGATAGACAGAATGGTCTTTGCGTTCGAATGATCGACGATCTCGCGCTTTTCGCCCTCCAGATCGACCGAACGGCCGACCATATAGCGCGTGATCTCGGGGATGTCCGTTTGACTCGCCGGGGTATCCTTGACCACGACGCCGTCTCGCATGATGACGACCTTGTCGCACACGGACAAGATCTCGTGCAGGCGGTGCGTGATAAAGATGACGGAAATGCCGCGCGCGGCCATCGAGCGGATGGAGTCTAAAAGCGCAGCCGCTTCCTTTTCGGTCAGAACCGCGGTCGGCTCGTCGAGAATGAGGAGCTTGAGGTTGTCCTTACTGAGCTCGCGTGCAATTTCCGTAAACTGCTTATGGCCGACCGGCATATCGCTGATGCGCATATGCTGATCGATGTGAACGCCCATTTTCTTAATGGCCTCGGCAGAGCGTTCGTCCATCTGCTTATAATCGAGGGTGTTGAGACGGTCTCCGAAAATTTCGGACACCACATTGTATTTCTTCGGCTCGCGGTTGAGCAGAATATTTTCCGTCGCCGTAAAGCCGGGGATCAGAGAGAACTCCTGATGCACCATGCCGATGCCGGCTTTGAGCGCGTCGAAAGGCGTCGAGAAGGAGACCTTCTCGCCATGGATCAGCACGTCGCCGCCGTAGCCGCCGGTTTCCCGGATGACGTCCATGCCGAACAGGATTTTCATCAGCGTACTTTTGCCAGCGCCGTTTTCACCAACGAGACCCAGAACCTCGCCCTCTTTGAGCGTGAGGTTGATGTCCGTCAGGACCTGATTGCCGAAAAAGTCCTTCTGGATATTTCGCATCTCCAACAGCGGAGCGTTGTTATTTACCATTCGATTTCCTTCTCCCACTTCGCTTAAAACAGCAGGAGGAGCCGGGGCTCCCCCTGCTTTGCTGCAAATTGCTTTGTCCGTCAGACAAACTTACTTGGTGGTGAAATACTTCTCGGGAACCTCAACCTCGGTCGAGCCCATGAACCAGCCGGGATCGCCCATGATGTAGGTATCCTGATAGACCAGGAAGACATTGTCCAGCTTGACGCCGGTGTCTGCGTTGGTGTAGTTCGAGCCGTTCCATTCAGCCTTCGGGGAGAAGACCTGGTAGGCCTTTGCGATATCGTCGATGTCGCAGAGCTCGCTCTCACCGTTGATGACGTTCAGCGCGTGCTGGGCAAGACCGGCGGAAACGGTGTAGCCGTAGGAGTAAGCCCAGGTGCCGAAGCGGCCTGCGCCGCCCTTTTCGACGACTGCGGACTCAACCTTCTTGAGGATCTTCTCAAAGTCGCCAGCCTCTTCGGTCAGGTCCAGACCCAGCGCGCCGGGGTAGCCCATGAGCGGGGAGGGAAGGTCAGCCTCGATGAAGTAGCCGCCGTACTCGAGCAGCTGCTTCAGCAGGGGCTCGGTGTGTGCGTCGTTGGTGCAGAAGTAAGCAGCGTTCTGGCCGTACTTCTCGACCCACTCGGGAACCTTCTCCAGGATGTAAGCCTGTGCGCCGGCGACGCCAACGTCAGAGGTGGGGTCGGGAGCGGTCTCGAGGACGAACTCCATGCCGAATTCTTCGCAGGCTGCCTTCATGATGGCCACGCGGCGGCTCATGGTCTCATAAGCCATGTGGCGCGGGAAGGAGATATGGACAAAGGTGTCGCAGCCGAGCTCATGCGCGGTGCGGATGATGAGGTAGCCGCGGGCAACGAAGTCGTTGTTGCAGACGAGGTCGGCAGCCGAACCGATCTCGGGCAGGTCTTCGTGGGACTCACCGGCGATGCAGATGATGTCAGGGCGGCGCTCTTTGATCTGACGGAACGCCTCAGTCGTGCCGGGAACACCCTGGTTGACGATGATGGCCTTCATGTCGGGATCGTCGGAGAGGTTGACAATGGTCTGGATGGTGGTTTCGAGCTCTTCGGTGAAGTTGTCGGGATAGATGGCGAGCTTGACCATGTCTTCGCCGTACATTGCCTGGAAGGCTTCCGCGCCGCGGCGGTCGTCCTCAGACTGGGAAACGGAACCGGTAACGATGCCGATGTGGACATCGCCGGTGGCTTCGGCCGAAGTCTCTTCCGCAGAAGCAGCTTCTTCGGTCTTGGTTTCTTCGGCCTTGGTTTCTTCGGTCTTGGTGGTGCTCTCGGTCGTCTCCGTTGCAGGAGCGGTGGTGTTGCTGGCGCAAGCGACAAGGCCCAGCAGCATCACGAGCGTGAGCAGCAAGCATACTACTTTCTTCATACAAACCTCCAGTTTTGTGATACACGTCCCAAAGTCAGAGACGTACACTTATTTTATCAGTTTTCTGCGGTTTGTCAACCAAACTCTTGTGCAGAGTTCCAAAAAAGCTGCCGCTGTCTGCCTTTGTTTTGGATGCGTGTCCGCACTGCACGGCCACTTCCTCCGTTTTTTCCACGGAATTATCTGTTTTTGCCTCGCGCACACAAAGTTTTGGAAAATTGTCCGTATATGAAAGACATTATATTTTTTCTGTCATTTGCCTCAGCAATTTAACATGATAGTAACGCAGTACAGCAAATGGACGCATCACTGGAAAAATGTTTGCGGTTTCTGCCATCCGCAGAGAAAGAAAGCCCCAGCCATTGGCCGGGGCTTTGGTGTGCGGAATCCGTCTTCTTCCTTCGCCGTGCAGACGATATGCAGCTCGTCGAGCTGCTTCTGCGTGATCCCCAGACGGCAGGAACCGTCCGGGGTCCCCAAAATCAAATCATGCTCGGCAGGCAAAGCCCGCCTGCACAAACTCGGCTTCGCCGAGATTTACGCGCCAAATGGCGCGGCGCACACACGTGTGCGCGAGGTCACGCACGAAAGGTTCTGCGTCAGTCCTCTTCTTTTGCGGTACACACGATATGCAGTTCGTCCAGCTGCTTCTGCGTGACCTCGGAGGGAGCGCCCATGAGGATATCCTGCGCGTTCTTGTTCATCGGGAACGGAATGATCTCGCGGATGGACTCTTCGCCGGCCAGCAGCATGACCATGCGGTCGACGCCCGGGGCGATACCGGCATGGGGCGGAGCACCGTAGGTGAAGGCGTTATACATCGCGGGGAACTTCTTCTTGACGTCGGCCTCGCCGAGACGGACGAGCTCAAAGGCCTTGATCATGATCTCGGGGTCGTGGTTCCGGACTGCGCCGGACGAGAGCTCGACGCCGTTGCAGACGAGGTCATACTGGTCGGCCGTGATGCTCAAGGGGTCAATTTCGCCGCGCTCTGCCTTCAGAAGCACGTCCAGACCGCCCGCGGGCATCGAGAATGGGTTGTGGCAGAACTCGAGCTCGCCGGACTCGTCGCCGATCTCATACATCGGGAAGTCGACGATCCAGCAGAATTCGTAGCGCTCCTTGTCCATGTGGCCGGGCACGTTCGCGCCGAAGATCTTGATCAATACGCCCGAGAGCTTCGTAGCCGACGCGCCCGCCGCGATCAGGACCAGCGTGTTGGGCTTGAGGCCGAGGCGCTCGGCCAAAGCTTCCTTGCAGCCCTGCACAAATTTTGCAACGCCGCCGGCGATCTCGCCATTCTCGTCGGTCTTGAACCAGTAGCCCTTGACGCCGGCCTGCACCTCGCAGTCGGTCAGCAGCTTTTCGATCTGCTTTCTCGTCAGATGGCAGTCGGAAACGGGGATGGCCTTGACCGTCTGGCCCTTGAAGGCTTCAAACTCGGAATCAAGGAACAGGTCGGAAACGTTCTTGCAGGAAAGGTCGATGCGAAGGTCGGGCTTATCCGAGCCGTAGGTCTCCAGCGCGTCGACATAACCGATGCGGCGGAAGGGCGCGGAGGACGCGACGTTGTACTTGCCGTACTGCGCGAAGATCGGCGGCAGAACGTCTTCGAGAATCGCGAACACGTCGTCCTGCGAGGCGAAGGCCATCTCCATGTCGAGCTGATAGAACTCGCCGGGGCTGCGGTCGCCGCG
>DJQK01000127.1:0-7603 GCA_002437575.1 Clostridiales bacterium UBA6388 | reverse complement strand
GCTGCGGGGCCTGCGGCAGGGCATAGAACTTGCCGGGGTGCTTTCTGGCGGGGACGAGATAGTCGCGCGCGCCCTCGGGGCTCGAGGCCGTCAGGATGGGGGTCGTGATCTCCAGGAAGTTGTGCTCCATCATTGCCTTGCGCAGCGCAGCGATGACCTGGCAGCGCAGGATGATGTTCTGCTTGACGGCGGGGTTGCGCAGGTCGAGATAGCGGTATTTGAGTCTCTGGGTCTCGTCTGCCTCGCGGCTGCGGTTGATCTCAAACGGCAGCTCATTGTGGATGCACTTGCCGAGAATGTCGATCTTCTCCGGCACGACTTCCACGTCGCCGGTGGCCTGCTTGGGGTTCTTGCTGGCGCGTTCGCGCACGGTGCCGGTCACGGAGATGGTCGATTCCTTGTTGACGGACTTGACGATGTTCATCATGTCCTCGGTCTCGACGACGATCTGCGTCGTGCCGTAGAAATCGCGCAGGACGACGAAGGCAAAGTTGCTGCCGACGACACGCACGTTTTCCATCCAGCCGCAGAGCGTCACGGTTTTGCCGCAGTCGGCCAGACGAAGCTCGCCGCAGGTATGGGTTCTGGATTGCATCATAGTAATATCCTTCTTTCGTAATAGAATGAGCTTGTTTATTTTAAGATCGTTCCCTTCCGGGCTCTTTCGATGCCGTCGAGGATGATGTTGACGGCGTTTTCGCGCGAGACGCTCACCTGCTCGCCGGCTCTGAGGTCCTTGACAGACAGGGTGTTGGCCGCAATTTCGTCTTCGCCGAGGAAGATGACGTAGGGGATGGAGAGCTTGTCGGCGTACTGGATCTTCGCCTTGAACTTTTTGGCCTCGGTGTAGAGCTGGGTGCGGATTCCGGTCTCGCGAAGCTCGGTGGCAAGCTGGATAGCAGGCGCAAGATCGTCGGTCATCGGCAAAATCAGAACGTCCGCCGGGGCCGTGGGCCAGTCGGGGTTCAGCAGCTGCTGCTCGGAAAGCACGTAGAACAGCCGCGTCAGGCCGATCGAAATGCCGACGCCCGGAAGCTGCCGGTCGGTATAAAACTCGGCAAGGTTATCATACCGGCCGCCGGAACACACGGAGCCAATTTCCGGATGATCGAGAAGCGTCGTCTCATAGACCGTGCCGGTGTAGTAGTCCAGTCCCCGCGCGATCGTCAGGTCGACGGCGAAATTCTCCTCCGGCACGCCGAAGGCCGCGAGGTATTTTGCGACCGTCGTCAGCTCGTCCAGCCCCTGATCGAACGTTTCGTTTCTGCCGCGATAGCCCTCCAGACGCGAAAGGACCTCGGCGTTCGTGCCGCGGATGGCGATGAACTTGAGAATTTCGTCTGCAAGCTCACGCGTCAGGCCGCAGTCCTCGATCAGAATTTCGCCGACCTTTTCTGCGCCGATCTTATCGAGCTTGTCCACCGTGCGCATGATATCGCCCGATTTTTCGCTGAGCCCCAGCATCGCGTAAAAGCCGTTGAGAATTTTGCGGTTGTTGACGCGGATCTGAAAGCGCTTGAGCCCCATCGTGCGGAAGGTCTTATAGATGATCGACGGAATTTCAGCCTCGTTCACGATCGAGAGCTTACCGTCTCCGATGATGTCGATATCCGCCTGATAGAACTCGCGGAAGCGGCCTCTCTGGGCGCGTTCTCCGCGGTAGACCTTGCCGATCTGATAGCGGCGGAAGGGGAAGGCGAGCTCATTATAGTGCAGCGCGACGTATTTTGCCAGCGGGACGGTGAGGTCAAAGCGAAGGGCCAGATCGCTGTCTCCCTTCTGGAAGCGGTAGATCTGCTTTTCGGTTTCGCCGCCGCCCTTGGCCAGCAGCACGTCGGCGGCTTCGATCGCCGGGGTATCGAGTGCGCAGAAGCCGTATAAGCTGTATGTTCTGCGCAAAACCTCCATCATCGCCTCCATCTGGGCCTGCGGCCCGGGAAGCAGCTCCATAAACCCGGAGAGCGTATGCGGTCTGATTTGTGCCATGTTTTGTGTTCCTCTCTATGTTGTTGCAAATATTCCATTGCACGGTTTTCGTAGGGGCGGACGCCTCTGTCCGCCCGCAGGAAAAAGTTCAAAACGTGAAAAATTGCGGCAAAATCACACCGCCAATGGGCGGACAGAGTCGTCCGCCCCTACATTTTTTCGTTCGTACAACCGTGTAATTTTCTCCTGTGTAAATAAAAAGATACTCCCATCCCAAGCGTTGGGACGAGAGTACCGAAGATACTTCGTGGTGCCACCCAAGTTCGAAAAGCAGCGCTTTTCCTCTTTGCCGCAGCTTTCGGGGCGGCGTCCGGCGATTTCGGGAAAGCTCCCTTATACGCCCGCTCGGCGGATGTCCTTCGCGCCTGCGCCCGCAGAGATCTTTCAGCGTTTGATCTCCTCTCTGGCCGGGCGTCTGTGCGTTACTGCTTCCGTGTCGTCGCGGATATGAAGTTTGGCCGTCAATTGCTCAGTGGAGCTTCCTGGACTTGATCATCATTCTCCAGTCCAGATCGCCGCGCTGTAGACCCAGGATCAGCATTTCCGCCGAGGCCAGATTCGTCGCGCAGGGGACATTGTGCATATCGCACAGCCGGAGCGTGCGCATGATGCGCTGGTCTTCCCAGGGGTCTGTGTCGTTGGGGTCGGAGAACATGATGACGAGGTCAATTTCGTTATAGGCGATGCGTGCGTCGATCTGCTGGTGGCCGCCCTGATTTTTGGACAGGAACAGCGCTACCGGAAGGCCCGTCGCCTCGGAAACAAGCCGTCCCGTCGCCGCCGTGGCAGACAGGCTGTGCTTGGAGAGAATGGACTTATACGCGGTGCAGAACTGCACCATGAGTTCTTTTTTCTTATCATGCGCCATGAGGGTGATGTTCATTTCTTCTCAACTCCTTTGTTCAGGCTGCGCCGCACCATTCGGCGAGAGTGTTTTCATCGAAATCAGGGTTTGCAGCGTGCAGGCTCGGCAAAACGTGCCGCCTTTACACGCCGGCAAAGCGCTGCCGGATCTTCATCAGCTGCACGCGCTGGCCGGAAAGCCGCTTTGCGATGTGAAGGCACGCAAGGCCCGCGCCCTGAAAGGTATACTGGCACAGAGGCTTTCCCTCGACCGCCGCCAGCGTCACATCCGCGTCGTCCGGCACAATGCCCAGAAGCGGCAGGCCCACGCCGTCCATGATATCGTCGACGGTGGCGTTCATGCGCCGGAAGAGCTTCGGGCTGACGCGGTTGACGACGAGCCTTGCCGGAACCTCGCGCTTCGAGAGCGCAAGCTCTGCCGCGGCCGCCGCGTCGCGCTGGGATGCAGGGTCCGCCAGACACACGACCATCAGCTCGTCTGCAAACCGGACGGCGAGGTCAAACCCCATGCCGATGCCCGCGGGCGCGTCGATGAGGACCCAGTCGTAGCGCTCCTTTGCCTCCCGGATCAGCCGCCCGAAGGCCTGCTCGTCGAGCTCTCCTGGCCGGATGGAGGCAGGCGCGGTGAGAAGCTGCAAATCGACAAGTCCCGCCGCGCGCGGGGCCTGCTCGAGCGTGTAGTCTCCGCGGATGACATCCAAAAAGCACACGGACGCTTCAGAGGCCATGCCGAGCGAAATATCGAGGTTACGAAGGCCGAGGTCGGCGTCGATGCACAAAACGCGCGCACCCTCCATGCACAGACACCCGGCCACGCCGGCACAAAGGGATGTCTTGCCGGTCCCGCCCTTGCCGGATATGACCGCCAGAACCTGCCCCATGCAGCGTACCTCCGCTCTGCTTAATAGTTGCACCCATTATATACGATTTGTACGATAAATTCAATGCCTCTTTGTCGAAGAAGTTGAAAAAACTCCGGTTTCTTTTCGGTCTTTTCCTGTCATTTCTGCATACACTGGTATACGGGAGGGGATCATCTATGAACAGACAAAAGATCCACAGCTTCTGTCTGGCGCTGATGGCGCTGGCGATCATCGTGCGGCTGGCCGGGCAGGTACAGGCTTATCTTCTATGGCAGGAGGAGCAAACGCCCACGCTCTGGCGGGTCGACATAGAAAGCGCCGCACCCATGCCGCTGGTGCATACGACGGAAGCGCCGGTCTCCGCCGCAGCGCAGGACAAGCTTCCGGCGCAGACGCCTTCCGACGAGGCCTGGCCGGAGCAAACCGTTTTGGAGGCGGACGCGGAAACGGACATACCGGTTGAGCCCGAATACGAGCCCGTGACGTTTTCGCCGGAGGAGGCGGAGGCGATCACGGTCTCGGGCGCGTGCAGCTATACATTTGATAAGACCGCGCTTCTGACAAGATCCACCGCGCTCGATTTTTCGCAGGACGGGCCCAAAGTGCTCATCGTCCATACGCACGCGTCGGAGGCGTACACACAGGAGGCGGGGTATGAGTACGAGTCCTCGGGCGAGCTTCGCACGCAGGACCAGACGCGCTCGGTCATCCGCATCGGAAGCGAGATCGCCCGGCTTTTGGAGGACGCCGGCATCGAGACCATCCACGACACCACGCTGAACGACTACCCCAGCTACGATGGGGCCTACGCGCGGATGGAGACGATCATTGAAACCCATCTCGCGCAGTATCCGTCCATCCAGATCGTTCTGGATGTGCACCGCGACGCCGTGGAGGATCAAAGCGGCTTTCCCGCCGCGCTGACGGCCGACGTGGCCGGCGAGGACTGCGCAAGGCTCATGTTCGTCGTTGGGACCGACGAGGGCGGGCTCGAGCACCCAGACTGGCAGGAGAATCTGGCGAACGCACTCAAATTACAGGCGCTTTTGAACCGCTCCGCGCCCGGTCTGTGCCGCGATATTGATCTGCGCACCGAACGCTTTAACCAGCACGAACGGCCCGGCTCGATGCTTCTGGAGTTCGGCGCATCCGGCAACACGCTGTCGCAGGCGCTGCGCACGGCGAGGCTCTTTTCCGACGCGCTTGTGACGTTCATCAATGGCACAGAAAAAATATCTTAAAAATTTTTCAAAACCCCCTTTACAAACCGCGATCTGTCGTGTATACTAATAACCGTAATAAGAATTATTACTGTTTTGGAGGGATGCAGATGGCGACAGTCAGAAAACACAGCCGCAAACGCGACGCGATTCTCGCCTGCGTGCGCTCGACCACCTGCCACCCCACCGCCGATTGGGTCTATCAGCGGCTCAAGCCCGAAATTCCCGACTTAAGCCTCGGCACGGTGTACCGGAACCTTTCGATGTTCAAGGACGAAGGACTGATCATCTCGGTCGGGACGGTCGGCGGTCTCGAGCGGTTCGACGGCAACACGAGCCCCCACACACACTTCGTCTGCACCCGGTGCAGCGCGGTGCTCGACCTGATGGACGTGAACCTCGAAGACGACTTTCTTCAGAAAGTTCACAACACGGCGGGCGGCAGGATCACAGACTACCGGCTGAGCGTTTACGGTCTGTGCACAGAATGTATGAAGGCGGACACGTCCGCATCATATAAAAACAAGAAATAAGCAATTACGATCAGAAAAATGAAAAATGGAGGATTTTATCATGAAGAAGTTCGTTTGCAAGGTTTGCGGTTACATCTACGAAGGCGAAGCGGCTCCGGCGGAATGCCCGGTATGTCATGCCAAGAGCAATATGTTCGAGGAAGTCAAGGGCGAGCTGAAGCTGGCGGCTGAGCATGAGTTCGGCGTCTACGGCACGACCGTGAAAAACAACCCCGACATCTCCGAAGAGGACAAGAAGTACATCTTCGATCAGCTGATGGCAAACTTCCACGGCGAGTGCTCGGAAGTCGGTATGTATCTGTGCATGGCCCGCGTCGCACACCGCGAGGGCTATCCGGAGATCGGCCTGTACTGGGAAAAGGCCGCCCATGAAGAGGCGGAGCACGCGGCAAAGTTCGCTGAGATGCTGGGTTCCGATCTCGAGAGCAATATGCACGCCGACACGAAAAAGAATCTGACCTGGCGCGTCAGCTGCGAGTTCGGCGCAACGCAGGGCAAGTTCGAGCTGGCAAAGAAGGCCAAGCAGCTCAATCTCGACGCCATCCACGATACCGTCCATGAGATGGCCCGCGACGAAGCCCGACACGGCAAGGCGCTGGGCGGTCTGCTCGATCGCTATTTCGGCAAATAAGGCGCTGCGCGCGGCGTGAGGAAAGGAGTTTTTTCCATGCATGATTATGAGGTCCTGATCGAAACGATCAATCCCTGCGGCGGAGAAGCGCACCGGCAGGAAGAATTTATGGATGTCCAGGCTGAAAGCCCCGAGGCTTTTGTGAAATCGCACAGCAGCTGGCCGATTCTGGATACCGGGAAAAATCTGGACGGTGAACCCGTTATTACAACCGGAGACGGTCACGGCGTCATTGTTCGGTATACTTTTTCGGAATAAGGAGCGATATTGCCATGAAATATGTCTGTGATGTCTGCGGCTATGTCTATGACCCCGCAGTCGGTGATCCCGATAACGGCGTAGCCCCCGGCACGCCCTGGGAAGAAGTTCCCGAGGATTGGGTCTGCCCGCTCTGCGGCGTCGGCAAAGACCAGTTCAGCCCGGAAGAATAAGCCTTTTTGGAAGCAGGAGAGAAAGCAGTTTCTCTCCTGCTTTTTTCTGCTCTCATCGCACCGGAACACGCTGCTCACCCACGCCGCGACATACTTTTCCGCGCACAGCCGCTCAAGGATCGCATAGCACACGCTGTAATGATCGCCCTCACAGCCAAAATAGAGGTGTGGCCCCTCTTCGTCCTGCCCATCGCTCAGCGTCAGCCGCGGCACATATCGCGCATCCTTCGAAAACGTCCATTTCAGAAATTTCAAGAGGCCCATGTCATTCGTCCTGCCCCTGCACCCACAGCGTTTTTCCGTGCGCGGACAAGCAGTCGCGGATGGTTTTCAGGACAAACTCGCGCGTTTTTTCGTCCGGCAGCGTGATATCGAGCCAGTCCTCGCAGCTGTCATAGCACAGACTGTAAAGCCCCGGCTGGCCGGTGCTTTCCTTGACGGCGTCAAATGTAACCGGCTCCGGAAGGCGCTCGAGTGCGAAAAAGCTCGGCGTACAGTCATATGGCGTCCAGCCGGTGGTCTCTGAATCTTCCGTATACAGGGTCTCGAGCATCTGCCGGTCGATGCCGCTGCCGACAGAATAAATGTCCTTCCAGCCGTCGGTCAGGAGCGTATGCGCGGCGTGGTCGCGCAAATGGTCCTGCGCGTAGCACATCGGGAAGGTGTTCTTGTAGAAAATTTCGGTCTTCCTTCCGTCTTCCCGCTTATCCCGGTAGCTCCAGCACTCCACACGGCTCACGCAGAGGCGCCCCGCCATCAGTGCTTCAAAAATTTCCAGCCAGAGCGAAAAACCCCGCGGCCCCACCTCCCAGCAGGCGAGACTGAACATATCCATGCCGTTTTCCTGAAAGATACTCAACCCGAAGTCTTCGTGCGGTGTAGTTTCCCGTTTTTGGAACGTCCATTTCAGGAATTTCCAGAGTCCCATTTTTTCACTCTCCTACATACGTAATATCAACGACCCATTTTGCCAGAGCGTCTCCTGCAAATGAGCCGGCGATTCCCCCAACGAGGCTTAAAATCGGAACTGTAATCGGCGCATAAATTGTGCCGGCAGCACCAATCATCGCGCCCA
>DJQK01000126.1:44366-46298 GCA_002437575.1 Clostridiales bacterium UBA6388 | reverse complement strand
TAACAATTTCAAGATATAAAGGCGAAGTTTTCACGAAAATCACTCCAAAATCAAAATATCATCTTGATTTTGAGACGAATCCGTATTTGTCAATAGGCATTTTCACCAATATTCGCGCCTGCTTTTTGACATTTTGAAATGATGGGCTTAAGTTGATGACGTTACCCCACGGGGTTCCTCAATGTGTTATATTCCGCCAAAATGCACAATACAGAGGATGTAAATTTTACAATTCCTACAATCATTTTGACGCGAACCTCCCGGGGAGCTTTTTCTTTCCGATGCGTAGCGTTACACTGATGATATCCTGAAACGGCAAAAAGCCAAAGAAAGAGGAGGAACAAACAATGGCATGTTTCCTGGTTCCGACTGCGGAAGCTATCGTCACTGGCGTGGTTTCCAAGGTAGAAAAGAAAAACGAGGTCGCGGTGGAAGGTAAAATTCCGTTCTCCCGCAAGCTCAAGTGGCTCAAGAATATGCTCTGGGGCGGCGCGGCGCTGCTGGCCTATGAGCATGTCTGGCACGGCGAAGTCGTGCCCTGGTTCCCGTTTTTGACCGCCGCGGCAAATCCCGAGGATGCGGCAGTCATGCTGCACGAGATGGCGACGGTCGGCGTGACGATGGCGCTTCTGGTCACGGCTGCGTGGGGCTGCATCGCCTTTGCCGCAGATAAGATCGTCAAGCGCGAGTCCAATATGACGCCCGCCGTCCGGTAAGGAGGAGATACAATGACACTTCTGACCTGTGTATTTGCGGCGATCATCTGCTCGATTTTATGGTACAAGCACGCGCCGGAGAACACCATGCGGCTTGGCACGCTGAGCCTTATGTACTGGGGCGCGTCGCTCATGTGGCTCGGTGATGCGATCTTCGAATATGCCGAGCTGCACGAGGCATTTTTCACGCCGGAGCCGATCGATATGCTCAACGATTTCTACCTCGGTCTGTCCGTGGTCGCGCTGGGTCTCATCATCTGGCTTGTGATTTTGCTCATCAAAGACCCGAAGGGGGCGGTAAAAGCAGCAATAACCAAGAAAAATTGAGCCTGCATATGCAGATTACACAGATGCGCGGATGAACGCTGCCGTCACGCGCGCAGAATTTGTCCATATTTTCCACGCGGCGACGGACGATCTGTGGGAGATGAACACGGTCGCGGACAACGCGATCCCCGATGTGAAGACTGGCGATGCGTTTGCGGCAGAGATCTACGACTTCTACCGCGCGGGCGTCCTGACCGGTTCCGACGCGAACGGAACGTTCCACCCGGCCGATTCGATCAGGCGCAGCGAGGTCGCAACGATCCTCATCCGTATGTACGACAGCAGTACCCGTGTGCTTTGCACATTCTGACGAAGACAGTTTTCTGAATAGACATTCTGATTTTCAGGCAGCGTGCAGCCGATTCCGGCTGCACGCTGCTTCTATCCCCCGGTGTGGATATTCTTCTATAGTTCCGGCTATTTGTACAAAACTATGCTGAATTTTTTGAATAATATACCCGGTTATTTGATCTAATTTTGGAAGCTGGTACGAGTTATAGCCTATGAATGCACATTTTACCCCCGGAGGGGGTCCCAATTTTCGAGCCGCGTCTGAAATTTCATCCCCCGGGGAGGCTTACGGGGCGGCGCGAAATCTTGTAAAATACAGAGGATCGAAAGGCGGTGGTGTATGTGGAGGAACTGGGACAGGAGCATTTCCATGAGCACGAACACACACATGACCACGCGCATCCGCACGAGCATGACCATGCGGACGGGCACAAGCATCCGCACCACCATGAAAATACGAAGTACGTCCAGAACCGGCTGGCAAGAGCCTCCGGGCATTTGCAGCACGTCCGCGCGATGGTGGACGATGGCGAGGACTGCTCGGACGTTCTGATGCAGCTTTCCGCCGTGATCGGCGCGCTGCAATCCATCGCCAAGG
>DJQK01000126.1:43877-44269 GCA_002437575.1 Clostridiales bacterium UBA6388 | reverse complement strand
AGGAGGAACGCCATGATCGACAAGAATTTTGATCCGTGGAAGCGGGTGCGGGAATTTAACCCCGAGGCGCTGCTGGCAGAAAGCAGCGATCTGGTGCAGTGGCCGATCAAGCTCTACAAAGCGCCGAAGCTCTCGCCTTACTATCATCACGGGCATCTGCTCATCGCGGCGGACTGCTCGGCGTTTTCCTATCCGGGGTTCCACGACGCACTGTCCAAGGGTCGGGTGCCACTCATCTGCTGTCCGGAAAACGACTTTGACATTACCGTGAAGCTGGCGGACATTTTCAGTCTCAACGACGTTGCGAGCGTCACCGTCGTCACAATGGACAAGCCTTGCTGCGCCGATCTCAAGGATATGGTGCTTCGCGCCGTCAAGCAGAGCCGCCTGCC
>DJQK01000126.1:25601-43849 GCA_002437575.1 Clostridiales bacterium UBA6388 | reverse complement strand
ATCCCCGTGCAGGTCACGAACCTGTTCGTGGACGCGGAGGAAGTGGACTGAAAAACTATACAAAGATATTTGAAAGCTGGAGCAAAACTTGAAAAAAGCGAATTTTGTTATAAAACGTCTGCTGCTGGTTATACCGCTGCTGATTGTTATCTCTGTTTTAGCCTTTATTCTCAGCAATTTATCTTCCGGCGATGTAGCATCTGTTGCCATTCGAAACGAGGGCGGTATTGTCAACGATATTACCTTAGCAGCGAAGCGAGAAGAGCTTGGGCTGAATAAGCCGCTTGCCGTACAGTATCTGAACTGGCTGCAAAAGGCAATTCGGCTGGATTTTGGAACTTCTTTTACAACCAAAAAGCCGGTAATTTATGAAATTGGGAGAAGGTTCCCGGCAACGCTGGCCTTGGCAGTTACAGCAACGCTGATTGCTGTGATTTGCGCGTTACCGCTGGCGCTGATTTCGGCTGGACATCCCGGAAAAATCATTGACCATATCATTCGTTTTTTCACACTGATCGGCGCAACGATGCCAAATTTCTGGCTGGGGTTGATGCTTCTGTATTTTTTCGCGATCCAGCTTGGCGTTGTGCCCGTCATATCCGGAAACAAGCTTTCCAATATATTTCTTCCGGCGTTTGTTATGAGTTTGGAGCACATGGCTCTATATACCCGCCTGCTTCGCGGAAGTATTCTGCAGGTGATGGATTCCGGCTATATCCGGGCTGCACGGACGAAAGGCTTGAGCTACCATGCGGTGATGATGAAGCATGCGCTGCGCAACGCGGTTCTTCCGTGCATGACACTGATTGCAACGAACCTGAGCGGATTGATTTGCGGAAGTTTTGCCATTGAGACTATTTTTTCGTGGAATGGCATTGGTAAATTTGCAGTCGAGAGTGTGAAAGCAAAGGATCTTCCGGTTGTCGAGGGATACATTGTCACGGTTGCGCTGACCTACATCGTCATCAATTTGATCATGGATATTCTCTATTCTTATATCAATCCAAAAATCCAGTTAGGCAGGAACGAAATCAGATGAAACCAGCAAATAAACGGATAAGCAATACGCAGAAAGTTCTGCGCCGATTCCTAAAAAATATACCGGCACTTATCGGTGGTATCGTCCTGCTGGCATTTCTTCTGGTTGCTGTCTTTTCTGCCTTTTTCGCACCAAACGATCCAAACGAAGTGCATCCGGAGCTGCGCATGGCAGAGCCAAGCCGTGAGTATCCGTTGGGAAATGACCAGCTTGGCCGCTGCGTTCTTTCTCGTTTGATTGCCGGAACAAGCACAACACTTGGCAATGCTCTGGCCGTACTGGCAGGAATCCTGATCATTGGCGTTCCACTCGGCGTGATTGCCGGATATAAGGGCGGCATGATCGACGGAATCATCATGCGCATGGTGGACATCGTATGCACCTTTCCATCGTCTCTGGTTGGCTTGGCCGTTGTAGGAATCCTGGGTCCGGGCCTGCAAAATATCATGCTGGTGCTGGTTTCTCTCTGGTGGGCTCCGCTTGCGCGCATGGTGCGTGGGGAGGTTCTTCAAATTCGGGAAAAGGGCTATATTACGGCGGCAAAAGCGAACGGCCTGTCCGATACGGAAATTATTTTCCGCCATGTCATCCTAAATGTAATGTCGCCGGTCGTTGTTTACGCGACGCTTCGCATCGGTGCAATTATTATGCACATTGCGGCATTTTCCTTTATTGGTCTTGGAACACAATCCCCGATGTCTGACTGGGGCGTTATGCTCAGCGAAGCGAGGGAATACCTGCGGCTGGCACCCCGGCTGATGTTCTGGCCGGGACTGGTCATTATGATCGTTGCGTTTTCCCTGAATATTTTTGGAGAGGGGCTTGGCGAGGCGCTGAAGCCATCCGGGAAAAAGCTGAGCCGGAAGGAGGCATCCGAATGAGCAGCCATAATACAAATCTGCTGGAAATTCGGAATCTGACAACCAGCTTTTATCTTCCGGATACGGGGGATACCATTGATGCAGTAAATGATGTCAGCCTCTGCGTAAAATCCGGCACGATCACTGCGCTGATCGGAGAAAGCGGAAGCGGAAAGTCTGTAACCTGCAAGTCCATATTTCACCTGATCGATCCGCCCGGTGAGATCCGACACGGAGAAATTCTGTTTCAAGGCAAGGACTTGCTGAAAATGAACCAGCAGCAGCGAATTCGTTTATATGGGAATCAGATTTTTATGATTTTTCAGGACTGCGCGGACTCGCTGAATCCGGTTTATACCGTTCGGCATCAGATGCTGGAGCTGCTCCGTGTTCACGGAAAATATCACAAAAAAGCGGAAGCGGAGCTGCAATGTCTCCAGGCACTTCGGCAGGCTCACCTCGCAGATGCAGAGCGGGTGTTCCGGTCTTATCCGTTTGAACTCAGCGGCGGCATGTGCCAGCGGGTCATGATTGCGATGGCCTTTCTGGTAAAACCGGCATTGCTCATTGCGGACGAACCTACCACCTCGCTGGATTTAACAATTCAGGCCGGAATATTAGAGGAACTAAAGCAAATGAATGCGCAGGGCATTTCTGTGTTGCTGATTACACATGACATTGGAATCGTTGCGCAACTGGCAGATGATCTATACGTTATGGAAGCTGGGCATATCGTGGAGTATGGTTCAGTTCAAAATGTATTTGACGCTCCGAAGCATCCCTACACAAAACAGCTTCTGAAAGCAGCAAGAGCATAACAAATAAAATGGAAAAACTGATAGAAGCACAACATTTATATAAATCTTACGCCAGGCATATTACCTCCGATGCGGAGTATGTCCTGCGCGACATTTCTCTTCAAATTTACAAAGGGGAAAGTGTCGGTCTCGTAGGGGAATCCGGCTGCGGAAAAACGACGCTTGGAAAATGCCTGCTCCGCTTGGAGTCCATTTCCAAAGGAGAATTATTCTTTCACGGCGAAGCTATCACGAAGCTGGCCCATAAGAATATGCTTCCATATCGTCAACGTATGCAAATGGTTTTTCAAAGCAGCTACGATTCTTTTGATCCATATTACGATGTACGTCAAATTCTCACAGAACCGTTACTGCATTGTAAGAACGGTTCGCACAGAGCTTCAGAAAAAATGCTTGTTGAAGTGTTGGAGCAGGTCGGTCTTGGCGGATCGTATCTCACTCGCTATCCAAACGAGCTGAGCGGAGGTCAGTGCCAAAGAATTGGAATTGCCCGCGCGTTGATTACGAAGCCGGAGTTTGTTGTCTGCGATGAAGCGGTATCCAGCCTGGATTATGGCGTGCGTAATAAAATTCTGGATCTGTTGCGGCAGTTAAAGACTACATATGCGCTTACTTATCTGTTCATTTCCCACGATATGTCAGCCACAAGGAAAGTTTGTGACAGAGTAATCGTGATGTATTTGGGAACCATTGTTGAGATTACCTCGAATTTTGAGCAGGAATCTGTTCGTCATCCCTATACCAAAGCGCTGCTTGCCGCAACCCTGCGGCCAGATCCACACGAACGGAAAATCCCGGAGATCCCGCTAAAAAAATCGGAGGACTTCTCGGCCCCACTGTGCGGCTGCGTACTGCAAAACCGCTGCCCGTACGCAGCGGAACGGTGCAGAATGCAAAAACCGGAATTAAAGAAATATGAAAATGGCGATTACGTTGCGTGCCATTTTGCATAAAGAGAAAGGAAAGAAAGCCATGACAAAATTCAAAAAAATTATCACCCTGTTTGCGGCGATCTGCCTGCTTGTAAGTGTGCTTGCGTCTTGCGCAAGTTCTAAAACAGATTCCGCAGATCCTCAGCAAAGTACGTCTGATACTTCCGCAGAGCCTGCGTCTGATACAGCGGAAAAAGAATTGACGATTGCGCTATATCGTGACGCAGCCATTGACACGTTGGATGCCGCAACCTACAACGGCCCGCATGTCCTGTATAAAATGATTTACGAAGGTTTTGTAGAAGATGGCGGAAACGGAACGATTCTTCCGCAGCTTGCTACCAGCTGGGATATTTCAGAGGACGGAAAAACCTATACGTTTCATCTGCGGGAAGGCGTCAAATTTTCGGATGGAACAGATTTTAATGCGGATGCTGTGATTTTCAATCTGAACCGCTGGATGAATAATGACCGCCATGCCTCGTTGACCTGCTATAAGGCAGAAAGCTACGAAGCTTTGGACGAATACACGGTCAGAATTGTTTTTGCAGAGTCAACATATTCCATTTTAACGGAGCTTACCTATCCTCGTCCCAACAGATTCCTCGCGCCGAGCTGTGTTGAGGACAATGGGGAGGTCATGGGTAATTTCAAATGGCCCGTTGGAACCGGTCAGTGGATGGTCGAAGATTATGTTCCGGACGAGAAAGTTACGCTTGTGCCGAATCCCTATTATTGGGGCGAAAAGCCCGCATTGGATCGGATCATCTTCAAAGTAATTCCAAGCGGAGAAGCGCGGGTTATGGCGCTGGAGAGCGGTGAAGTAGACATCATTGGCGGTGAGCTTCTTGGTAAGATCACCTCTGCCGGATATTCTGTTCTGGAAAATGACGGCGTGTATGAGCTGTATGCAGCCTCCGAAATGTGCGCGCACTATATGAATTTCAGTCAAGATAACGAGCTGTTTCAGGATGTGCGCGTCCGTCAAGCTGTCAACTACGCGATCGACAATGAAACGCTGGCAGCCACGCTTCTGACCGGTATCGGAACGGCTGCCAAGGGTCTTTATAACGCAGAAACCGTTCCGTATGTCACCGAGCAGAACAGCCCCGGATATGCTTATGATTTGGAACGAGCCAAAGCTTTGATCGAAGAAGCCGGCTTGCAGGATTCCGACGGCGATGGCTTCTTGGATAAAGATGGTGTAGACTACGAACTGAGCCTTGTCATTACGACGGAGGAATTTCCGGAGTGGTCGGAGGTTGCGCAGTTTATTCAGTCCAGCCTGGCGCAGATCGGCTTGAAAGTGAACATCCGCACGGTTGATACAAACGCCTACAACGAAATTCAGATGACAACGCTTGATTATGATCTGATCTTCCAGAGAACTTCCTCTGCCTCCTGGGTCCCGCACAATGACATGACCATTATGTTCACACAGCTTTCCGTAGCGCAGGGGCATGCACGCGTCTGGTACGATGAGCAGTTGGTTGAGAACATCTGGAGCGCGCTGCGCAGCCAGGATGAGACGGAACGCCAAAAGTATTACGATCTTGTGTTTGGTCAGATTCAGGACGAGGCGCTTCTTGTACCGCTTTACTATCCGACCGTGACGTTTGCGGTCAATCCGGAAATCGTGAGCGGCTTTGAAATCGGAACAAACAATTACGCGCCGGTTCAGTGGACTACACTGACAAGGAAATAACGCAGATGGACATGATTGCAGAGCGTGCCTTTAACTGGGCATATGAATCAAAAGCATACAGCGAAAGTATCCGGGCAGAGCTTTCCAACATAACGCTCCTTGGTGCGTGGAAAGAGGTATTTTCAGATACGCTTCCGGCATGTGCGGACAAAATGCTGAAAATTGTGGATGTCGGAACCGGTCCCGGTTTCTTCCCAATCGTCCTTGGGCAAATGGGGTATCCTTGCATCGGCGCGGATATTTCTCCAGAAATGCTTGCAGAAGCATCGCAAAACGCAGCGATTGCAGGTACTCCGCAAGAATTTATCCAGGCCGACGCGGATTCTTTGCCATTTGAAGCGGGGAGTCTGGATTGCATGATCAGCCGGAATGTAACGTGGACGCTGCCAGATGCGGAGAAAACATATCGGTATTGGTGGAGTTTACTTGCGCCGCATGGACGGCTGATTATTTTCGATGCGAACTGGAATCGACAGTTTCACGACCCGGAACTTATGGCGCAAGTACAGGCGGATTATCTGGAATATGAAAAAACATATGGCGTGTCTGCGGTTCATAATACTGCCAGACAAGATGCGTACCGGAGAAATGCGCCCATGTGTAAAGTTCGCCGCCCACAATGGGATTTAGAAAAGCTGGCACAGCTAAATTGGACGCGGCTTCGATGCGACTTTAACATTACGCAGAAGATTTGGCCGAAAGAAAAACAGATTCGTTTTCGCAGTACGCCAATGTTTGTGATTGTGTGTGAAAAATAATCTGTATCTGCTGTCACAAGTCAAAGGAGTCCTTAGAATTTAAGGGGCACTGTTGTGTTTAAAGTTGCGTTTTGTGGTAGGCGGCTTGCAGGCTAAAAACTTGCAGGCCGCCTTTGAATGTGATGTGCGTCGAGCACCCCAAAAAGACAGGTATACAAGTTCTCCAAGCTTGTCACCGATGCTAAGCCATTATATCACTTTGAGGTGCCCTTGAGCCCATATTAGCAAGAACCGGCAACAGTCATTTGACTGTTGCCGGTTCTTGCTCTGAGCAGTTATTTGTTGTTGTCCTTATGCGTGTTCACCATTTGCGGCAGGTTTTTTCTGTTTGCAGAATGTTTACAAGTGTATGGACTTCTTAACTGGAAAAAGGGCCGGATATCTGGTATCATGACAGGCAGAAGGAACAGACAAAAAGGAGTGGCGATTTGCAGTATCGGGTGTTGGCGGAAAAACTGAAGGAGGCGGCGTCGTCGGTCCTGCCGGTGACGGCGATCGTGGCGGTGCTGTGTCTGGCGCTCGTGCAGGTGGACGTGGGGCTGATGCTCTCGTTTCTGCTCGGCTCGGGACTTCTCATTCTCGGCATGGGCCTTTTCACGCTGGGCGCGGAGCTTTCGATGTCGCGCATCGGAAACCTTATCGGCGCAAGGATGACGAGATCGAAAAAGCTCTGGTTCATCCTGCTCGTGAGCTTTCTGCTGGGCGTCGCGATCACGACGGCCGAGCCCGATCTGCAGGTGCTGGCGACGAACGTTCCGGCGATCGACAAGACAGTGCTGATCGTCACGGTATCCGCCGGCGTGGGCCTTTTTCTGATGCTGTGCATGGCGAGGATCCTGTTTTCCATCTCGCTCCGGCTGCTTCTGATCATTTTCTACGCGGTCGTTTTTGTGGGCGCATTTTTGTCGGACGCGGGCTTTTTGTCCGTCGCGTTTGACTCCGGCGGCGTGACGACAGGGCCGATGACGGTGCCTTTTATCATGGCGCTCGGCGTGGGCGTGGCGTCCATCCGAAGCGACGAAAACGCCAAAGCGGACAGCTTCGGCTTAGTTGCCCTGTGCTCGATCGGCCCGGTGCTGGCCGTGATGCTGCTGGGCGCGATCTACCCGGCGAGCACGAAGGCGGATGTGGATATGCTCGTGCGCGGCTTTTCGACCTCTGTCGAGCTCGGCGCGGCGTATGTGAAGAGCCTTCCCGATTACATTCTGGAAGTTGCGATGGCGCTTTTGCCGATCTTCGCGTTTTTCCTGCTGTTCCAGATCTTTGCGCTGCACCTGCGCAGGCTTCCATTCCTGCGCATCGTGCGCGGCGTTGGCTTCACGTTTCTGGGGCTGGTCTTGTTCCTCACGGGCGTGAACGTCGGCTTTTCGCCGCTGGGCTACGTGTTGGGAAGCGAGCTTGCCTCTAGCGGGCTGGAGGGGCTTCTCATTCCGCTGGCGATGCTCATGGGCTGGTTCATCATCGACGCCGAGCCCGCGGTGCATATTCTGAACCGTCAGGTCGAAGAGCTGACCTCCGGCGCAATTTCTGCAAAGGCGATGGGCTTGAGTCTGTCTGTCGCCGTGGCGCTTGCAAACGGACTTGCGATGGTGCGCGTTCTGACCGGGATCCAGATCCTTTACTTCCTCGTTCCGGGGTACGCGATCGCACTTGGTCTGAGCTTTTTTGTTCCGCGCACATTTACGGCCATCGCCTTTGACTCCGGCGGCGTGGCGTCGGGGCCTCTGACGGCGACGTTCATGCTGCCGCTGGCGATGGGCGCGTGCACGGCTTTGGGCGGGAACGTGATGACCGATGCGTTCGGCCTTGTGGCGCTGGTCGCGATGATGCCGCTGATCACCGTGCAGGTCATGGGCGGGATCTACGTGCTCAAGTCCCGCGGAAAGACGAAAACCGCCGCACTTCCAAGCTTTGGAGACAGCGAGATCATCGAACTCTGGGAGGCCGTGTGATGGAATTATACTATCTGATCACGATTTCCGAGCGCGACCGCGCCGAGACCCTCTCCGGCATTTACGCCGCAGCGGGCACGGGCATGACGCTCACGAAGCTCGGCCGCGGCACAGCCACCGGAGAGCAGCTTTCCGATTACGGTCTGGACGCGACGCAGAAGGCGATCGTCAGCACCGTGGCAGACGGCGAACAGACGCAGCAGATCTTCAAAGCGGCCAAGCGGAAGCTTTTTATCGACATCCCCGGCAACGGCGTGATGATGGCCATCCCGCTCAAAAGCGTGGCCGGAGGCAGAACGCTCGGCTTTCTGACCGATTCGACACAGACAGGAGGAAGACCCGCGATGGATTTTTCGCATGAGCTGATCATTGCCATTATGAACGAAGGCTATTCCGACACCGTCATGGACGCGGCAAGATCGGCAGGCGCCGGCGGCGGAACGGTTTTGCACGCAAAGGGCACCGGCAAGGACCGGGCCGAGAAATTCTTCGGCGTCCGGCTGGCCGATGAAAAGGACGTTTTATACATCGTCTCCCACGCGGACGAAAAGGCCGCCATCATGCAGGCCATCGCAACGCTGGCAGGCCCCGGCACAAGAGCGGGCGCGATCTGCTTCTCGCTGCCCATTTCAAAGGTCGCGGGCCTCAGAGAACGCGAAGAAGCATAAAAGTTACCCCGGGAACTGTACGGTTTCCGGGGTTTTTCTATAGAAATGGTTTCTCATTGAGCTGCCGCCGCACTTGCTTCCAGTCGGGAAACACGCGAAAAACGTCGTCCCAGAAGGCGCTGCTGTGATCCGGATGGCGCAGGTGCGTCAGCTCGTGGACGAGAACGTAATCCAGGCACACCGGCGGCTGCTTGGCAAGCTGCAAATTGAGAAGAATGCTGCGCGTTTTTACATTACACGTGCCCCAGCGGCTTTTCATGTTCCGGATCTGTACGCCGGACGCGGAAAGCTCTGTTCTTGCTTCCCACACCGGAAGGCGCTTTTCCACTGCATCCTTCAGCTGTTCGCGGTAAAACGCCAGCACGGCCGCCTCCCGCGCGGACGCATCGTCCGTTTGCAGCACAAACAGCGTGAGCACATCGCCCTGTAAGACCGCTTTTCTGCCGCGCGGAACGAAAAAGAGCCGGAGCGTGACGGCTTGCCCCCAGAGCCAGATCGTCTGGCCGTCCAGATAGTCCGGGTTCGTGACCGCCGGGCGGGCGGCAATTTTCAGCTTCTGCCGCTCGATCCAGCCGCGCTTTTCGCGCACGAAGCGTTCGATGGCGGCGCTTGGCAGCGTTTTTGGCGCGGTGATCACGATATCGCCCGCGGGAGGAAGCACGCGCAGGTGCATATTCCGGATGGATTTTCGAAGGACGGTAACGGCGAGGCCGTCGACGGTCAATTGCATGGGAAGCCTCCAAAGGGTTTTCTATAGTATTGACCAAATGCCGGTCAAATGCAAGCGTTTTTTTGTATCTTCCCTTTTTCGAGAAACACGGTATAATAGGGATAAGAAGCACAGCCTGCGCCTGCCAAAAAACTGCAAAGGAGAATACAGATGGAACAACGCAGCATCTGCCTGATCAACGACTCTTTCCCGCCGGTCACCGACGGTGTGGCCAACGCGGTGGTCAATTATGCGAAAATTTTAACGGACGAAGGAGAACGAGCCACGGTCGTAACGCCCGCCTACCCGGGCGCGGACGATTCGCAGTTTGCGTTTCCCATCGTGCGCTACCCGAGCGTCGATCTGACAAAGCTCGTCGGTTATCACGCGGGACTTCCGTTTTCGGGCCAGACGCTCGAAACGTTGACCGAGCGGCGGTTCGATCTCATCCACTGCCACTGCCCGGTAACGTCCGCGATGCTGGCCAGGGCCCTGCGCGACAGGATCCACGTGCCGCTTGTGTTCACGTATCACACAAAATTTGACATTGACATCGCAAACGCCATCAAGGGAAAGCTTTTGCAGGAAGAGGCCAAGAAGGTCCTCGTCGACAATATCACCGCCTGCGACGAGGTCTGGACCGTGAGCCGCGGCGCGGGTGAGAATCTGAAGAGCCTCGGCTATCAGGGCGACTATCTCGTCATGCCGAACGGCGTCGATTTTGCAAAGGGCCGCGTCGAAGAGGCCCTTGTGCGCGAGGTGACGAAGGACTTTGACCTGCCGGAAAACGTGCCGATGTTTTTGTTCGTCGGCCGCATGATGTGGTACAAGGGCCTCCGGATCATCCTCGACGCGCTGGCGCAGCTGCAAAGCGCCGGCGTCGATTTCCGCATGGTCTTTGTCGGAAACGGCACGGACCGCGACGAGGTCATCGCATATTCAGAAGAATTGGGCTTGCAGGGCCGCGTCTTTTTCACCGCCCCGGCCTATGACCGGAACGTGATCCGCGCGTGGTATTGCCGGGCGGATCTGTTCCTCTTCCCGTCGACGTTTGACACGAACGGCCTTGTCGTGCGCGAGGCGGCGGCGTGCGCGCTGGGAAGCGTTCTTGTGCGCGGAAGCTGCGCGGCGGAGGACATCAAGGACGGCGAAAGCGGTTTTCTGATCGAGGAAAACGCGCAGTCGATGGCGAAAATGCTCACGAAGCTCTCGAAAGACCGCGATCTTATGCAGCGCGTTGGCAAAACCGCACAGGAGGAAATTTATATTTCCTGGGCCGACGCCGTGCACAGAGCGTCAAAGCGCTATGAGGTCGTGCTGGAAAATTTCAGGGCCGGAAAATATCCCGCCCACAACCGCCAGAGCGACGAAGCCTTCCACGCCATCGCGTCGTATCTCGCCGCCGTCGGCCGCCGGCAGGAGAAATTCAAGCTGCGCATGGAAGAGCTCTCGGAACGCTTCCTCTAAGGGAAAGACGCACCCAAAAGCAAAATTACTGGGAATGTTAACAAAAAATAACGGACGATTTTATAAATATTTAATAAATGCCCGCTATCTTTTTTAACAAACCCCTGATATTATGATCATGCAAGAAGCGATACAGTCTTTTTTCATTTTCCTCTCTTTTTTCAAAGAAGCCCGTAAGCAAGCCGGTCACTTGCTTACGGGTTTTCTTATTATGTTCAAAAAAGCAGGAGCTTTTTTGAAAAGAGATTGCGCCTCGACTGCGCGCTCGTCGAAGCAAACTCCATATCCTTCACTCTGCCGCAAGCGGCAGAGCTCATCCATTGCGTTGCTTCGCCTCTCCAAATCAGAACCGCTTCGATGGGTCCTGATTTGGTTCTGGGGCAAAAAAACTACCCTTGCGAGGCGGCAGGTATTGTTCCGGTCGGAAGCCGCCGCCGGATAACATAGATTTCTATTTTTTCGCGCCCGCGGACGCGAAACGCTGCGAGGCTTTTGCGTGCCAATACTCAGAATAAAAACGCATAGACAGCGGCGAAAATCAGCGTTGGGAGCATATTGGCGACCTTGATCGTCTTGCCCCAGACGAGATTCAGCCCCACGCAGAAGATCATGACCGAGCCGGTGTACGAAAGATTTGCGATGGCCGCGTCTGTCAGGACCGGCGCGATGAGCCGCGCGAGGATGGTCACGGCGCCCTGTAAGATCGCCACGGGGATGGCCGAGAAAATGCAGCCTTTTCCCATCGAGGCCGTCATGACGAGGACAAACACTGCGTCCAGCGCCGCCTTCGCGCAAAGAAGCGAAATATCGCCCGCAAGCGCGTCCTCGATCGCGCCGACGATGGCCATGGCCCCGATGCAGACGGTCAAAGAGGCGTTGATGAAGGCCGACAAAAAGCCGGTGTCGGATTCATTGTGCGTTTTTCTGCGGAGCCAGACGCCGAAGCCCTCGAATTTTCCTTCCAGGTCCAGAAGCTCACCCACCGCGCTTCCCAGCACGAAGCAGACGATCAGCATCATCGTGCCGGTGGTCTCCAGTGCGCCGGACTGCGTGACGCGCAGCATCTGGCTGAGCGTGCCGCCGGTGCCGATGAACAGCACGCACACGCCGAGCGTTTTGACGAGCATCGTTTCGATGCGTTCGGTCAGCAAATTTTTGAACAGCAGCCCCAGAAGGCCGCCTGCGACGATGGCCAGTGTGTTGATGATCGTTCCGAGTCCCGGCATAGGTATGCTCCTTTCCGCAGTGAAACTCAGGCATCATGATACCGCAGAAACCGGCAAAAATCAAGGGAAAACAACAAAGAAGCCGCGCTCCAAAGAGAACGCGGCTTCGGTCAATTTTCTGTGTTACGATTCGCGATGGCGGTCGGCGTGGGCGCAGATGGCGCGGTAGCTCTGCTCGCTTAAGTCGTGCTCCATCTTGCAGGCGTCGGCCTCGGCGGTGATCTCGTCAACGCCGAGATTGATGAGGAACTTCGTGAGCGTCTTGTGCCGGTCGAGCATACTCGAGGCGATCTGCATCCCGCTCTCGGTGAGCGTGATCAGACCGTCGCGGTCCATGGTGATGTAGCCGCTTTCGCGCAGCCGCTTGGTGGTATAGGTGACGGAGGGCTTTGTAACGCCGAGAAATTCGGCAATGTCGATGGAGCGGATATAGCCGTGCTTTTTCTGCATCATCAGCATCGCTTCGAGATAGTCTTCTGCTGCGCGCAGAATCTTCATGGCAGGATACCAACTTTCAGTAGATTTAGCGCTTTACTGCACTATCTATAGGTTAGCACACTTTAACCGAAAAAGCAAGCGCGGAAGGCGTCTGAAATTGTGAACATTCGTCAAATTATTGAAGCCGGGCGCGAAGAAGCTGACGCGAGGGATACGTTTCCCAGAAATCTGGCCTTAGAAAAAAGAAGCAAAATGGCAATACCAAACGTGCCAGATATCTGCTATCATAGGCTTGAACAGGAAGGGGGGGCGAAAGCGTGCAAAACAGATCGGATCACAACCGGCAGAAAAAGATTGCCGTTATCAACGATTTCTGCGGCTTCGGCCGATGCTCGATCACGGCGGCGCTGCCGGTCATTTCGGCGATGCACGTGCAGTGCTGTCCGCTGCCGACGGCTGTTTTCTCCGATCACACGGGCTTTGAGAGCTTTTACCGCGTGGATTTCACGGAGCATATGGCGCGGTATGGCGCGGAGTGGGAAAAGCTCGGCTTGCGATTTGACGGCATTGCCACGGGCTATCTCGGCTCGGCGCGGCAAATTGACCTTGTGAAGGATTTCCTCGCGCGGTTCAAAACGGAAAAGACGAAGGTACTCGTTGACCCCGTAATGGGAGACCGTGGAAGGCTCTATCCGTCGTTTACGCAGGAGCTGGCCGGACGGATGCACGAGCTGCTTTCCTTTGCCGACCTTCTGACGCCGAATCTTACCGAGGCGTGTATTTTAGCAGGAATTCCGTACCGCGAGGATTTTTCAGCGACCGAGCTCGAAGCGCTGTGTGAAAGACTTTCGGGAAATGGGCCTTCGAGCATCGTCGTTTCGGGGATCCATTTGGGAGAAGCGCTCGGAAACTTCGTCTGGTCAGATGGAAAGGCAGAGCTGCTCACGACAAAGCGCGTGGGCCCGTGCCGGTCGGGAACAGGGGACGTGTTCAGCGCGATTCTGGCCGCGGACATGGTAAACGGCGTGGAGCTGATGCGCTCGGTGCAGAAGGCAGCTAGCTTCATTTCGAAAACGATGGCCTATACGCTTGCGCTCGGCATTCCGGAGACGGACGGCATCTGCCTGGAAGAATTTCTCTGGGAACTCGGAAGGCCGGAAAGGGAAGCAATCCTATGAAAAACACCGCCGCAAGGCGCATCTGCCTCGCCGCGCTTTTTGCCGCGAGCATCTATGTTTTTACGGCCTATATCCATGTGCCGAGCCACACGGGCTACACCCACGTCGGAGATGCGTTTTTGTATCTGGCAGCGTGTGTGCTTCCGGCGCCCTATGCAGCGGCGGCAGGGGCTATCGGCGCGGGACTGGCCGATCTTCTGTCGGGCTACGGTATCTGGGCGCCGGGCACGGTGATCATCAAGGCCCTCACGGCCTTCTGCTTTACAAGCAAAAAGGAAACGATCGTCAATCGGCGGAACCTTCTCGGCATTGTTCCGGCGCTGGTCCTGTGCGTGGGCGGATATTATCTCTATGAGGCGATCATTACGGCGAATTTCATCACGCCCGCGCTCGGCATTCCGGGCTATCTGACACAGGTGGCGCTGAGCGCCATTGTCTACGCACTTTTGGGTCACGCGCTGGACCGTGCAGGTCTTAAAAAGAAATTAGGGGAAATTTAAGATGATGACAATTACGTATAAGGTCAAAAACGGCGTCTATGTGAACATGACCAACCGCTGTCCGTGCGCGTGCACGTTCTGCCTGCGGCAGAATGCGCCGGGCGTTTACGGCTCAGACCCCTTGTGGCTCGACCGCGAGCCGACGGTAGAAGAGGTGGAGCAGTCGCTTTCCAAGTGGGACTTAAACGAGGTGGGCGAGGTCGTCTTCTGCGGCTACGGTGAGCCCACGGAGCGGCTCAAGGACCTTCTCGAGGTCGCCGCGTGGCTCAAGAAACACTACACCGTCAAAACGCGCATCAACACCAACGGCCTGGCCGACCTCATCTGGGGCGAGCCGACGGAAAGCTGGCTCGAGGGCAAGATCGACGCGATCTCCGTGAGTCTCAACGCCGTCGACAAAGAAGAATTTCTGCGCCTGACACGGTCCAAATTCGGTATCGGGTCTTTTGATGCGATGCTGCACTTTACAAAAGAAGCGGCAAAATACGTGCCGAACGTCATGATGACCGTCGTCGACCAGGTCACGAGCCCGGAAGAGCAGGAAGCGGCGCGGAAGATCTGCGACAGTCTCGGCGTCAAGCTCCGCGTCCGGCCCCTTGAGAGCTGATACCCCGGCAAAAAACGAATCTGATCAGCGCCATAAAAAGCGCAAAATATAGGCGGCAGCTCATTCTTCCGCAGCGGAAGGATGAGCTGCTGCCGGCAAAACATAAGGAAAGCGGGCAGACACGGAGGGGGTCTGCCCGCTTTTCTGATCAGCGCCGATTATCTGCTGAGAAGAAAGCAAATTATGGTTCGCTCAACGTGAACGAAAAATGCAGCGACAGCGCATTAAACAGCTCCTGCATCACCTGCTCGGCGATGCCGCGCATATCGAGCGTCCGGACAAGCGCTAAAATCTGTTCCTGCTCATCTTTGGGAACGCAGTAAGCGCTGAGGCTCATGCACAGAAAGCGCGAGAGCTTCCGCTCGAGGGTAAAGTACATATCGCACGGCCGCTCCATATAGGCGCGGATGATGCCGCTCGAGCCGATCTCGAGCTCGTAGAAGTCGCTGTCGGTGAAGCCCGGAAGATAGGAGTTGAAGATCTGGCTGAGCTCTATTGCGGTGTGCTTGTAGATATAGTCCGCGCTTTCCGGCTGACGGTACGCTTCGAGGTAGATCTCGCGCAGATTTTCGTTCAGCTCCGTCAGCGTCAGCTGGATGCAGGTCTCGACCGCGTAGACATAGACCGGCGGAAGATCGCGCCCGGCGTATCGTCTTGCGATGGAGAACTGGCTTTTGAACATAAACTGCACGAACTCAATGAGCACGCCGTCTTTTGCGTGGAAGATATTCTGGAACGAACTTGCCGACACATTTGCGGCCTTGAGGATCTGCGCGACGGTGGTGCGCTTGTAGCCCTGCTCCAGAAACAGTCTGGCGCAGGTGCTGAGTATCCGCTTCTTTGCGGCGAAGCTCGCCGGTGTGATCGCCACGGCGGACACCTTCTTTCTGATTGCTCTATGGCATATGTGCCAAGTATAGCATGAAATATGAGCCGATGCAAGTAAGATAGTCCCAGCTCTGGGAAATGCCGGAGCGGCTCGAAAAAATCGCGCTATATGAAAAGCCGTGAGGGATATATAATATGATATATGAAAAACGCAAAAAATATGCGAACTTTTAGCGATCTAACCGAAAAAATGCGCCGGAGCAATTGACGTTGGTGCGTTCCGGCCACTATAATAGGGGCAAAGCTGACGTACACGGACGAGGCATCGGGTAAGCTTCGTTTGTGCAGCGTTTGCTGCAGAGCGCATTGCTGTGGCGCTCTCGGGCGCGGTTTTTGCCGATGGAGGACAGTCCGGACGCAAGTTTTTGCCGCGCAGCTGGCAGGGCCGGTCCTTCCTACGGTTCCGGCGAAACGGCTGCGGTCCTACCCTCGCCGCACCCGGCCGCACAAGGCATCCCTTCCTCCGGCTCTGCCAGTCGGCATATTTCAAAAAGCATATGCAAAAAAGCACGCTTCCGCGGTCCGTTTTTCCGGATCGCGGTATTTTTTCGGCATCGCCGAACAAACAGGAAAAAACAGGTACGAAGCGGACGATTGGGGACACGCGTTGAAGCGCTTCCCATCGTGCGCAGGAAGGAAAAAGCAGGCGCGGCGAAAAACCGTACCTGCGTTTCGCTTATTCGTCCTGCAACGCCGCCTCATAAAGCGCGTTTTTGGGAAGACCCGTCTGCCTGGCGATGAGCTTGACGGCGTCCTTTTTGGATAACCCCTTCTCGACCTCTGCGCGAACAAGCGCTGCGCCCGCCGCTAAGGTGATAGCTTCGTCTAAAACCTCTTTTGCGCCCTCGACCACGACGACAAATTCGCCGCGCGGCGCGTTTTCGGTGTATTTCTGCACGGCCTCGCCAAGCGTCGTGCGCACGACCTCTTCGTGGAGCTTCGTCAGCTCCCGGCAGAGGCTCACGCGGCGGTCTTCTCCAAACGCGGCGGAAAGATCCTTCAAGGTCGCCAGCAGCTTGTGCGGCGCTTCGTAGAAGATCATCGTCCGGCGCTCTGTCTTGAGCCCCGTTAAGTGCTCCTGCCGGCTTTTTTTGTTGATGGACAAAAAGCCCTCGAAGCAGAACCGGCCCGTGGGAAGGCCCGAAATGGACAGCGCCGTAATGACCGCGCAGGGCCCCGGAATGGCGCAGACGGTGAGGCCCGCCTCCGCGCAGAGCCGGACAAGGTCTTCGCCGGGGTCGGAGATGGCCGGAGAGCCCGCGTCCGAGACAAGCACGCACGTCTCGCCATTTTGGATACGGCTGACGATCTTCGGGCCGCTTTCCAGCTTGTTGTGCTCATAGTAGCTCACGAGCGGTTTTTTGATCTCAAGGAAGTTCAGCAGCTTCAGCGTCACGCGCGTGTCCTCGGCGGCGATGAAGTCGGCCTCCTCGAGCGTTTTGCGGCAGCGCACGGAAATATCGGACAGGTTCCCGATCGGCGTCGGGACAAGATAGAGCATTCCAGCCATGTGTGTTACTCCTCGTGGTAAATTCTAAGATAGTCGGGCGTTTTTTCGCCCGTTTCGGTAAAAAGAAGAACGTCGCGCTCCAGCGTCAGACCGGGCTTCGCGCCGAGCCTTGCTTCCAGAAGCAGCAGCGACGGTATGGCTGCGGGCCGATGCCGCAGGAACCGAAGCCGCTTGGGCTCTAACCGGTTTTCCCGCAGGCAGACAAGAACGTCCGTCAGCCGGTCCGGCTTGTGCACGAGAAAAAAGCTGCCGCCGAAGCGAAGACACCACGAAGCCGCCCGGCACAGATCGGAAATCGTGCAGAAAACCTCGCTTCTTGCGATCGCCAGCGACTGCGTCTCACACGCCGCGCCGGAGAAAACCGGGTAGTACGGTGGGTTCGACACGACTGCGTCAAAGCCGTTGGCCGGAAGAGCCTCGCGGAACTCGCGCAGATCGCGGTTCAGCACGTGCATTTGAGACAGGCCGTTTTCCAGCGCGTTCTGCGCCGCCAGATGAGAAGCCTCCGGCTGAATTTCCACGCCGGTCACCGTGAGCGTCTCGTCCCGCGCCAGAAGCAGCAGCCCCAACGCGCCGCAGCCGCAGCCAAGATCGCACACCCGCGCCCCTTTTTTCAGCCGCGCAAAATCCGCCAGCGCCATCGAATCCGTGCTCAAAGAAAACTGCGCCGCAGAAATATGCATCCGAAACCGCCCTGCAATGACCTCTTCCATAAGCTCCTCCAAAAAAATCTGATCCTATCATACAATGTAACATAAAAAAGCACAAGTCTAAAATCCACCACAGTACCCAGCCTCGCAGAGTTTCGCGTCCGCAGACGCGAAATAAAATCAAAATCATGTTATCCGGCGGCTTCGCCGACCGGAAACATACTGCTCAGCCCGCAAGTGTGGAATTTTTGGCCCAACGGGCCAAAAATTATGCGCGCAGTCGGGCTGCAATTCTATTCAGGAAAGGCCTGCCTTTCCTGACAACAAACAAAAAGCCTGCGCT
>DJQK01000126.1:14252-25582 GCA_002437575.1 Clostridiales bacterium UBA6388 | reverse complement strand
AGCGCAGGCTTTTTGTTTGTTGAATTATTCCTGCGTGATCGCGTCGTTCGGGCACTCTGCTGCGCAGGTACCACAGTCCACGCACTGATCGGCGTCGATGACGTACTTGCCGTCGCCTTCGGTGATGATGCCGAGGGGACATGCATCTGCGCAGGTACCGCAGTTGACACAATTGTCGCCAATAACGTATGCCATAGTATTGCACCTCCATTTATTTATGCAGTCCCATCATAACACATTTTTCAGAAATTGCAACGTTTATTCTGAAAAAGCGGCGGAAATATTTTCTTACGGTATAAATGCCGGGCGTGCGGGCGAAACTTCCAGCAGAAAGGACGTGGGAGCTTGAAAAAGCAGGAATTATCCGGAAGGGCGCGCGCGCTCATCGTGCAGGCGGGCGCTGCGGCCAGAGATCTGGGGCACAGCTACGTCGGCACCGAGCATCTTCTTCTGGCGCTTTCGATGGAGCCGGGGCCAGCCGGACGCGTGCTTCGCGCGGTCGGATTGGAGGATACGTGCCTGCGGCCGATGGTGCTGGCCGGCGCGGGACTGGGGAGCCGGACGCTGTTTTTGCCGCAGGGACTCTCTGCGCGGGCAGGAAGAGCTGTCCGGCAGGCGGGGCTTGAGGCAAAGCGGCTTCATTCGCGCGAGGTGCGGCCGGAGCATCTGCTTCTGGCGCTCGTGCGGGACGAGGGCTCGACGGCGTGCGGGCTTCTCAGAGACAGCGGGGCTGAGCCCGATTTCATTTTTACCGAGACCTACGCGGCGGCCACGACCGGTGCGCCGCAGAAAATTCTGGAGCAGGGGAGGCAGACAAGCGTGAGACTTCTGGAGCAGTACTGTGAGAACATGGTGGAAAAAGCGCCGCGGATGGAGCTGGTCATCGGGCGGGAGCGGGAGATATTGGAGGTGGAGCAGATCCTCTGCCGGAAAAACAAAAATAATCCCGCGCTCATCGGAGAGCCCGGCGTGGGAAAAACGGCGATCGTCGAGGCGCTGGCGCAGAAGCTTGCGGCCGGACAGGTGCCGCAGGCGCTTTCCGGGAAGAAGCTCTACCGGCTGGACATGGCGAGCGTTCTCGCGGGGACCAAATACCGCGGCGAGTTTGAAGAGCGCATCCGGGACATTCTCGCCGAAATTCGCCGGGCGGGAAATCTCATCTTATTTGTCGACGAGATGCACACGATCGTGGGCGCGGGAAGCGCGGAAGGAGCCATCGACGCGGCGAATCTCTTAAAGCCTGCACTGGGCCGCGGCGAGGTGCAGATCATCGGCGCGACGACGCTGGAGGAATACCGCAAGTACATTGAAAAGGATGCGGCGCTCGAGCGCCGGTTCCGGCAGGTGCTCGTCAAAGAGCCGACGAAGCTGCAAACGGCCGGGATCCTGCGCGGGCTTCGGCCGGGGCTCGAGCAGCACCACGCGATCCGCATCGCCGACGAAGCGCTCGACGCGGCCATCGAGCTTTCCTGCCGGTATCTGTCCGACCGGTTTCTGCCCGATAAGGCGATCGATCTGGTCGACGAGGCGGCGTCTTCGGTCTGGCTTTCCGGCGGGAATGAAAAGGGGGCGCTCGAGGAAAAAAAGCGCGAGCTTTCGCAGCAGCTCGAGCAGGCCGTCCGGGAAGGGGCGTATGAGAAGGCCGCCGCACTTCGTGATCGCTTGCAGGAGCTTCTTCGAAGACAGGCGGCGTCGAGCCGGGCGCAGAAGCTGCTGTTCGTTTCGCGCGAGGACGTCTGCCGCGTCGTCTGCCAGCGGACGGGCATCCCCGTCGGCACGCTCTCCCAGCCGGAACGGCAGCGGCTGCTTGGACTGGAGGAAGCGCTATCTACGCGCGTGGTGGGACAAGCGGAAGCGGTCTCGGCGGTGTGCAGAGCCGTGCGGCGGGGAAGAAGCGGCATGGCAGACGAGCGGCGGCCGGTGGCGTCACTTTTGTTCGCGGGGCCGACCGGCGTGGGAAAGACGGAGCTGTGCAAGGCGCTCGGCGCGTTTGTCTACGGCAGCGAACAGGCCCTTGTGCGCGTGGATATGTCGGAATATATGGAGCCCGGCTCGGTCACGCGGCTCATTGGCGCGCCGCCGGGTTACGTCGGCCATGACGAGCCGGGAGCGCTCACGGAAAAGGTGCGAAGAAAACCCTACTGCGTGGTGCTGCTCGACGAAATCGAAAAGGCGCACCGCGATGTGCGGAATTTACTTTTGCAGGTGATGGACGATGGGATTCTGACGGACTCGATGGGAAGAACGGTGAGCTTCAAAAACGCCATCGTCGTCATGACCTCGAACGCCGGAAGCGGCGCGGACGTGAAAAACGGGCTCGGCTTTGTTACGCAGACAGGCCGGGAGCGCGTGGGTCTGGCGCTTCGGCAGGTGTTCAGCCCCGAATTTCTCGGAAGGCTGGACGCGGTCGCGTGCTTTTCGCGTCTTGGCCTTCCGGAGCTCACAAAAATCGCGCAGAACGAGCTGGACCGGCTCTGCACGCGGGCCGCGGGGCTCGGCGCGTCGCTTGCCGTTTCGCCGGACGCAGCGGAAATGGTCGCGGAGCAGGCGCTGTCCAGTCCCGCCGGTGCGCGGGCCGTCCGGCATCTTTTGCAGGAGCAGGCGGTGTCCCCACTGTCGGAGTTTGCCCTGTCGCACGATGGGCCGGGAAGGCTGCGCCTGTTCGTGCACGAGGGGAAGCTGACGCTTGAAGCACTTAATTAAAACAAACGTTCAAAAATCGCAAAAATGCCGAAAGAGGGTTAAATTTTGTAACAATTTTCTCCGGACGATTTTGAAAAAAAGGGTTGCATTTTATGTTAACGACCCTTATTATATAAGTGAAGTGGAGCCAAGTGGAGCAGAAAAGATGAAAATGGAGCGAGGTGAGAGGGAATGTACGGAAAATACAAGCACACGGTCGACCCCAAGGGCAGACTCTTCGTTCCCTCGAAGCTGCGCGACGAGCTCGGCGAGGCGTTCTATGTGACTTTGGGCCTCGATCACTGTCTGTCGGTCTACACGGAAGCCGGCTGGCAGGCGATCCTGGATAAATATAACGCGCTTCCCATTTCGCAGGCGCGGAAAATGCGGTTTCTGTTTGCAAACGCCGCCAAGTGCGAGCCCGACAAGCAGGGAAGGTTCCTCATCCCCACCGAGCTTCGGCAGTATGCCGGGATCCGTCAGGAGGTCACCTTCATCGGCCAGGGCGGTCACGCGGAGATCTGGGACGCTGAGGCCTACGACAAGCTGGAAATGGAGACCCTGACGCCGGAGAATCTGGCGCAAGTGATGGAGGAATTGGGCTTCTGATGGAGTTTTCGCATAAATCGGTATTGCTTTGGGAGTGCATCGACGCACTCAACATCCGGCCGAACGGCATTTATCTTGACGGAACACTGGGCGGCGGTGGGCACTCGCTGGAGATCTGCCGCCATTTGACCACGGGCCGACTCATCGGCGTCGACCGCGACGAGGCTGCGCTGGAGGCGGCCAGAAAACGCCTGAGCCGCCATGCGCGGAAGGTGACGCTGGTCCATGATAATTTTGAAAACATTGCCCTGATTTTAGACAGCCTGAATCTTGACAAGATCGACGGGATGCTCTTTGATCTGGGCGTTTCTTCCCCGCAGCTGGATGATGGCTCGCGCGGCTTTTCGTATATGACGGACGCGCCGCTCGATATGCGCATGGACAGAGGCAGCTCGCTCACGGCCTATGACATCGTCAACAACTACCCCAAAGACGAGCTGCGAAGAATTCTTTATGAATACGGCGAAGAGCGGTACGCGCCGCAGATCGCCGCAGCCATCGAGCGCGTCCGATCCGACCGGCCGATCGAAACGACGCTGGAGCTTGTGGACATCATCAAGTCCGCGATGCCCGAGCGGGCGCTTCGGGAAAAGCAGCACCCGGCCAAGCGGAGCTTTCAGGCCATCCGCATCGCCGTCAACGATGAGCTCGGCGCGGTCAGCCGCATGATGCGCGCGTCCATCGACCATCTGAACCCCGGCGGCAGGCTCTGCGTCATCACGTTCCACTCGCTGGAAGACCGCATCGTCAAAAACGCGATGGCGGAGGCGGCAAAGGGCTGCACGTGCCCGCCGAGCTTCCCGGTCTGCGTCTGCGGAAGAACGCCGAAGGTGCAGGTCTTAACGAAAAAACCCATCATCGCCACGATGGAAGAGGTGCGGGAAAATCCACGCGCCAGAAGTGCAAAGCTTCGTGTGGCGGTCAAGCTGTAAAAGCAATTTCAGGAAAGGAGTACAGGTATGGCTGCGGATCGAAAACCCTATTACAGCACAAACGGCGCGGCAGCCTATGATGTGTACTCCTCCAATGTCGTCCGCCAGCCGGAACGCCGGCCCGAGCGGCGCGAGCTTCCGCAGGAGCAGCCGCAAAAAGCCCGCCGCGTCCATGCAAGAACGGCCGTCGCGCCGTTTACGATTCTTGGCGTGGCAACCTGCGCGTGTATGATGATCCTCGTGATCTTCGGCTATGTGCAGCTGTTTGAGGCGTCGAGCAGGGTCAGCCGTTTAGAGAATCAGCTCAAGAGCCTTCAGGCCGAGCAGCTGCTGCTGCAGAGCCGCTACGAAGGAAAGATCGATCTGCCTGCCATCGAGGCCAGAGCCGAGGAGCTCGGCCTTCGCAAGCCCGCGCAGGAGCAGATCGTCTACGTCGATCTCACCGGGACCGATCAGGCCGAGCTCTACCGGACGGAGAAAACCAGCATCGTCGGCGAGATCATCGGCGCGATCGAGCAGAGTATTTCTGAATTGATCGCATATCTGCATCCTGCGTCGGCATAAAATGGACAAGGGACGCAGCAATAAAGACATTGCAGGGGCGGTTTCCGGAGTGTTGTAAACCGTCCCTTTTTTCACAACCGGGAAAGGCAGGACCATGGCACGCAAAATCATCCCTTTCAACCGTAAAAAGCAGGAACCGAAGCTGACGCACGCCGAGCAGTCGCAGCGGGCCAACCGGACGATCCTGCGCCGGACGCTGGTTTTGATGGCGCTGTTCGGCGTGGTCGTTTTTATTCCGCTGATCGTGACGCTCTACAACCTCATGATCCGCGACCACGACTATTATGAGGCGCAGGCCATCGACAACCAGACACGCTATACGAGCTTATCCGCCTCGCGCGGGCAGATCTTCGACCGGAACATGAACGTTCTGGCGTCGTCCAAAACGGTCGAGACCGTCTTCATCGATCCCAACGAAATCGCGCAGGAGATGGAAAAGCCGGAAAACAGCAACCTGCTCGATCACATCGCAAGAGGCCTGTCGGAAATTCTGGACGTCGAGACCGATTTTATCTACAAGCAGGCCGAAGACAAAGCCTACCGCTACAAGGTCATCCGCCGGAAGGTCTCTGAAGAGCTCGCCGACGAGGTGCGCAGCTTCATTTCCGAAAACGACATCAAGGGCGTGTATCTCGAGACCGACGCGCAGCGCTATTACCCCTATTCGTCTCTGGCCGCGCAGGTCATGGGCTTCGTGTCGACGGACAACGTCGGCTCCGAGGGTCTCGAGGCGTATTACGATTCCTACTTACAGGGCACGGCCGGCAAGGTCGTCACCACCAAGGGCAACTACGGCTCGGAAATGCTCTATACCTACGAAAAATATTACGACGCCTCCGACGGAGACAGCTTAGTTACCACCATCGACGAGACGGTGCAGCACTATCTGGAAAAAAATCTCGAGACGGCGATCGACAAATACGACATCTTAAACGGCGCGTTCGGCATCGTGATGGATGTCAACTCCGGGCAGATCCTCGCGATGGCGAATCTCGGGAGCTTTGACCCCAACAACTATCAGGAAATTTACGATGAAGAGCTGGCGGCAGAGCTGGAAGAGCAGTATCAGGACGCGATGCTTCTGGACAAAGACTCCGACGCCTACAAGCAGGCCATCAGCGAATACAACGCCGCGGTCGGCACCGAGAGGCTTCGGCAATGGCGAAACCGCTGCGTTTCCGACGGCTATGAGCCGGGCTCGACGTTCAAGCTCGTGACGCTGGCGGCGGCTCTGGACTGCGGCGCGGTCACGGAAAACAGCACCTTTTACTGCGGCGGGCACGAAACGTTCAACGACCGCGACCAGGAGGTCTCCTGCTGGAAGGCCGCGGGCCACGGAATGCAGACGACGATGGAGGCGCTGGGCCATTCGTGCAACATCGCCTTCGGCCACATCGGCGTCAATATGTCGAGAAAAACATTTGTGGAATATTTTAAGGCCTTCGGCTTTCTGGAGCAGACCGGCATCGATCTTCCCGGCGAGGCCTCGGGCCTGTTCTGGGACGAGGATAAATTTTCCGTCGCGAACCTCATTTCCGCGTCCTTCGGCCAGACCTTCCGCGTCACGCCCATCGAGCAGGTCCGCGCAGTCGCCGCGATCGTCAACGGCGGGTATTTGCTGAGGCCTTACGTCGTCAGTCAGGTGCTCGACAGCGACGGAAACGTTGTGAAGTCCAACGAGCGGACCGTTCTGCGCCAGGTCATCAGCGAGGAAACATCCGCGACGATGCGCGAAATGATGGAATACGTCGTCACCGACGGCACGGCGGGCTCTGCAAAGACCCCGGGCTACCGCGTGGGCGGCAAGACCGGCACGTCGGAAAAGATCGATACTTACGATGAAAACGGCGATCCGGTCGAAGACAAGATCGTTTCCTTCATCGGCGTTGCGCCCATTGACGATCCCAAATACGTCGTGCTCGTTGCACTCGATACGCCGAACTATGTCGCGGGCACGAGCTACACGCCGCACAACCAGTACATTTCCGGCGGCCTCATGGCGGCGCCCACGGTGCGCGATGTCTTTCTGGACATTCTGCCGTATCTTGGCGTGGAGCCCGATTATTCGTCCGACGATATCCGGGGCGTCAATATTACCCTTCCCGACCTCATCGGCATGACCGAAACGGAGGCGGGTGAGCTTCTTTCCGGAAAGTCCATCACGTACCGCACGGTCGGTCAGGGCGATACCGTCACCGACCAGCTGCCGAGCCCCGGCGCGGAGGTCCCCGGCAATTCCGAGATCATTCTCTACTTCGGAAACGCCGTCAAGACCGACGAGCAGGTCGAGGTGCCGGACTTTATCGGCTACGGCGTGGCGGATGTGGAGTATCTGGCGAAGAACGCGGGACTTTACATTCAGGCCAAGGGCACCGATCACCGCGACGAATATGTCACCGTGGCCTATCAGGACATCGAGCCCGGAACCATGGTTGACAGAGGTACTACAATTACTGTAGAATTTACGACTGGTGGGGCCTCCGACTAAAAAGGCCCAGTTGAAACAACGAAAGGGGTAACACGCATGAAGCTTGCAGAACTGCTCAGCGGCATCGAGATCAAAGAGGGCTGCTATGATCCAATGCTGGAGGTCACGGGCGTAAGCTACGACTCCCGGCAGACAAAGCCGGGCGAGGCGTTCGTGGCGGTGCCGGGCTTCGCGTCCGACGGCTACCGGTTCATCCCCAAGGCGCTGGAACAGGGAGCGGCTGTCGTGATCTGCGAGCGCGAGCCTGAACAGAAAACGCAGTATGTGCAGGTCGCCGATTGCCGCAGGGCGCTGGCGCAGCTGGGCGCAAACTGGTTCGGCCATCCGGCGGACAAAATGACGATGATCGGCGTCACGGGCACAAACGGCAAAACGACGATCACGTATCTTCTCAAAACCGTTCTGGAAAAAACGCTGGGCGCGAAGGTCGGCCTGATCGGAACCATTCAGAATATGATCGGCGACGCGGTCATTCACACCGAGCGCACGACGCCGGAATCGTTCGAGCTTCAGAAGCTGTTTTCTGAAATGGTGCAGGCCGGCTGCACGCACTGCGTGATGGAGGTATCGAGCCACGCGCTGGTTCTGCACCGGGCGGATGAAATAACGTTCCAGACCGGCATCTTCACGAACCTCACAGAAGACCACCTCGATTTCCACAAGACGATGGATGCTTACTGCGAGGCCAAGGCGATGCTCTTTAGAAGATGCAAAGCGGGCGTGATCAACACAGACGACGCCTACGCGCCGAAAATCATGGAAAACGCGACGTGCAGGCTCCTTCGCTACGCGGAAAACGACAAGACGGCGGATCTTCTTGCCGAAAACATCGAGCTTTGCGCCGACCACGTTTCTTTTACAGCAAAAACGAAGGATGCGTGCGCGGATATTCGCCTTGCCATTCCCGGCGGCTTTACGGTCTATAACGCGCTGGCGGTCATCGGCGCGGGGCTGACGCTGGGCATCCCGCTTGCAAAGATCGCGCAGGCGCTGCAAACGGCCAAGGGCGTGAAAGGGCGCGTCGAGGTCGTTCCCACGCCGGGAAAGCCCTACACGGTGCTGATCGATTACTCACACACGCCGGACTCTCTGGAGAACGTGCTCAAAACGGTGCGGGGATTTTGCAAGGGGCGCGTCATCGCGGTCTTTGGCTGCGGCGGCGACCGGGATCCATTTAAGCGGCCCATCATGGGAAGGATCGGGGCCGAGCTTGCTGACCTCAGCGTCGTGACCTCGGACAATCCGCGCACGGAAGACCCGATGGCCATCATCGACGCCATCGTCGCGGGCATGAAGGAAGGGCCGCACCCGTATGTGGTCATTGAAAACCGCGTCGAAGCGATCCGATGGGCCATGGCGCACGCAGAAAAGGACGATGTGATCGTTCTGTGCGGCAAGGGCCACGAGACCTATCAGGAAGTGGGACACGAGAAGCGGCACCTGGATGAGCGCGAGGTCGTCGCGGCGGTTTTGGAGGAAGACAAATGAAAGAGCTGACCTTACGAAAGCTGGCAGACTGGTGCGGCGGCACGGTCGCGCCGGAATTTGAATCGATCGTCGTGTCCGGCGTGGAGTCGGACTCGCGCAAGGTCGAGGTCGGAGACCTGTTTGTTGCGCTTCGCGGCGAGCGCGTGGACGGATTTGACTTTATTTCGTCTGCCAAGACCCTCGGCGCGGCGGCGGCGCTCGTGAGCCGCAAAACTGAAGAGCTTCCGTGCATTCTGGTTCCCGACACGCTGAAGGCCTACGGCGCGATCGCGAAGCACTACCGCGAGGAAACGAACGTCAAGGTCGTCGGCATCACCGGAAGCGTCGGCAAGACGACGACGAAGGAAATGATCGCGGGCGTTCTGTCGCGGGATTTTAAGCTCTATAAGAGCGAAGGCAACCACAACAACGACATCGGCCTTCCCATGACCATCATGGATATGCCGGAGGGCACCGAGCTTCTGGTCGCCGAGCTGGGCACGAACCACCCGGGCGAGATCGCGTATTTGAGCGAGATCGCGCAGCCGGACTACGCGGTCATTACCAACATCGGCACGACGCACATTGAGTACCTGGGCAGCCGCGAGGGCATTTTGCACGAAAAGCTCGATATCCTGCGCGCAAGCCTCAAAAAAACCGTCGGCATTTTCAACGGCGACGAGCCGCTTTTGTGGAACGTGCGCGGGCTCGGTACGCATAAAAAGGTTTATTTCGGCATTGAAAATCCGTCCTGCGACGTGGTGGCCAGCGGTATCCACGAGATGGAAGACGGCGTGCGATTCCACGTCAGCGGTCTGCGGCACGAGTTTGAGCTCTACGTTCCGGCGCTGGGCCGGCACATGGTCTATAACGCGCTGGCCGCGGCGACGGTCGGCCTTCTGCTTGGCGTCAAGCCCGAGACCATCCAGAACGAGCTTTCCATCTTCCGCAACACCGGCATGCGGCAGAAAATTTACGAGAAGAACGGCATGACCATCATCGAAGACTGCTACAACGCGGGCCCCGAGTCTACGGAAGCGGCGCTCGGCGTTTTGGCCAGCATCAAGACCAAAGGCCGCCGCATTGCCGTCCTCGGCGATATGCTCGAGCTCGGCAATCGCTCGAGTGCGGAGCACTACCGCATCGGAAGATTAGCCGCGCAGAAGGCGGATATGCTCTTTACCTATGGCGAACACTCCGTGCGAACGGTGACGGGCGCGATCACGGGCGGGATGTCGCCGAAAAATGCGGAGCATTTTGACACGCACGAGGATCTGGCGCGCCTTCTTAAAATGCGGGCCGCAGAAGGCGACGTCATCTTGTTCAAGGGCAGCCGCGGCATGAAAATGGAGCGGGCCTTACAGCTGTTTTTAGAGGACAGCGAGACCAAATAACGTTTCGGAAGAAAAACAGAAGGAAACCGGAGGAATACCCTCATGCAGGCAATCATCGTGGCCGTATGCTCGTTTGTGCTGGCCGTCGTTTTTGGAAAATTGCTCATTCCCGTGCTGCGCGCGCTCAAGGCCGGGCAGTCCATCCGTGAAATTGGCCCCAGCTGGCACAACACAAAGGCCGGAACGCCGACGATGGGTGGGATCATCTTCATTGCGGCGGCGAGCCTGTGCACGATCGCGGGCGGCTGGCGCAGTATGCTGGCCGGAAATTTCACGCACCTTTACGTGCTGGCCTTTGCGCTCATTTTCGGCGTCATCGGCTTTCTGGACGACTTTATGAAGGTAAAGTTCAAGCGCAACCTCGGCCTGACTGCGCTTCAGAAGCTGGCCTTGCAGCTGGCCGCGGCGGGCGCGTATCTGGCGCTTCTGCGCTGGAACGGCGACTTAACGTGCGACCTGTATATTCCGTTCTGGAACGTGGCCTTTGAGATCAACTGGATCGTGTATCTCGTTTTCGCGATGTTCGTCATTGTCGGCTGCGTGAACGCGGTGAACCTCACTGACGGCATTGACGGCCTGGCCTCCGGCGTGACGCTGCCGGTCATGGTCTTCTTCGCCGTGACGGCGTATATGTGGGGCAAGACGACGCTGGCGCTTCTTCCGGCGGCGATGGCCGGAGGCCTTGCAGGCTTTCTCGTCTATAATTTCCACCCGGCAAAGGTCTTCATGGGAGACACCGGCTCGCTGTTTCTCGGCGGCATGGTCTGCGGGCTTGCCTTCGCGCTCGATATGCCGCTGGTTTTAATTCTGGTCGGCATCATCTACATCATGGAGACGGTGTCCGTCATTATGCAGGTGACGTATTTCAAGCTCACCCACGGCAAGCGCATCTTCCGCATGACGCCCATCCACCACCACTTTGAAATGGGCGGCTGGAGCGAAGAGAAGATATTCGCGGTCTTTGTCGGTATTACGGTCCTCATGTGCGTTCTCGCATTTATCGGCGTTCGCGGAAGATAACGCGGCGCACGGCATTTCTGAAAGGAGCTTCCCATGCCAAACGGCTCGAATCCGGCTTTTGTCAGCACAAACGGCGAACGGCTGCCGGTCAAACGCAGCAAAGACGGCAGCGTCATGCTGGACGAGCGCGGCCTGCTCGATCTGCCGTTTCTGGTGCTGGTGGTGCTGCTGGTG
>DJQK01000126.1:13850-14160 GCA_002437575.1 Clostridiales bacterium UBA6388 | reverse complement strand
GCCCGGCAGGCGATCTTTGCCGTGGTGGGCATCGGCGTGATGCTCTTCTTTTCCCGCGTCAACTATCAGCTCTGGCGGAGCGCCTCGTTCCTGGTTCTCGGCGGCACGATCTTCTTTTTGCTGCTCGTGCCCATTTTCGGCACCGAAGAGGGCGGCGCAAAGCGCTGGATCTGGATCGGCTTTACCTCGTTTCAGCCGTCGGAGCTTGCGAAGGTCGCGGTCGTGATGTCGTTTGCGACGCTGATGTCGACCTACCGCGAAAAAATGAAGACCTTCCGCTACGGCGTTTTGCCGTTTGCGGCGATTTTGC
>DJQK01000126.1:0-13813 GCA_002437575.1 Clostridiales bacterium UBA6388 | reverse complement strand
AAGCATTTTTCGTGCATTTTGATCTTACTTGCCATCGGCGCGTCCATGATGTTCCTCGGCGGCACGGAGCTCAAATGGTTCGGCATCGGCGCGGCGGTCGTTGCGGTCTTTGCCGTGGTGTACTTAAAAACCATGGGCTACGCAAGCGCCCGCGTGACGGCCTGGCGGGACCCGGCGTCCGACCCGGCGGGAGACGGCTATCAGATCTTGCAGTCGCTCTACGCCATCGGCTCGGGCGGACTGATGGGGCTCGGGCTTGGACGCTCGCGGCAGAAATATCTGTATCTTCCCGAGGAGCACAACGACTACATTTTCCCGATCTTATGCGAAGAGCTGGGCTTTGTGGGCGCAATGGTGGTGCTGGTCTTATTCATGCTGCTCATCATCCGCGGCTACTGGATCGCCATGCACGCACGCGACCGCTTTGGCGCTCTGATGGCGGCGGGGCTGACGACGCACCTGGCGCTTCAGGTATTTTTGAACATCGGCGTCGTGACGAACTTTCTGCCCGCGACGGGCATTTCGCTGCCGTTTTTCTCCTACGGCGGCACGGCGCTTCTCATCCAGCTGTTCGAGGTTGGATTGATCCTGAGCATTTCCCGGCAGAACGACAATAAACTGCTCTAATCTGTCAAAAAGCAGGGGCTTTTTGACAAAGGGATTGCGCCTCGACTGCGCGCATAATTTTTGTCCCATAGGGACAAAAATTCCACACTTGCGAGGCGAGAAGTGTTTTTACCCGCAAGGGGTACGCGACATCCGTAAGGCAGCAGAGCTGCCAACGGCTGTCCTGTCCGGTCGGCGAAGCCGCCGGATAAAATGGATTTAGAATTTATTTCGCGCCTGCGGGCGCGAAACTCTACGAGGTTTAGAATGCAAGGGGATGGAGGCGCGTATGAACATTGTCTTTACCTGCGGCGGCACGGGCGGACACATTTACCCCGCCATTGCCGTGGCGCGGCTTTTCCAGCAGCGCCAGCCCGGCTGCAATATTTTATTCATCGGCGCGGAAGACGGCATGGAAAACAAGATCGTCCCGCGCGAGGGCTTCCGGCTCGAGACGCTGAAAATCTCCAACTTTCAGCGAAAGCTCACCCCGGAGGCCATTTTGCATAATCTCGAAACGGCGGTGCACTTATCGGAATCGAGACGCAAGGTCCACAAGATCCTGACCGCCTTCCGACCCGACATCGTCATCGGAACGGGCGGGTATGCAAGCTTTCCGGCGCTGCGCGAGGGCGCGCGGCTGTCGATCCCGACGATGGTGCACGAGTCGAACGCCGTGCCGGGCTTAACGACGCGGATGGTCGAAAAATACATGGATAAGATCATGGTCTCGTTCGAAGACAGCAGGAGCGCCTATCACGACCCCCGAAAGGTCGTCGTCACCGGAACGCCGGTGCGCGAGGAGTTCCTCTTTACCCGCCGCCAGCAGGCCAGAGAAAAGCTCGGTCTGGATGAACGGCCGTTTATCGTCTCATGCTGGGGAAGCCTCGGCGCACGCGAAATGAACAAAAAGATCGCCGAGTTCATGAAGTGCGAGGCAGACGCCGCAGAGCCGTTCCGGCACCTGCACGCCACGGGCTCGTTCGGCTGGCGCTGGATGCCGCAGTATGTCAGGGACCTCGGTCTCGATCTGGAAAAGCACCCGGCCATCGATATGCGCGAGTATATTTTCAATATGCCGGACGTCATGGCCGCGGCGGACCTCATCATCTGCCGCGCCGGCGCCGCCACGATCAGCGAGATCTGCGCGAGCGCGCTGCCGTGCATCATGGTGCCGAGCCCGAACGTGACCAACAACCATCAGGAAAAAAACGCGATGGTCCTGCAGGGAAGAGGCGCAGCCGTCGTTGTGCCGGAAGCGGAATGCAGCGGAAGGGTGCTTTTTGACACGGCAAAGGAAATTCTGGACGATACCGAGCGCACGAAGGCCATGCGAAAGGCCGCGTCGAGTCTTGCCGTCGTGGACGCTGCGCAGCGCATTTACGACACGGCATTAGAGCTCATCAAGTCACGATAAAAATCGCCTCCGCATAGGATGGGGAAATTGACCCGGAAATGTGGAGGTTGACCGATGAAAAAGCTCCTGATCGAAGGCCCGGCCCGCCTTTCGGGCGCGGTCCGGATCCACGGCGCGAAAAACAGCGTCCTGCCGGTACTTGCGGCGTGCTGTCTGTGCTCGTCGCCGTGTGTGTTACATAACTGCCCCGACATTGAAGACGTGCGCACGGCGCTTTCCATTCTCAAAGCGCTCGGCTGCAAGACAAAGCGCGAGGGAAGCACGCTGCTCATAGACCCCACGGGGCTGAACGCAGTCTGCGTTCCCAAAGCGCTGGCCGGGAAAATGCGCTCGTCGGTCCTGCTTTTAGGGGCGCTGCTGGCGAAGCTTTCGCGGGCGGAGCTGGCGCTGCCGGGCGGCTGTCCGCTGGGGGACCGGCCCATCGATCTGCACGTGAAAGCGCTTACAAAGCTTGGCGCGCGGTTTTCCTTTCGGGACGGCGCGATTTTTGCCGAGTGGCCGAAGCGGCTGGGAGGCAGCATCACGCTGCCGCTTCCAAGCGTCGGCGCGACGGAAAATCTGCTTCTCGCCTGCGCGTTGGGAAAAAACGACGTGACGCTCACCGGCGCTGCAAGAGAGCCGGAAATTTCCGATCTGGTCGGCTTTCTCCGTGCGGCCGGGGCGGACATTTCAGGTTCCGGGACGGGGGAGATCGTCATTCGCGGGGTTTCGAAGCTGCACGGCGCGACGTATACCATCCTGCCCGACCGCATCGAGGCCGCGACGTATCTGTGCATGGCCGCGGGCTGCGGCGGGGAAATGGAGCTTCATCGCGTAAACGGAAGGCTGCTTGCGCCGGTGATCGATGCCCTTCGCGCGGCGGGCTGCGAAATTTCCTGCGCAGCCGACCGGATCTTGATCAAAAGCACGGGGAAACTTTCGGCGGTCGGGCCCATTGTGACCGCGCCGTATCCCGGCTTTCCGACGGACGCGCAGCCGGTTTTGATGGCGGCAGTCCTGAAAGCGAAGGGCGAGAGCGTGTTTCGCGAGACGATCTTTGCCCGGCGGTTTCTCCACGTGCCGGAAATGCAAAAACTCGGCGCGGACATTGCGCTTTGCGGCCGGGAGGCGATCGTGCGCGGCGTTTCCAAATTACACGGCGAAAGCTTAAAGGCCGAGGATCTGCGCGGCGCGGCGGCGCTTGTCGCGGCGGGGCTCATGGCAGAAGGAAGCTCTGTGCTTACAGGCCTCCGGCATCTGGAGCGCGGCTACTGCGCACTCGAAGAAAATTTGAAAAATCTTGGCGCCCGCATAAAAAGTGTAGATATTCCATCCTCTTTCGTGTATAATACGTAATATTAAGTCAACCATTGATTTGAAGCCAACCTCTGCCTTGGCAGAAGGAGAACATAGTATGAAGCGAACAACAAACAGACGCACGCAGTCCCAGAAGTCCGTGCGCCGTGCACCCGCCGGAAACGGCATGGCGGGAAAACTCATCATTATGGCCGCGCTTGCTGCGGCGGTCGTCTTCGGCGTGGCGATCTTTTTCAAGGTCGGCCGCATCGAGGTGCAGGGAAACACCATCTACTCCGACGAGACGGTCATCGAGGCCTCGGGTCTGGAGCTGGGCGACAATCTTCTGACCGTGAGCCGGGCGGCCGTCGGCGGGCGTGTGAAGGCTGCGCTTCCGTATGTCGATCAGGTGAGCGTGGGGCGCGTGCTTCCCGACACCGTGGTCATTTCCGTCAAGGAAAGCGAGCTTGTCTTCGCCGCACAGACGGACACGAACGCCTACTGGCTCATCAGCCCCTCTGGAAAGGCGCTCGAGCGCATCGACGAGTCTGTATTGGAGCAGTACCCGCAGATCGTCGGTCTCACGCTCAATAACCCCACGGCGGGGCAGAGCGTCACGGCAGTCAATTCATCCACGCTCGACGCCGTTCTGACGCTTTTCTCCGAGCTCGACGGCACCGGCATTTTAGAGCACGTCGCGGGGCTGAACGTCGAAAAGGAATACGACATGATCCTGCAATATGACGACCGGTACGAGATCGATCTGGGAAGCTCCGACCGGCTTTCTTACAAGGTGCAGTATTTGCAGGCGATTTTGGAGCAGCTGAGCGACTTTCAGGCAGGCACGATCGACCTGACGCTCACCGAGGCGAACCGCGCAAAGTTCCATCCGAAGGCGTGAGAGCGCGCGCAGACGGCGATTTCGACGAAAAATCCTGCTTTTTTGCGTGATTTCTATTGACCTCTGGCCGTTTTCGATATAGAATAGACTGGATAAAATAGAGGGAGCATCTGAATATGCCGGAACGTTCCCAAATCATGATGCAGTGAGCCGGAAAATACAGCTGGTTTCTACATAGGAGGAAGACAAATGGCAGATTTAACGGAAAAGGTAGTTAAGATCAAAGTTATCGGCGTCGGCGGCGCCGGCAATAACGTTATCAACAGAATGATCGCGTCCGGCGTTTCGGGCGTGGAATTTGTCGCGATCAATACCGATAAGCAGGATCTCAACAAGTCCACCTGCAAGAACAAAATTCAGATCGGCGAAAAGCTGACCGGCGGCATGGGCGCAGGCTCCAAGCCCGAGATCGGCCAGAAGTCCGCCGAGGAATCCAAAAACGCCATCGCGCAGGTCCTGGAGGACACCGACATGGTCTTCATCACCGCCGGTATGGGCGGCGGAACCGGCACGGGCGCGGCTCCCATCATTGCGCAGCTGGCGCACGACAAGGGCATTCTGACCGTCGGCGTCGTGACCAAGCCCTTCAAGTTTGAAGGCGCGAACCGGATGCGGCAGGCCGAGGGCGGCATCGCGAACCTTTCCGACAAGGTCGACTCCCTCATCATCATCCCGAACGACCGTCTGAAATTTGTCACCGACCAGAAGATCACCTTTGCCAACGCCTTCGGCATCGCAGACGACGTTTTGAAGCAGGCCGTCAGCTCCATCTCCGAGCTGGTCGCATACTCCGAGCACGTCATCATCAACCTCGACTTTGCCGACGTTTCGGCCATCATGAAGGACGCCGGCCACGCACACATGGGCGTCGGCACCGCCTCTGGCCGCGACAAGGCCGAGCAGGCCGCGATGGCAGCCGTCTCCAGCCCGCTGCTCGAGACCTCCATCAACGGCGCAACAGGCGTTCTCATTAACATTACCGGCTCTTCCGAGCTCGGACTCGACGACGTGGAGACCGCGGCGAACATCGTCATGGAAGCGGCAAACCCCGACGCCAACATCATCTTCGGCGCGGCGTTCGACGACGACCTCGAAGACGAGATGCGCGTCACCGTCATCGCCACCGGCTTCGACGACAAAAAGAACCAGGCCCCGCAGCAGCCCGCCACCAAAATCGGCGCCTACTCCGCTGCCGGCGAAAAGGCCAAGAGCGCAGCCGTCGAGGACATCGACGATATCGACGAGATCTTCAAGATCTTCAACAAGGACTGAGCATCGCCCAAGCGCCCGGAAAACTCCGGGCGCTTTTTTGCGTGTTCACCGGAAGCGGACACTTTTTTCTTATAAAGCGGAAAAGTCCCTTTACTTTTATGGTTTAGTATGCTAAAATAATCAGACGGCGGAAAAGCCGAATGAAACAGAAGGAGTCCTGCGACTTGAACAACAGAAATAAACGCTCCGATCCCGAGAGCGAGCTCTATAAAGCCATTTTGCAGCTGGAAAGCGCACAGGAATGCTACGATTTTTTCGCCGATCTGTGCACCGTTCCCGAGCTCAAGGCGATGGAGCAGCGCTTTGAGGTCGCAAAGCTTCTCAACGACGGCCTCATCTACAACGACATTTTGGAGAAGACCGGCGCGTCGAGCGCGACCATCTCGCGCGTCAACCGCAGTCTCAACTACGGCACAGGGGCCTACCGTACGATCTTTGCGCGGCTCAGGGAAGACGGCGCGGAGGAAGACGCGTGAGCTGCTACGAGGCGCTGGCGGCGTCGTACGATGGCCTCACGCGCGATATCCCATATGAAAAATACCTGCGCTTTGTAAAATCGCTCTGGAAGCGCTTCGGCGTGAAGCCAGAAAGCGTTCTGGATCTTGCCTGCGGCACGGGGAGTCTTTCCGTGCTGCTGGCGAAATGCGGCTTTCCTGTGATCGCGGCGGACCGGTCGGAGGAAATGCTGACCGTGGCAGCGGAAAAGGCGATGGAGCTGGAGGAAAACCGGCCCTTTTTTATTGCGCAGCCGATGCAGCGGCTGCGCCTGCCGCAGCCGGTCGACGCGTGCGTGTGCGCGCTCGACAGCATCAACTATGTCACAAAGCCGCTCGACGTGCAGAAAACGTTTCTGCGCGTTTATGAGAGCCTGAAGCCGGGCGGGCTTTTTGTGTTCGACATCAATACGCCCCATAAGCTCAAAGGGCTCGACGGACAGGTGTTTCTGGACGAGACCGAGGACAGCTACTGCGTCTGGCGGGCCGTGTTTGACCGTCGGCATGGGCTGTGCCGGTATGGGATGGACCTTTTTCAGAGGCTTCCGGATGACACATGGGAGCGCTCGTTTGAAGAGCACGTGGAACGCGCGTACGCGCCGGACGAGCTGACCGAATGGCTGCTTGCTGCCGGATTTCAGACGGTCGAGCGGTTCGGAAACCTTCGTCTGGACGCGCCGCAGCCGGACGAGCAGCGTATTTTCTTTGCGGCAAAGAAAGGATAAAAAAAATGAACGATCAGATCACCCGCGCCATGACAAAAGACGGCCTTGTGAACGCCGTGGCCATCACCTCGACCGGCATCGTTGAGCGTGCGCGGCAGATGCTCAAGCTGCTTCCCACGGCGACGGCGGCGCTCGGACGGCTTTTGAGCGCGGCTTCCATGATGGGCAATATGCAGAAGACCGAGGACGGCTCGATTACGCTTCAGATCAAGGGCGGCGGGCCGTTGGGGACGCTTCTGGCCGTGTCGGATGCGGAAGGAAACGTGCGCGGCTATGTCGATAACCCGCAGATCAGTTTGCTCGAAAAGCACCGCGGCAAGCTCGATGTGGGCGCGGCGGTAGGCAGCGACGGAACGCTGACGGTCGTGCGCGACCTGCGGATGAAAGAGCCGTATGTGGGAAGCGTCGCGCTCGTCTCGGGCGAAATTGCCGAGGATATCACGCAGTATTTTGCCCAGAGTGAGCAGATCCCGTCTGCGTGCGCGCTCGGCGTGCTGGTGGACACCGACCAGAGCGTCAAGGCAGCGGGCGGCTATCTCATCCAGCTCATGCCCGGCGCGACGGACGAGATGATCGACAAAATCGAAGCCGGCATCCAGAAAGCCAGTGCGGTCACAAAGCTTCTGGAGACCGGCATGGACGGCAAGGCACTGCTGGAAACGGTGCTCGATGGGTTCGAGCTTGAAATTCTTGAGCAGACGCCGGTGGAGTACCGCTGCTATTGCAGCCGCGAGCGCGTCACCCGGACGCTCATCAGCCTCGGCAGAAAGGAATTGCAGGACATCGTCGACGCCGGAAAGCCCATCGACATCGACTGCCAGTTCTGTGACAAAATTTACCGCTATACCCCGGAGGAAATTGCGGACATTCTGAAGGACCTGTAAAAAAATCCCCACCGAGATCGCTTTTCGGTGGGGAAATGTTTACCCTTTTTTGTTTTTGACGAGTAAAATCTGCGCGAGGATCCCGACGGCAAGCTCCTGCGGAGACTCTCCGCCGAGATCGAGGCCGATGGGGCTGTGGACGAAAGAGAGCTGTTCATCCGTGAAGCCACGGTCTTTCAGCTGCGAGAACAGAGCATCGATTTTCCGGCGGCTGGCCAGCATTCCGACGTACCGCGCATTTTTTTGCAGCGCCGCAGAAAGCGCTTCGCCATCTGCCGCGTGGTCGTGTCCGCACAGAACGAAGAACGCGCCTGCGGGAACCGGCTCTTGCAGAATGCCGCGCTCGATCTCCGGCACGCGCACAAAGCGATCGGCCAGGGAAACGGCCTCGGGGATCTGCGTTTTTTCCCGGTCGTCAAAGAGCAAAATGCGAAAGCCGGTCGGCCTTGCAAGGCGCATGAGACTCCGCCCTACGTGCCCGCCGCCGAATATGACCAGCAGCGGCTTCGGCCGGAAGACCTCAAAAAGAAGGCCGAGACGGCCGGCGCAGCGCTCTGCGGAGGCGGAAGGGAAGTCGTAGCGCAGAAAGGCGTTTTGCCCCGCGTCCATCGCCCGCAGCGCGTCCTGTATGGCCCGGTGCTCGGCAGGTCCACCGCCGATGGTACCGCACGTTTGTCCGCTTGACAGGACCAGAAGCTTGCCGCTTGTGCGCGGCACGCTGCCGCTTGCTTCCGCGATGGTCACGACGGCGTAGGTACGGCCTTCGCGTTCGGCCTGCAGCTGCGCCTGTAAGAGCTGTTCCATGCTGTTTGCCTCCCGGTTTTTTGCTATCGTACCATTCCGCACGAAAAAATGCAAGGTTTTTGACTTCGTGCTTGACAAACGCGCCTTGCACCGCTATAATAAATATGCTTTTGAGGAAGCAAGCAAATATGGGCCTGTAGCTCAGCTGGGAGAGCGTTCGGTTCGCATCCGAGAGGTCGAGAGTTCGAGTCTCTTCAGGTCCACCATAAGAGAGTTATACGAACGCAATACGGCGACGGAGAGATCCGCATCACCGCATTTGCGTTCGTATTTCTTTGCCCATTGCCAAGCAGCAAAAAAGATGCAGACGTGTAAAAACGTCTGCATCTTTTATTATAGCGAGGGTCGTTATAATCTGTTTTTTCTGTCCACGCGCTTCGGCGAAAGGCGCTGGACTGCAAATGCAAAAATATGATGCTCCGCGTGCCGGATCTGACGCCGCGGGTGCGGCTGCGCAGACGCTTCCGGCGTTTTGCACATTTGCGCGTTACGGTGTTCTGTGCTACCATGCTCGTGAAAGGTTTCGGCACGTTGGCCTGGAGGTGTGCTTGAAAAGGAGCAATACGGATGGTTTCTACGTGCCACTATGCGTCGCCTTTGGGCGGTATCCTGCTGGCGGCGGACGAAATTGGGCTGACCGGCCTTTGGTTTGACGGCGAAAAATACGTTGCCGTCAATCTCCCGGCGGAACACACGCAGCGGGAAACACCGATTCTTGCGGAGGCCAGATGCTGGCTGGACATTTATTTTGCCGGAAACGAACCGGATTTTATGCCGCCGCTGCATCCCGCCGGCTCCGCGTTCCGGCAGGAGGTGTGGGAAATCCTTTTGCAGATCCCATACGGAAAAACGACGACTTACGGCAAAATTGCGAGACAGCTTTCCGAAAAGAGGGGAAGGCCCCGGATGTCCGCGCAGGCTGTCGGCGGCGCAGTGGGGCACAACGAAATCTACGGTATCATTTCCTGTCACCGCGTGGCCGGCGCGAACGGCAGTCTCACCGGATATGCCGGGGGAATCGTCAAAAAACACAGGCTTCTGGAGCTGGAAGGGGCCGATATGACCGGATGTTTCGTTCCTGAAAAAGGAACCGCGCTCTAGGGCGCGGCAGAATGCGATACAAACTTTGCGGGAGCCGCGTTTCGGCGGCCCTCGCTTTTTTGCGCTTGACAATAAAAAGGAACGCTCTATAATGCCGGGAACATAGCGGTCAATATGTATTATGCATTCTAAAAAGCGGGAACAAAATGGGTTCTGCTTCGCCTGAGCCACAGTCCGGCAAGGAAAGGAAGCATCTCATGCAGCAGAAATTGCAAGCACCCGAACGCGTGGCCGGCGCGGAATACGGAAAGATTGCCGGGATCGCCGTTTGGAAGGATGGAAAGCCGGTTCTGGAACGATCCTTTGGCGGCTGCACCGCGGAAAACCGTCTGCACGTGTTTTCGGTCACGAGGAGCGCCGTGTCCATCCTTTTCGGCATCGCCCTGGACAAGGGACTTTTGGGCAGCATCGACCGGAAGGCTTGTGACTTCTTTCCGGACGATACGCCGAAGCGCGGCGAAAAGACGCTGCGAAGCGTCAGCGTTTCCGATATGCTCATGATGACCGCGCCCTACAAGTACAAATCTACCCTTATACAAAGTATGACACAGTCCCGACTGGGTGGAATTCTCGCTTGATGTGCTGGGCGGCAGCGAGCTGGCCGCAGCCGGGAAGCTGGGATCCGACCAAACCTTCCCATTATCCCTTTTGATACCCGCAGTCGCAGTATGGCCCGCCGGAGGCCAGGGTGTATTCCCGGACGAAGCGGTTTTTCTCGCCGGCGTCGCTCATCGCGTAGTCCAGATGACAAAGCGCGGGCGTGAGGTCGTAGAGGCCGAGCTTTTTCATGAGGGCGCAGATGCCGCAGTATGTAAATCTTGCCTCGTAGCCGCTGCCGTCGGGATAGGGGTAAAAGTCCATGTTCCAGGAGTACGGATTGCGGTCGGCAGCTTTGAACCGCGCGGTCTTTTCCATCGAGGCAATATCCTGCGGGGTGAACTTTTTCTGGGCGCTTTTGCGGCAGAACCAGCGCATCGCGGGCGTCATCATCGAGCGCTCGTAGTATTCGGTCAAACGTTCAACGTCCGGGCGCTGCGGCATATGCAGGATAAAAGCGCCCAGCATGGCGCAGCTGACGATGTTCATGAGAAAGCGGTCCTCTTTTTCAAAATCGGGCAGTTCCGCGAGAATTTTCCGGTATTCCGTTTTGGCAGCCTTCGTGACGGCGCGGGCCGTTTTTTCGTTGTAACCGAAAACGACAGTCAGGTTTTTTCGGAAGGGCACGGCGAACAGCGCCCACATACCGCTCTGCATCGGGGTATAGTTCATAAGGAGCCTCCTTTACGGTTCGAGAGATCTAACAGCGCTATTGTAAAACCGGTCCGCGTTGTTGTCAAGCGCCGCGTTTTTCCGCGATATGGTTGAATTTCCGGAAATTATGTGTAAAATAGAAGCAATGACACACAAACAGCGGAAAGGAGCGAGGGCGCATTGAGACTGACCGATCGGGAATTCTGGAAGGCGGGGATCGATCTCGAGCCGCTGGGCGTTTTGACGAAGGGCCCGCTGGAGCCGTATTTCTGCACGCCGAAGGGCGCGCGGATCTTTGCCAGAAGCGGCGTGGACGGCATCCACTTCTGCTTTGTGCGCGGCTTCGGAGAGACGGTGTTCGCCGTCAGCCCCATGAACGGACGAGACGGCTGCGTGCATCCGGTGGCAAAATCGTTCCGCGATTTTTTACGGCTTCTGCTGGCGCTGCATGACGCGGCCGCCATCGAGCAGGCGTGGCAGTGGGACGCGGCGCAGCTCGAGGATTTCGAGCAGAAGCACCCGTCCGACGATGAACAAAAGGCCGTGCTGGAAATGATCGCGCGCACGTTTCATCTGCGGCCGATGGCAGAGCCGTGGAAGTATATCCACACCGTGCAGTCGGGCTTTGACTATGGAAAGCTGCGCTTTTCCGCGGAATTTTACGAGACGGTCGGAGACGGCGCCGAACAGACCAAACCGTGGAAGGTCACGTTCAACGGAAACTTCTGGGGCGCAGAAGGCCCGGCCGGAAAGGAAATTTCCATCGGGAAGAGCTTTATCTGGGGCGAAGACGAGTGGCTCGTTCCGGCGGCGTATGTCTGCAGGGAAGGCGTCGTGCTCGATCTTTGCAGGCGCGTGCCGGCAGAAACGCTGTTTTCCTTCCGCGAAAAATGGGAGCTTACGCCGGAGAACGACGGCAGCGACTGGAAAGAGGAAAAATGCATCCGCGCCCGGGCAGAAAATCCGTTTGAAGGGCGCTTTTCGGCTGAGCTCACGGTAAACGGGCAGACGCTCCGGTGGAAGCACGGCTGCGCTTTGTGCTGGGACCCGCTGTATCCCGAGGGAAACGGCCGTGAAAACAAGCAGGTGCGCGAACGCTATGGCCTCGACGAGCTTGACGGCTGGTACATTTCGCGCATCAGTTTTCCGTGGAAGGACAAAAAGCAGACGCTCAAGAGCCTCAGCCTTTGTCTGCAAGAGGACCTTCTGGACGTTCCGGGGCCGGAATTTACGCCGGAGAAGGCGGGAGATTTCATGCAGTTCCGGCTTCCGAGGCAGACGGAAACCTATACCATTACGGCGCGGGCGATGGAGGATAAATCGCTGGATTATTTCGGCCAGACGCTTTACACGACGGCGCTTTGCTATGCCATCACGCCGGAAGTGCCGGAGTGGAGCATCACGCTGCGCGATTTTGCAGAGCCGATCCGGCTTCCCGCTCGGGATCCTTCCGTCGGCGTTATCGGCGGCGTAAGCGGCATTGCTGCATTTGAAAGAGGCAAGGACTGTGTCTGCTCACAGGTGCGGCGGGAGGAAAAACGGCGCGTAACATGGACGCTCGTGTTCCATGAAAAACGGCTGGAGGACAAAACCGTCACGCTTCTGGACGGCAAGAAGGAAGAGCAATGATGAAATTTACCTGTGCGATCTTTGATATGGATGGGCTGATGTTCGACACGGAGAACCTGTTTATCCGCGCGTTTATCGACCACATCGGCCCCGCGATCGGCTACCGGTTCACGCGGGAAGGCATTTTGAAGCTCGTCGGCCTCAACCACCGGTCGGCGCTTCAAATGTTCCCGGAGGCGTTTCCGGGCTGCCCTGCGGACTGTGACACGTGTCTTGGGATGTTCCGCGCGTGGATGAAGGAGTATATCGCGGAAAACGGCATTCCGGTAAAGCCCGGGCTTCGAGAGCTTCTGGACTTTTTGAAGGAAAACAGCATTCCCTGCGCCGTGGCCACGTCCTCGGATGCAGGCACCGCGATGGGGTATCTGGAGAACGCGGGATTAACAGACTATTTTGCGCGGGTCATCACCGGCGACAAGGTCACGCACGGAAAGCCCGACCCGGAGATCTTTTTGCTTGCGATGCAGGCGCTGGGCGCAAGCGACCCCGGAAAATGCGTCGTGTTTGAAGACTCGCGCAACGGCCTTCTCGCGGGCGCTAACGGCGGCTTTCCGGTCATCGTCGTGCCCGACGTGATGGACCCGACGGCGGCTCTTCCGGGCAGGTGTTATGCGAAGGTCGCAAGGCTCGATGAGGCGATCGGACTGTTTGGAAAATTGTAGATGTGCGGTGCGGGCCGATGTGGGCATCGGCCCCTACAGATTTGTTTGCATCATGTAAAATGCGCAGGGGCCGATTGCGCACATCGTCCCTACAGCGTTGTTGGAATCACGTATCATACGTAGGGGCCGATTGCGCACATCGGCCCATTCTATTTTTGCAATTATTCTGATAATTGGAGAGGGAAGCTTTGAAAAACACAGAAAAAAGCGCGGCCAACCGGGCGGCGCTGCGGCGGATGCTGCGCGGAAGCGAGTGGTATTTCGCCGTTTGTATTTTATCCGGCGTGATCTTTACCGCGCTGGAGCTGATCATCCCGCAGATCCTGCGCGTGACGGTCGACGCGGTGATCGGGGACAAGGCCGTGCGGCTGCCGGAGATTCTGCAAACGCTCTGGGACAGGCTCGGGGGCGCGGCGTATTTTCGCTCGCACATGGGGCTCATCGCGCTGGCGCTGGCGGGCGTGGGACTACTGTCCGCGGCGTTCCGGTATGCGATGAACGTGTACTCGTCTCTTGCGTGCGAGACGATGGTCAAAACAAGCCGCGACCTTCTGTATGACCGCATCGCGCACCTGCCGTGGAGCTGGCACATGAAAAATGCGACCGGCGATATCATCCAGCGCTGCACGGCGGACGTGGAGCGCATCAAGGTCTTCTTTCAGGAGCAGTTCGTGTCGGTATTTCGCATCGTCGTGCTGATCGTGCTTTCTCTTTGCTGCATGGTCGCGATGAACTGGCGGCTGTCTCTGATCGCGCTCGTGATGTTCCCGATCATCATTTTGTACTCTCTGC
>DJQK01000095.1 GCA_002437575.1 Clostridiales bacterium UBA6388 | reverse complement strand
TTGTTCGCAAATTGCAAATTTTCAATGAACGCAGCTACCGCGAAAATCAAAACCACTTTTACTGTGGCCCAGTATGCTTGACTGCATATTTTTGAACTACAACTTTCAAATGTACCATTGAAAACGCCGCTGCGGTTGTGATATAATATGTGTACACACATTTAAGACGTAAAGAGGAATCCCGATGCCGGATAACAGGAATCGCAAGCGACCGATACAGGTCAAATTTTTCGTAGACGAAAGAGAACTCGGCTTGATCAAGGCGAGGATGGCGCAGCTTGGGACAGAGAATATGAGCGCGTACCTTCGCAAAATGGCAATTGACGGATATGAAGAAAAGCCGGATTTGCCTGAACACCGTGAACTCAAAAATCCCTGACTCGCTTGATGTTCCGCTCCGCAGGAGCGCACCAGACACGCCCAAAATCCCCAATATCTTGCCGAAAACCTTCTGGACAGACAGTTTTATGCCGAAAAGCCCAATGAAAAGTGGCTTACCGATGCGACAGAATTCAAGTGGTACGAGGGAAACGAAATCCACAAGCTCTATCTGAGCGCCATCTTAGACCTCTGCGACCGGCGTATCGTATCTTACGTGCTCAGCGAACGCAACGACAATCCGCTGGTTTTCAAAACCTTCGACAAGGCAGTTACGGCCGATCCGGACGCGCATCCTTTGCTCCACAGCGACAGAGGGTTCTCCAGTACGCCAACCGAGTCTTCCACCACAAGCTTGTGCAGGCAGGCATGACGCAGCGTATGTCCCGCGTGGCGCATTGCATTGACAACGGCCCGATGGAGGGCTTCTGGGGGATCCTGAAGCGGGAACGCTATTATGGCAGGCGCTTCACCGGCAAGCACGAGCTTGTTCAGATGATCCAGCAGTATATTCGCTATTATAACACGAGGCGCGTCCAGCGCAATCTGGGCGTCCTGACGCCCATGGAAAAGCATGCGCTTTGCCTCGCCGCATAAAAAGCGGTCAGCAGCGCTTGTCTGCCGGCCGTTATATTTTGCCACTGTCCTCTTGATGGGACGCGGTTCAGATGCGGTTCAAATTGGCTTGCGGGTATTTTTTGCGTATAAAACAGCGCTTTTTAACAGGAAAATGCCCGCCGGAATTTCCGGCGGGCATTTGGCTTATTGCAGCGTCAGCAGCTTTTCGCCTGCTTTATATATATCTCCCGCGCCGACGGTCAGGACGATATCGCCGGGGCGTGCGATGCAGGCGAGGTAGTCTGTCAGCTGGGGAAGACCGGGGCAGTAGACGCTGCCGGGGATCTGGTCTGCCAGGTCCTTCGAGCTGATGCCGATGGTGTTGGCCTCGCGCGCGGCGTAAATGTCCGTGAGAACGGCGAGGTCCGCCGTCTTGAGCTCACGCACGAAGTCAGAGAACAGCGCCTTTGTCCGCGAGTACGTGTGCGGCTGGAACGCGCAGACGACGCGCTGATAGCCCATCAGGCGCACGGCGCTCAGAAGCGCGTGGAGCTCTGCCGGATGGTGGGAATAATCGTCGTACACGTCCGCGCCGTGGTAGCTTCCTTTGTACTCCAGCCGCCGTCCTGCGCCGCGGAAGGTGGAAAGCGCCCTTGCGGCCGCCTCGCCCGGAATGGCGAATTTCCAGGCGACTGCGCACGCGGCCAGCGCGTTCATCGCATTGTGCCGCCCCAGAACGCCGAGCTGCAAATGACAGTAAAGAGAACCTGCGCAGTACACGTCAAACTCGCGGAAGTCTTTGCTGAAGCTTTTGCCATAGACGTCGTTCGTTTCCTTCATGCCGAAGGTGACAATGTCGAGCCCGCGAAGGGCGTCCATCGTGTTCTTGTCGTCGCCGTTTGCAACGATCAGCCCGCCTTCGGGAACGAGCGAGGCAAACTTCCGGAACGAGGCCTTGATATCGTCCAGGTCCTTGAAAAAGTCCAGATGATCGGCGTCGATGTCCAGAATGACCGCCGTCGTCGGGAAAAAGTTCAAAAAGGAATTGCAGTACTCGCAGCTCTCTAAAATGATCGTGTCGCCCGTTCCCACGCGGTGTCCCGCGCCGAGAAGGGGAAGCGAGCCTCCGATCATGACCGTCGGGTCGCGGCCGGCCTCCATGAAGATGTGCGTGAGCATGGAGGTCGTGGTGGTCTTGCCGTGTGTGCCGGAAACGCAGACGGCGTTTTTGTAGGCCTTCATGATATGGCCCCACGCCTGCGCACGCTCAAAGATCGGGATGCCCGCGGCGCGTGCGGCGGCGATCTCGGGATTATCGTTATTGGCCGCGGCGGTGCGGATGATGCAGTCCGCACCCTCGATGTTCTCAGCCCGATGGCCGATGGCGACGTGGATGCCCTTGGCGATGAGCTCGTCGGTCGAAACGGACGCGTTCATGTCAGAGCCGGAAATGTTCATGCCCATGCTGCGAAGGACCAGCCCCAGCGGGCGCATCGAAACACCGCCGATGCCGACCAGATGCGCGTGCTTGCCGGGTCTGAGATAGTCTTGAATCTGAAACGAAGCGTTCTGCATACGGATGCCTCCAAAACGCAAAGATTTTGCTTGCAAAGCGCCGCGCGGGTCTCTATGATAGAAGAAAAACAGGCGGCTGCTTACGAAATTTTGAACCAGATTATTATATACTGATTTTTGCCATAATACAAGCGAAAAATACCGGAAAGGTGCGTGCGCGGATGAACAGGCCGGATACGATCCTACGAAAACTGAATGACGCGGGCTTTGGTGCGTATTTTGTCGGCGGCTGCGTGCGAGATCTGCTTCTCGGCCGGGAAATTCACGACTGGGACATCACGACCGCGGCGCTTCCTGAGCAGACGATGCGCGTTTTTCCGCACTGCATCCCCACCGGGATCCAACACGGCACGCTCACGGTGATCATCGGCGATACGCAGGCCGAGATCACGACCTTCCGCCGCGACGGCGCATATCACGATGGGCGGCATCCGGAGAGCGTCTCGTTTGTGCCGAGGCTCGAAGAAGACCTTGCCCGCCGGGATCTTACGATCAACGCGATGGCGATGGACGAGGCGGGGGAAATCACCGACCTTTTTGGCGGCAGGGACGACCTGAAGCGAAAAATCATCCGCTGCGTTGGCGAGCCGGACAAACGCTTTCAGGAGGACGCGCTGCGGATGCTGCGGGCGCTTCGATTTTCCGCGCAGCTGGGCTTTGCCATCGAGGAAGAAACCCTTGCGGCCATCGGGCGAAACGCGGCGCTTTGCAGGCGGCTTTCCCGAGAGCGCGTGCAGAGCGAGGCAGAAAAGACGCTGCTGTCCGATCGGCCCGAGGTCTTTGGGACGATGCTGTCTCTCGGCCTTCTTTCTGCGTGCGGCGCGGAAGGGGAGCGGGACTTGGCGGCGCTGCACACCGTTCCGGCGGTCTTGGAGGCGCGATGGGCGATGGCAAAGGTGCTGCTGCCGCGTTTGCCGCTGGAGCAGTTCCGGCTTCCGGCAAAGCTTACCCGGCTGGCAAACGCCGCCGCGGCGGCTTACAAAGAACGCTATACGAGGCAGGCGCTCAAGCAGCTTCTTGCAGACGAGGGCTTTGACACGGCGCGGGTCTGCGCGATGCTTTCCGGGCAGGAAGCGCTTCTGGAAGAGATCCTGGACAGCGGCGAGTGCGTCAGCCTCAAAACGCTTGCGGTCACGGGCCGCGATTTTTCAGAACTTTGCGGTAAAGATGTCGGAAGAATGCTTCGCGCGCTTTTTTTGCACGTGCTTTTGCACCCGGAAGACAACGACCGCCAGACACTCTTGCGTCTGGCGGCAGCGGGGATGTTTGAAAAATCAGATGTTGACGGTGACAAGCACGTAGGCGATGTATAGCGCCAGCAGGACGATGCCCTGCCATTTTGCAAAGCGCTTGCGGATGATCGTCGGGATCACGGCGATGGCGGTTACGAGCACACAGACCGGCATATCCAGATAGACCGTCTGATGGACGGACTGCGCCGCAATGGCCAGATCGCCGCCGGAAATGAGCGCACAGAGCGGCAGAATGACCGTGATATCGATGATGTTTGCCCCTAAAATATTGCCCACGGACATCGACGACTGCTTTTTGACGATCGAGGTGATGGCTGTGACGAGCTCGGGAAGAGACGTGCCGATGGCGACCATCGTGACCGCAATGACGCGCTCGGAGACGCCGAGAAGCTGGGCCAGGATCGTGCCGTTGTCGACCAGAAGATTCGAACCCACGACAAGACACACCGCGCCGAGGATGAACAGAGCGAGGTTTTTGAAAAGCGCTTTTCTGCTTTTGTCGACAGCAGCAGACGCCTCAGCGGGCTCTTCGGCAGAAAGCTGTTTTGCGCTGCGGATATTTTCGGCAAGGAACAGAGCAAACAGCGCCAGCACAAGAAGGCTCTCGGAAAGGCGCAGAACGCCGTCACGGCACAAAAGCCACAAAACAAGCGTGCTCAGGACCATCAGAAGACCCTTCACGGCAAACTGGCTCTGCCGGATAGCAATGGGCATGAAAACGAGCGAGATGGCCATGATGAGGCCCGTGTTGGCCGTCACGGAGCCGATGGCGTTGCCGATGGCCATGTCGGTGCTGCCCCCTGCGGCGGCCATCGTCGAGACGATGACCTCAGGAAGAGTCGTCGCCATGGAGACGACCGTTGCGCCGATCAGAAACTGCGGCAGACCCGAAGCCGCCGCCATCCACGTCGCGGCGTCAACGAACCAGTCGCCGCCCTTGACGATCAGCAAAACGCCGAGGGCAAACAGGGCGACGGTCAAAATAAGAGATTGTGAAGCGGGCATATTGCATTCCTCCCATAATTCTGCGCACAAGATGTAAAAAAAGAAGACCTTCTGCACGCGGCGTGCAAAAAGTCTCGTTCCTGTTTCCAGGCGCAGGGCCACCGGCGAACCGGGCGATTGTTGGCCATACGATTGTAACTACTCCCTTTCAGCAAGAAAGAGTATACGGCTTTTTTCGCTGTCCGTCAAGCAAAAATCGGCTGTTTTTGCGCAGAGCGGAAAATTGCCCGATATGGCGCGTGGAAAAAAGTTACGCTTGACTTTTGCTGCCTGCTTCTGCTATAATACTTCAGAACGGAGGCTTAGCTCAGCTGGTTAGAGCGCCTGCTTCACACGCAGGAGGTCGATGGTTCGAGTCCATTAGTCTCCACCAAAGAAATGACCACCCATCGGGTGGTCATTTCTTTTGGCATGGTTTTCAGACAAATGGACTCGAAAGGCGGCTCTTGGCGGTATGCCAGTGGCATACCGCAACCGCCGTGGCTTTTCCGCAGAAAAGCGAGTCCATTAGTCTCCACCAATCCCTTGAAAACGCTGTGTTTTCAAGGGATTTTCCTTATTTCCTGAAAAAAGTCAGACCGCTTGCGTTCTTTGCGATTTTTGAAGAAGGCAGGCGGTCTGATTTTTTATGAAAATTACGATGAAGCAGGCAGGTGCGGGATTGTCCATAAAAGGGGCATTTGAAGATTTCGCGGTCAGCCAAATGGCAAAGGGCGTATCGGACAAAACTGTGAAAACCTACTACGCATATTTCCGGCCGATCGGAAAGCATCTGGATACAAGTCTGACGTTCGATGTGCTGAAGCAGACAGACCTTGACAGAATGATTGTATCGATGCGAAAGAGCGGGCTGGCTCACAACTCCATCAGCAGTTATCTGCGGGTATTCCGCACATTCCTGAATTGGTGTGCCGGGCAGGGCTATATAAGCATATCGTATCCTTCTATCAGGGAAGCACGGCGCAGCTCGGCTACTGCAGAAAGGCAAAGGACGATCAGAAAGAGGCCGATGTGGTCCATGAATTGCCCCGTGAAAAGATTCTCTGTGAGGTAAAATACCGCAGCTTCTTTCGCACTGAAGGCAGCACCGCACAATTGCGTCTTCCTGCTTCGACAGATCTTTTCCGCCAATTCTCCGGTTTGGAACGTCTGAAATACATACAGTATTCCTGCGCTTTCCAAACCTTGCCTGGACGAAAAATCTTCCGCCGGATCCGCTTGCCGAATGGTGCGGGGCTGCCTTAATAATAAACGGCGCAAAATGGAAAAGGCGGGATAAAAAAGCGTGAAAAACCGGAAGCTATATGATATGATAGGAAAAAGCACTTTTTTGGAGGAGGACAGCCGGATGGACAAGGAGAATCTTCTGAGCGTGGTTGTCGCGGACGATGAGCAGGAGCTGCTCGGTGCGGTGTGCCAGCTGATCGATTGGGAAGGCATCGGCTTTCGGCTTGTCGGCAGAGCCAGCAACGGCCTGGATGCCTTGCAGCTGGTGGAGGAATTGCAGCCGGACTTTCTTTTGACGGATATCCATATGCCCTTTATCTCCGGCACGGCGTTGGCCGCGCAGGTGAAAAGCGTGCAGCCGCTCATTCAGGTCGCGTTTTTAAGCGGCTACGACGAGTTTGAATACGCCCAGCAGGGCATCGCCTGCGAGGTCATCGCGTATCTCCTGAAGCCCATTTCGATGGCGCAGCTGACGCAGGAGCTGATCGAGATCCACCGGAAGATCAAACGTAAGCAGACGGAGTTTTCGATGGCGCGGCAGGACAGCTCCAACCATCAGGCCGTCGCGGCGGCGATGCTTCTGGACTGCTATTTTTATGCGGGCGAGGCGCAGAATCTCGCGGCGCTCGGACGTATGGGGGTAGAGCCGGAAAAAGCAAGGAGCCTCGTGGTGACGGCGCTTTCCGTCGACACCGACGCGCAGGGCTGCCAGCGGGCATTGGGCGCGGCAGAGCAGTTTTTGTCCCGGCAGTTTTCCTGCCGCGGGTTCTGCTCCGGCGGGCGCATTGTGCTGCTTCTGGCCTCGGAAACCGGCTTTTTGCAGCTGCACGCGGCCATTGACGAGCTGCGGCGGGCGCTTGACAGGACGCTGTCTCTTACGGTGAACGCCGGCATCAGCAAGGAGCACGCACCGGCAGACGACCTGCACGAGGCATATAAAGAGGCGATGGAGGCCCTTCGCATCGCGGAAAAGGAGCGCGGCATCTGCTCGGCTGACGCAATGGGCGGCATGGACCAGCTCTGCGGCCGGGTTTTGCAGATCATCGAAAAGGAGTATATGGACGAAACGCTGACGCTTCAGACGGTGAGCGATAGGCTTCATGTGAGCGCGAGCTATCTCGGCCCCAATATCAAAAAAAGCGCGGGCGACACATTCATCAACCTTCTCATTCACAAGCGCATGAGCGTGGCGGCGAATCTTCTTGAGAGCAGCGACAGCCGCATTGCCGAGATCGCACGGCGCTGCGGCTATCCCGACCAGAGCTACTTCGGCTACTGCTTCAAAAAGTTCTACGGCGTGTCCCCGGCCAAAATGCGGCAGGAGCGTGAGCGGAAGGGAGCACGCGTATGAAAAAAAGGACCCTCAGCATGAACCAGATCATGATTTTGTCGCTGACGGCGATCGTGGTCGGGATCCTCGGGTGCGCGATCGCGTTCTTCTTGCAGACATATCAGAGCTCGCTCATCCGAAACGCGCAGACCGACGGCCGGCGGACCATCTCGCAGGTGACGGGCACGGTCGACAGCTATCTGGACGATATGAACAACGTCATGGAAATTCTCGCAGGCGAGCTCATTGCGCCGTCGGAGGATCGGGAAGATTTTTTTGAGACGTTTCTGGAGATCCGGACCGACGTCGTGGCCGTGACGATCTACGACGAGATGGGACACCTCATGAACTGCTACAGTCTGGACCACGAGGTGCGGCCCGTTATTCTGGAAAATTTATCGTTCGACCGCACAAAGCTGGAGCTTTATAAGGACGGCTATATCTCCGCACCGCACGTCATGTCCCTTTTTGAGGGGTACTATCCGTGGGTGGTCACGATCATCCGGCCCGTCGATGCGGGAAAATGGGAAAAGTGGGTCGCGGTGGATATCAGCTGCGGCAACATTTCCTCTTACATCAACGGCATCGGCATCGGCCAGCGCGGCTACTGCTTTCTGGAGGATATGGACGGTAACATCGTCTACCATCCGCAGCAGCAGCTCATCTATGCCGATCTTAAGAGCGAAAACACCGCGCTCATCTCCACGCTCGACGACGGCAGTCACGTCATCGGCACAATGATCTACACCGTGCAGACGCTCACGAACGGAAACTGGCGCGTGGTGGGCGTCAGCTTCGTGCAGGACATCATCACCGACAGTCTGCGCGAGATCGCCAGAATGCTGGCGCTGGCGGCGCTGGCCATCATCGCAGCGACGCTGGCGGTGAGCGTGCTGTTTTCAAGAGTGCTGTCAAGACCCATCCACGACCTGATCTCGGCAATGGAGGCGTTCGAAAAAAACGCGGACAACTTTGTCTATGAGCCGGTCTCCGGCGTGCGCGAGGTGCAGGACCTGTCTTCCTCGTTTGCTCATCTGGTGCGGAAGATCCAGCAGCTTATGGCGACGGTCCGCGCCGAAGAGGTGAACCTCCGCAAAACCGAGCTCAAGGCGCTTCAGGCGCAGATCAACCCGCATTTTCNNAGAACTTCAAGGAGGACGTCGATCTTAAAATGTACTACTATGTCATTGACAGCAGCTACGGCGAAACGCTGCCGCTGCAGGAGGTCGATGAGGCAAAGACGCTCGGACAGGAACTCCTGTCCGGCACGCAGGACCGGCAGAGCCGTAAGGCCATCACGAGCGCGATCAATCTGTGCGAAAATCTGCGCGAACGCATCGTGCAGATCACCGAAACAGACGGTTACGAGGCCAGAATGGAACTGCTGGAGTCCAACATCTATATTCTCACAGAATTGATCCAGCAGTATTTTTATACCTATCTCTACCATGAGGCTGGCTATCTGGATTCTTTGCAGGCTGCACTGACGGCCCGGCTCTGGTTGGAACTGGGGCTGGTCGCCGTCGGCGCGCTGATTCTTGTGATTGTGCTGATGCGCCGCTCGGCGGCAATCAGCCGCAGCATCATACAGCCGATTTATGCGCTGCGCGAGCGCGCCCAGTCGATTGGCCGGGGCGATCTTGCCGCGCGGGAGCCTGTCGTTGCTGAGGATGAGACGCTGCAGGCGCTCAGCAGCAGTCTGGAACAGATGGCCCAGCATCTGCAGCAGCAGATGGAACTCAACCGGCAGGAGCAGGACAAGCTGCGCGCGATGGAACTGGCGCTGCTGCAAAGCCAGATCAACCCGCATTTTCTTTATAATACGCTCGACTCGATTTCGTGGATGTGCGAGCAGGGGAAGAACAAAGAGGCCGTCGTGATGGTAAACGCCCTGGCGCAGCTGTTCCGCATCAGCATCAGCAAGGGCCACGAGCTGATCCCCATCCGAAACGAGGTCCAGCACGCGAAAAGCTACCTGCAGATCCAGTCCGTGCGCTACAAAGACCAGTTTTCCTACCGCTTTGCGGTCGACGAGAGCTGCCTGGACTATCTCTGCAACAAGATCACCCTTCAGCCCATCATCGAAAACGCGATCTACCACGGCATCAACGGCCTGGTGGAAAAAGGCCGGATCGTCATCCGCATTGCATCGAGCGGCGACGATATTCTGGCCACCGTCGAGGATAACGGCGTCGGCATGGAGCCAGAGCAGATCGAAGCCATTTTCAAGCGCAGCGACAATAAGGCCGGCATCGGCATCAAAAACGTCAACGACCGGCTGAAGATCTGGTTCGGCGACGCCTACGGTATCACCATCGAAAGCGAGCCCGACCACGGCACGCGCGTCATCGTGCGGATGCCCAAAAAGCAGAAGGAGTGAGACGATGAAAAAAAGAATGATCGCGCTCGCTTTTGCGGCGCTGCTTCTGTTCGCGTCCGGGTGCAGCGCAGCGAAAACCTCCGCAGAGCCTTACAAAATGTATCTGATCGTCAAATCCACGTCGACGGAGTTCTGGAAATCGGTCTTTGCGGGCGCGAACGCGGCAAAATCGGAGTACAACGTCGATCTGACTGTTCTGGGCCCTGACACCGAAGAGGACTATGAGGCGCAGAACGACTACATCCGGCAGGCCGTGGCAGATGGGGCCGACGCCATCGTCTTTTCCGCCATCAGCTACACGAAAAACGCGCAGGCCATCGACGAGGCGGCGGACGCCGGCGTGACGGTCGTGGTCATCGACTCGGATGTAAATTCCGAAGGCGTCGTGGCGCGGCTCGGAACGGACAACGTGCAGGCCGGGCGCATGAGCGCGCGGGCGGCGCTGGAGGCGGAGTTTGAAGAAATCGTCGTCGGCATCGTCAACTGCGATATTGAGACGCAAAACTGCCAGGAGCGCGAGCGGGGCTTTCGCGTGGCGATGGCGGGGGACAAGCGCGTGCAGGCCATCTACACCGTGAACGTGCCGACGGACGCGGCGCTTGCCCAGCAGGCGGCAGAGCAGCTTCTGACCGAGCATCCCGAGATCAACGTGCTCGTGGGCTTCAACGAGCCCCTTGCCGTCGGAACGGCGCTGGCCGTCGAAAACCTCGATCTGCGCGGACAGGTGTACGAGGTCGCGTTCGACACGAACCCCATCTGCGTGGAGCTTTTACAGAAGGGTACGGTCTGTGCGCTCATCGCCCAGAACCCCTATGCGATGGGCTACCTCGGCGTGGAAACGGCGTGGAGAAGCTTACAGGGCCAGCGCTTTGACGCAGGCACGCTCATCAACACCAAGACGAGCGTCATCACCCGCGAGACGATGTTCACCATCGAAAGCCAGAAGGCGATCTTCTCGTTTGGCTGAATTTTTGATGGCGTTCCTGCAAGCTGTGCGCGGAGGGCGAACGTCCGCCGCGCACGTTTCTGCACAAAAGTGAGGAACATTCGACGAAGACGAACAAAACGGTGCGCACTGGAAGCTGTGAGGGCGGTTTTTGTGGAATATAAACAAAAAATGAATTCCGTTTTCGACACGCGAAAAATTTTTCAGAAAAATACAGTCCGAAATTCGATATACGGATGACGGAAAACCTGCTAAACTAAATGCATACCGGGAACGAAGGCCGTTTGCGCCGCCCGGAAAAATTTGAATGGAGGATTTCCCAAGATGAAAAAGATCATCGCATTGCTGCTTGCTCTGACCATGGTTTTCGCATTCGCCGCCTGCGCCGCGCAGGACGCGACGAGCTCGACCGAGCCCGCTGAAACCACGACCACGGAAGAAACCAAGCCCGAAGAAACCACGACTGAAGAAACCACGACCGAAGAAACTGCTGAGCCCGCCGCCGAGGCCAAGACCTACAAGATCGGCGTCGCGATCTACCAGTTCGACGACAACTTCATGACCCTCTACCGCAACGAGCTCAAGAGCTACATGGAGAGCCTGCAGACCGACACCGTCAAGTACGACATCACCATCGTTGACGGCAAGAACGACATGGCGACCCAGACCGAGCAGATCAACAGCTTCATCACCCAGGGTGTGGACCTGATCATCTGCAACCTCGTGCAGACCTCCTCTGCTGACACCATTGTCAACAAGGTCGTTGACGCGGACATCCCCCTGGTCCTCATCAACCGCGAGCCCCTGGCTTACGACGCTGACGGCAAGCCCCTGGACGAGGCTTACGAAGGCATCCTCAACAACCCGAAGGTCTGCTACGTCGGCGCTGACGCTCGTCAGTCCGGTACGTATCAGGGCGAGATCGTTGCAGCTCTGCCTGACAAGGGCGATGCAAACGGCGACGGCGTTGTCTCCTACGTCATGATCGAAGGCGACCCCGAGAACATCGACGCGCAGTACCGCACCGAGTACTCCATCAAGGCGCTGGAAGACGCGGGCATCAAGGTCGAGTGCCTCGACGATCAGGTCGGCAACTGGGCGACCGATAAGGGCCAGCAGATCGCTGCCAACGCGCTGTCCGCACACGGCGACAAGGTCGACGTGATCTTCTGCAACAACGACGGCATGGCGCTCGGCGCTGCTGCTGCCATCACCGCAGCCGGCCGCACGGTCAACAAGGATATCTACCTGCTTGGCGTTGACGCTCTGGAAGAGTGCCAGGAAATGGTCAAGAACGGCACCATGACCGGTACCGTCCTGAACGACCATGTCGGCCAGTCCCACAAGGCGGTTGACGTTGCCATCCAGGCTCTGAACGGCGAAGCCATCGACAACTACTACTGGGTTGACTACGTAAAGGTTGACGCTTCCTACTTCGGCTAATTTCCAGATCTCAGGGGGTGTTGCACACGCAACACCCCCACCTTGTTTCGTAATCATATTGAATGGAGGCATTTAAGGGTATGTCTGAATTTCTGTTGGAGATGCGCGGGGTGTGCAAATCCTTCCCGGGCGTAAAGGCTCTGGATCATGCGCAGCTCCGCCTCCGCCCCGGCACGGTTCACGCCCTCATGGGAGAAAACGGCGCGGGGAAATCCACACTCATGAAGTGCATGTTCGGCATCTATAAGATGGACGAAGGCGAGATCCTCTTTAACGGCGAAAAAGTTACCATCCATGACCCCATGGAAGCACTGAAAATGGGCATTGCCATGGTGCATCAGGAGCTCCAGCCGATCCCGGCCAGGACCATCGGAGAAAACATCTTCCTTGGCCGCTACCCGATCAAAAAGGTGCTGGGCCTGATCCCCACGGTCGATCATAAAAAAATGTACGAAGACACGGCGGCGCTTCTCAAGCGCGTGCGCATGGACTTCGATCCGAAGCAGCAGCTCGGCACTTTGAGTGTGTCGCAGATGCAGTCGGTGGAGATCGCGAAGGCGGTCTCGGCGAACTGTAAGGTTCTGATTTTGGACGAGCCGACCTCTTCTCTGACGCAGAACGAGGTAGAGGCGCTGTTCCGCATTGTGGACGATCTGAAGGCGGAAGGCGTCGCGATCGTCTATATCTCGCACAAGATGGACGAAATTCTCCGCATCAGCGACGAGGTCACCATCATGCGCGACGGCCAGTATATCGGCACGTGGGAGGCAAAGGAGCTGACCACCGATATGATCATCTCCAGGATGGTCGGCCGTGAGCTGACCAACCTCTATCCCAAGCGCGAGAATACTCCGGGCGAGGTCGTGTTCTCGGTCGAGAACTTCACGTCTATTAACCCCAAGAGCTTCCGCAACGTCTCCTTTGCGCTTCGCAAGGGCGAGATCCTCGGCGTCGGCGGTCTGGTCGGTGCGCAGCGCACGGAGCTGATGGAGGGCCTGTTCGGCACGCGGTCGCACACGGCCGGCAAGATCACCTTCCACGGCAGGGAGCTCAAGATCAGCCGCCCGAAGGACGCGATCGATCAGGGCATTGCCATGCTGACCGAAGACCGCCGCAAGAGCGGCATCATGGGCGTTTTGTCGGTCGCAGACAATATTTCGATCGCCTCGCTCAAAAAATATGTAGACGGCGGCATTATGCTCGACAGCAAGAAAATCGAAAAGCTTGTGCAGGACAACGTCAAAAAGATGAACATCAAGACCCCGTCCAGCAAGACGCTCATTCAGTCGCTGTCCGGCGGCAACCAGCAGAAGGTCCTGATTGGCCGCTGGCTTGCCAATGACCCCGAGGTTTTGATCCTCGACGAACCGACGCGCGGCATCGACGTCGGCGCGAAATACGAAATTTACTGCATCATTGCCGAGCTTGCAAAGCAGGGCAAATCCATTATCATGATCTCCAGTGAAATGGGCGAGCTCATCGGTATGTCTGACCGGATCATGGTCATGTGCGACGGCAAGGTCACGGGCTTCCTTGACAGCAAGGATGCAACGCAGGAATCCGTCATGAGCCTGGCCACGCAGTTCTCGTAAGATTAGGAGGAAGAAAAAATGGAGAATGTCAAACTGAGTCCTGCTCAAAAGTTCTGGAAAACCATCAAATCAAACCCCATCGTGGTTCTGCTCGTCGTCGTCGGTATCATCGTCGGCTTCACGAAGGATAACTTCTTCTCCTGGAGCAACTTCGGCAACCTCGCCAGCAACACCGCGGTGCGTTTCCTGATCGCCCTCGGCGTCTCCGGCTGCCTGATCACCAAGGGCACCGACCTTTCTGCCGGCCGTCAGGTTGGCTTTGCCGCGTGCTTAGCCGGTGTTCTGCTCCAGAGAGCGAATTACGCCGGCCGTCAGTTCCCGGATATGCCCGAAATGAACATGGCGGTCGTTCTTCTGATCGTGCTGGTCATCGGCGCCCTCTTCGGCATCATCAATGGCCTGATCATCTCGTATCTGAATGTGCCGCCCTTCATCGCGACCCTCGGCACGCAGACCATCATCTACGGTATCTCCCTGGTCTTCACCGACGCACAGCCGATCGGCGGCTTCCAGGAGGTCTATACCAACCTCATCAACGGCTATATCGGCAACTCCAAGGGCTTCTATCTGCCGTACCTGCTGTTTGTCGCGGTCGTGTTCGGCCTGTTCTTCTGGTTCTTGTATAACAAGACCTGCCACGGCAAGTATATGTACGCCATCGGCGGCAACGAGATCGCGGCAGAGGTCTCCGGCGTCAACACCAAGAAGGCCAAGATCATCATCTATATGACGGCTGGCATTATGTACGCAATGGCAGGCTACCTGCTGGCGGCAAAGTCCGGCGGCGCGTCGGCCTCCATGGGCAACGGCTATGAGCTCGAAGCCATCGCGGGCTGCACCATCGGCGGCGTTTCCACCACCGGCGGCATCGGCACCATCGGCGGCGTTCTGGTCGGCGTGCTGGTGTTCGAATTTTTGAAGATCGTGCTTCAGTTCCTCGGCGTCAATCCGTACTACAACTACATGGTGCAGGGCATCGTCATCGTGACGGCTGTTGCACTCGATATCCGCAAGTATATTGCAAAGAAGTAAGTTTTGCAGTAAAATACAGTCTGTGAACGAGCACATCGCTTCATGCAGACCATCCGGGAGGCAGATGCTCGCATCTGCCTCCGTTTGTTTGAGAAAAGAGGTATACTGTGAAAACATTATTTAATGTCAGAGGCAGCCCCAGGGAGGAAAAAGGGCGCAGCAAAGCAAGCGTCCCAAGGGACGCCGATATACCACAGCTGTAGCCCTAACCGGCTAAATCGTCCAGGGAAATAGAACCGGCAGGGACAAGGCCAAGAGAAACAAGCAG
>DJQK01000090.1 GCA_002437575.1 Clostridiales bacterium UBA6388 | reverse complement strand
TCTTGATCCACTGCTTGGCCTTCTCTGCGTCGATGGTGACAGCGGAGTCCGCCTTGGGATCGTAGGTGCCGATCTCTTCGATGCAGCGGCCGTCGCGCGGGAAGCGGGAGTCAGCGACAACGATGCGGTAGTAAGGAGCCTTCTTGGCGCCCATTCTTCTGAGTCTGATCTTAACCATGGTATTTCCTCCAAAATTTCTTTGTTCTTTGTATTCGTAAAGCTATTCCTTTTTAGCTGAAACGATGTCTTAAAATCCCGGGAAGCCGCCGGAGAAGCCGCCCATGCCGCCCATTTTGCCCATGCGCTTCATTTTCTTCGAAGCGCCCGGCCCGGAGAACTGCTTGACCATCTGATTCATCATGTCAAACTGCTTGAGCAGCTGGTTGATCTGCTCGACCTTCACGCCCGCGCCGGCTGCGATGCGGCGTTTGCGGCTGTGGTTGAGCACCGACGGATTTTCGCGCTCATAGGGCGTCATCGACTGGATGATGGCCTCGGTGCGCGAGATGGCCTTCTCGTCTAACTGCGCGTTTTTAAGAGCGCCTGCGTTCATCCCCGGCATCATCCCGGCGATGTCCTGCAAGCTTCCCATGCCCTTGAGCTGCACGAGCTGATCGTAGAAATCGGCGAGGGTGAATTTGTTGGACTTGAGCTTCTGCTCGAGCTCAGCGGCTTTTTTCGCGTCGAACGCGGCCTCGGCCTTTTCGATGAGCGTCAGAACATCTCCCATGCCGAGGATCCGAGAGGCCATCCGGCCGGGATGGAAGGGCTCGATCTGGTCCAGCTTTTCGCCCGTGCCGATAAATTTGATGGGCTTTCCGGTGACGGCCTTGACAGAGAGCGCCGCGCCGCCTCGTGCGTCGCCGTCGAGCTTCGAGAGCATCACGCCGTCAATATCGAGGTATTCATTGAATGTCTGCGCGGCGTTCACGGCGTCCTGACCGGTCATCGCGTCGACGACGAGCAGAATTTCGTTCGGCTTGACGGCGGCCTTGATGGCCTTGAGCTCGTCCATCAGCGCCTCGTCGACGTGCAGGCGGCCCGCGGTGTCGAGAAACACCATATCGTTTCCGTGCCGGATCGCGTGCGCCACGGCGGCCTTCGCGATATCGACGGGGTTCGTCTGGCCCATTTCAAAGACCGGAATGCCGAGCTGCGCGCCTACGACCTGTAACTGCTTGATCGCCGCCGGACGGTAAATGTCGCACGCGACGAGCAGCGGGTTCTTATTCTGCTTTTTGAACAGGCCCGCGAGCTTTGCGCCGTTTGTCGTTTTGCCCGCGCCCTGAAGACCGACCAGCATCACGACCGTCGGCGGCTGGGAGGCCATGTGGATCTTCTGGTTGTCGCTGCCCATGAGGGCGGTGAGCTCTTCGTTGACGATCTTGACGATCATCTGCGCCGGGGTCAGGCTCTCTAAAACGTCCGCGCCCACGGCCCGCTCGGTGGTCTTTTTGATAAAGTCCTTGACGACCTTATAGCTGACGTCGGCCTCGAGAAGCGCCAGACGGATCTCGCGCATGGCCTCCTTGACGTCTGCCTCGGAGAGCCGGCCCTTGCCGCGCAGCTTTTTGAACGCCGCGGACAGCTTTTCGGTCAAGCCTTCAAATGCCATACTTTACTCCTTTATGGACGCGCACGCCGCCAGAATCTTTTCGGAAAGCGCCTTCGCGTCCGGAATTGTCTGAAGCTTCTCGCACGCGCTTCGAACTTCCTCCAGCGCCAGCGTCAGACGCCGGTCGCGTGCGATGCAGCCGGTGACGCGCTCAAGCTCTGTGAGCGAGGCTTCGGCTCTGCTGATCGAATCGTGGACGCTCTGCCGCGTGACGCCGAGCTCCTGCGCAATTTCGCTCAGGGACAGGTCCTGATTATAGTAGAGGTCAAAGCAGGTGCGCTGCTTTTCGCTCAGAAGCTCCGCATAATAGTCAAACAGAAGGGACATTTGCAGCGCGTCGTGTCTCATAAGCCCTCCCGCATGTCAGTGTTTTTTCTTTACAGCCTGAGTATTATACCGGTTTTCCGCTGTCTTGTCAAGTAAAAATCCTGACAGGCGGAAAGCTTTTCCGTATGTATATATACTTTACATTTTGGTGACAATGTGTTAAAATCAAGAAACAAAATTATGCGGTGGACGCTTGAAGGAGGATACTTATGAAGCGAGGAATTGCGATGGCGCTTGCGCTGGTTCTGGCGGCGAGCCTGCTTTGCGGAACGGTCTCGGCTGTATCGCGGGAGAATGTGCGCAAATGGTCCATGCAGCTGGCAGACGAGCTGGACTACACCGAAATGACCCACGCCGAGGAAACGGTCGCGGGCCCCAAAAATATCTTGCAGGAGCACGTGCTTACATACGAGCCCAACAAAAAGGTCCAGCCCATGGTCATCTACGGCTCGACGCTCTACGGCCGGAGCACCATGAGCAAGATCGCGGCGTATCTGGAGGATGAAAACCTCGCGCTGGTCGCTGGCGTGAACGGCTCGTTTTTCGATATGTCGACGGGCATTCCCTACGGCGCGGTCGTAACGGACGGCGTTCTTCGTACGAGCGGCAGCGCCAATTCCGTCGGCTTCCGGAAAGACAGTACGGCGATCATCGGAGACCCGGACGTGCACGTGTATGTATCGGGCGGCGCGTTCACTGACTCGGAAATTTTCTATAATAAAGTTCTCACGACGGCCAACGGCATCGGCCTTTATTCGCGCGACTATGACACGGCGACAAAAAATTCCGTCGCGGCCTATCATCTCGTGCTCGAGCCCGTCTCCGGCGGCAAGGCGGAGCTCACCGTGCCGGGCGAACTGAAGCTGAAGGTCACGAAGATCGTAGAAAACACGGCCTCGTGCGCCATTCCCGCGGGCGGCTTTGTCCTCGCGATCGCCGAAAAGACGACGTACTCGAACGTTCTTTCCGGCATGAAGGCCTTCAAGGTCGGAGACAGCGTGAGCATTTCCGCCGTCTGCGCAGACGAATGGAAGGACGTTTCCTATCTCTGCGGCGGCGGTGATCTGCTCGTCGAAAACGGTAAGGCGGTCTATGACTTCTCGCTCGACACCAAAGACAAAAAACGCGCCCGCACCGCCATCGGCGTCAAGGAAGACGGCACGGTGGTCGTGTATACGGCGGATGAGTCGGCAAGCTCGGCAGGCATCGATCTTTACGATCTGGCCGACATGATGGAGTCTCTCGGCTGCGAGACGGCTCTTAACTTAGATGGCGGCGGCTCTACGATGCTGGGCGTGCAGTACCCCGGCTATGACAAGTGCGCCACGGCAAACTCCCCCACCGACGGCTCGATGCGCGCGTGCGCAAACTTCCTCTTCTTTGTCCGCGAAAAAACGACGGCAGAAGAGGCCAGCCAGCTCTACCTCTACCCCGCGCAGACCTACGCGCTTCCCGGGGCAAAGGTCAGCTTCACCGTACGCGCGGCAGACCGGAATTATCAGGCGGCAAGCGTTCCCGGCAGCGCCAGCTGGTCTTCGACCTACGGCACGGTCGGCGAAGGCAGCCTGACACTCGACACGCAGTCGAGCGCTTCTATTCCCTCTGCCCGCGTCACCGTGAAATCGGGCAAGATGTCTGCGAAGGCCGAGGTCGTGATCTTGCAGCAGGTCACCGGCATCGATGTATTGAAGGAAGACGGCAAAACGCGTCTGAAAGAGCTCCACGTGCCCGCGCAGTCAGACGTTTCGCTGACGGCCGAAGCGACGTATTACGGCCACTCGGTCGTAGCCGCGGCAAACAGCTTTACCTGGAGCGTCACCGGCGGCGTCGGCACGATCACGGATAGCGGCAAATTTACCGCCGCATCGGTCTCCAAGCTGACCAGCGGCGCGATCGAGGTCACCTACGGCGATACCACCGTGTCCATCCCTGTCACCGTCAGCCCGACGAACCCCTTCTCGGACACGAAGGGCCACTGGGCAGAGGACTATATCAACGATCTGTACTTTGAAGGCACGCTGACAGGTTCTGCCGGCAAGGACGGAAAGCTTCTCTACCGGCCGGATGATTCGATGACGCGGCAGGAATTCGTCGTCGCGCTCATGCGCTATCTCGGAACAAACCTGGACAGCTACAGCTCGGTTTCGCTTCCCTTTGTCGACACAAATAAGATCGGCACATGGGCGCTGGACGCGATGAAGGCGGCGTATGCGCTGGGCTACATGGACGGCTCCAATGAGCTCGGCAAGCTCTACGGAAACCCGACCGCGACCATCACGCGGCAGGAGGCAATGGTCATCCTCGCGCGCACGCAGAACCTCGGCCAGTCGCCCGACACCGGGAGCCTGTCCGGCTTCTCGGATGTCAAGAAGGTCGCCGACTGGGCGAAGGGCCCGCTTTCTGCGATGGTCGACCGGAAGATCATCTCCGGCTCCAACGGCAAGCTCAACCCCACCGGCAAGGTCACCCGCGCCGAGGTCGCCAAAATGCTCTGGGCGCTGGAAAATCAGTGAAACGCAAAAGCCTCCGCAGGTACTTCCCTGCGGAGGTTTTGTATATCCGTTTACGTCACGATCAGCGCCATCACGCCGGACAAAATCGCGGCGACGAGCGTCAAGCCGAGCGTCCCGAACAGCCACTTGCGCTTTTTGTCCTGCGCGGTGATATACGGCCGCAGATCCTCCGTGCCCGGAATGCGCCACGCCTTCGTGTGGCCGACCCAGTAATCGTCGACCAGAAACCGGTCGATCAGATTCATGATCTCAAGGATCACAACGAGCTGCCAGAAGCCCGGGAGAAAGCCTCTTGCGCCGTTGACGGCGTAAACGCAGACCAGCACATAGGCAATATATCCCGGTATACAGATCCGCTTAAAACGGCCGCTGTTTTTCCGGATGCGCTCCGGCGTCGTCAGCCCCAGCTCACAGCACCGCGCCTGCACATCCGGCCCATACAGATGTACCATCCCGATCGCGCCTCTGCGGATTCCGACCGCGCACACCAGAACCAGCAGCGCGCCCAGTCCCAGACCTTCCAGAATGACGTTTGTAAGCATTGTTTTTCTCCTGTCCTTACATTTGGCCCGCATTCACGTAAAAACCGCACCGAATGACCGAACCGGCGCTATTATACCAGAAAAGCCGCCGTTTGTCTCAGATTTTTTTCCGGCCGCTATTCTACATAGTCTCGCACGAAACGCTCCCAGAGCCAGTCAGGCGCCATCTCCAGAACCTCCAGAAGCCTGTCCTGCGCGTCTTTGCGTTTCAGTGCGCGCACGTACCGCTCCAGCTTGTCTGCAAGCGCCGCCTGCTCATCCTCCCATTCGCGCTCTGCCCGCAGGACATCTGCATAATATTTTTTCGCCTCTTCCGGGAAGGCCGTAAAATATGCCGCGACCATGTGCTTGCAGACCACCCGTCTGCCCGCCGCGTGCGGACAGTCACACGAAGACTTCCGGATGTGTTCCAGATCGAGCCTTACGCTGTACATCTCCGCCCTGCTCCCGGCGACTCGCGCCTCCAGATGCGTCTTATCCGGTCTTCGAAGCTCGAGGACGCGTTTTTCCTCGTAATACCGGTAACCGCGCCAGCAGGAATCTCCACTGGCCGAATTCAAAATGCCCATACATTTTCCTCCTCTGCACCGGCCCGCTTTTTTGTCCGTGCCTTTCTACAGGATAGCAGACTTGCCGTCCCGCGTCGAGCAGTATTTCAAAAAACGCGGAGAAAAGCAGGACGGTGCGCGTGAAACCGTAAGATCGCCGCGTCAGCGGCGCATTGCCTTCTTCACCGTTCGCTCTTGCTGATTTGCCTCCAAAACCGGCTCTGAATTATCGCGAATCGGGAAAAGGAGATCGGCAGCCTTCTGACGAAGATTTCCGATTTTGTGCTTTCAGAACACTATGGATCCATCAGTACTTGCGCTTACACGTCGTATCATCCAAGTTCATATGCATCACCACAAATTTGGCTCTCGACATTGTCCAACCCAACAGCGAGATTTCTAGGGAAGCTCTGATTCAATCAGCGGTTGTGGAAGGCGAGAGATTTTTCGTCAAGACAAGGTTT
>DJQK01000157.1 GCA_002437575.1 Clostridiales bacterium UBA6388 | reverse complement strand
GCTTGACCTCGTCCCAGAGCGTGTCGATCTGCTGGCGGCAGTAGGCCTTGATCTCGGGAAGCGTCGGAAGATCGTAGACCAGCTCGCCATTCTGGAAGACCGGCACCATGAGCTCTTTTGCCTGGAAGTTATAGACCGTCTTGCGCTTCCACGTGGCCTCGGGGTCGAAGAGCTCGAGATCCTTTGAATCGTCGACCGTCTCGTCGTAGACGCACAGATAGTCGGCGATGGCCTTGCCGTTGTCGGCGCCGAAGAAGCGGTAGAGCTTTTTGAAGTGCGGGTTCGTGATCTTGCCGACGTTTTCGCTGACTTTAATTTTGGGGATGATATTGCCGTTGTCGTCTTCGATGGCCGCAAGCTTGTAAACGCCGCCGAAGACGGGCTCGGAGCGTGCGGTGATGAGCCGCTCGCCGACGCCGAAGATATCGATTCTCGCCCCCTGCAGAAGAAGATCGCGGATGAGGTACTCGTCGAGCGCGTTCGAGCACGAAATTTTGCAGCTCTGCCAGCCCGCTTCGTCCAGCATCTGCCGGGCCTTTTTGGTCAGGTACGTCATGTCGCCGGAATCGAGCCGGATGCCGCATTTGGTAAGACCTCTTGGCTTTAAGACCTCGTTGAAGGCGCGGATGGCGTCGGGGATGCCGCTTTGCAGCGTGTTGTATGTGTCGACGAGAAGCGTCGGATTGTCGGGGTAAATTTCGCAGTAGGTCTTGAACGCCTCATACTGGCTCGGGAACATCTGCACCCAGGAGTGGGCCATCGTGCCGCCGGCGGGAACGCCGTAGAGCTGGTCGGTGAGCGTGCAGGCCGTGCCGTCGCAGCCGCCGATGTACGCGGCTCTCGCGCCCAGGATCGCAGCGTCGCTTCCCTGCGCCCGGCGAGAACCGAACTCCAGCACCACGCGGCCCTTGGCAGCCCGGCAAATGCGGTTGGCCTTCGTGGCAATTAAGCTCTGGTGGTTGAGCGTCAGCAGCAGGAACGTCTCGACCAGCTGCGCCTCGATGGCAGGGGCGCGGACGGTCAGGACCGGCTCCTTCGGGAAGATCGGCGTCCCCTCCGGCACGGCCCAGATATCGCCCGTGAAGCGAAAATGCCGCAGATAGTCCAGAAAATCCTCTCCGAAAATGCCGCGCGTGCGCAGATACGCGATGTCATCTTCTCCGAAGTGCAGGTTCTGGATATACTCGACCGCCTGCTCGAGACCCGCCGCGATGGCAAAGCCGCCCTCGTCCGGCACTTTGCGGAAGAAGAGGTCAAAGTAGGTGATCTTGTCCTTCAGCCCGCTTTTGAAGTAGCCGTTCGCCATCGTCAGCTCGTAAAAATCGCAGAGCATGGTCAGGTTGATGTTCGGGTTTGTCTGCATGATGTTCGTTCCTTTCCTATATGAATTCCTGATGAAAATTCATCAGGAATTCCAAGCTGCACCTCGACTGCGCGCAAGCTTTTCGCACTCCGTGTGAAAAGCTCACACTTGCGAGGTGAGATGTATGTTTCCGGTCGGCAAAGCCGCCGGATAACATAAATTCCACTTTATTTCGCCCTGTGGGGCGAAACTCTACGAGGTTTTTGTGGAAAACGTAAGGTATTATAGTTACTATACCATATTATTTTCCATCCGCCAACCGTCTGGCGCGGACAAATTTGCTTTTTTCCTCTTCCTGAAGGCCAAATTTTCTGGAAATTTTCTGTGCATAGGCCACAAGCGTCTCGGGTTTTCCGCGCGTGAGCTCGAGCTCGAGCTCGAAAAACGGCTCTTTTCTATGGCCTCCGAGAAGCTCACCGCCGTCCGCGCAGACCTCGCACGTCGTTCCGTCGGGAAGCAGAAGCGTCTGCGTCAGCCGGACAAACGACGCGCCGCAGACCATCCGAAGCCCCGGCGAAACGAGCTCGCGCAGCGCCTGCGGGGCTCCCTTCAAAATCAGCGTCTCGATGGCCGCTTCGGGCGTTTTTCCTTCGCATTCCCATTCGCCGCGGGCATGATCTTTGCCCGGCGTTTTCATCGTCACGACGCTTTTTTCGTTTTCCTGCCGCACGCGGAGCATCCACTTCCGCGCCGATAATGCGCCATCTGCGGTGTCAAAATAGCAGGTTTTCATGTGCACCTCGCGCAGTCTTCCCTGCGCAAGGGCGGTGATTTCGCGGTCCTGCAGAACCGTTTTCAGCTGCTGTGCGTTTTGGGCGCGCAGCTTGATCTCAAACTCGGTCGCCATATGCCCCTCCGTTTTTCCGGCGCGGTTCGGTCTCATCGCCGGTCGTGGGGCTATTGTACGATGTTTTCCGCGCAGATGCAAGCAAATTAAGCGGCAGCTGACGCAGCCGTCATTTCCCGGCGTATTTCCCGACAGGCTTTTCGCGCCGCTTCTGGTAAACTTTCCGATATCAAAGAAGCGAACAGAAGCGGAGATGGAACGAATGAAAAAACGCGCGGATGGAAAACCGAACGCCTCCGGCCGGGCCCTGGCGCTGCTCTCGAAGCCGTGGGTCCGGCTGACGGTATTTGCCCTCGGCGCGTTCGGCGCGGGATTTTTGCTGGCGGCGGCGGGACTGGACGGAAAAATTCTCCCGCTGGCCATCGCAGTTCCGGCGGCGCTGCCGTTTTCTCTGGCCTCCGTCTGCGCATATGCCGGCGCAGCGCTGGGCTATTTTCTATTCTGGGGCGTGAACGCGGCGGCAGAGCCCGTGGCAGCGGGATTTTTGATCTTAGCGGCCAGCTGCCTGTTCAGCGACGTCGTTCCCCGCTCGCGCAGGTGGTTTCTGCCGCTGCTCTCCGGCGGCATTTACGCGATGACGGCGCTCATCTTTCTTTTGAGCGGCCCGGTGCGTCTTTCTGCCGCGGCCGGTTATCTCGGAAAGATCGCGCTTGTGATCGTGTCGGGGTATCTGTTTTCCGGGCTACAGGAAAAAGAGGGGAAGAGCCTGTTTCTTCTCTCGCTCGGACTTCTGGCCAGCGCAAGCCGCATCACGCTTCTGCCGGGGCTTCCCCTGAGCATTCCCCTTTCGGCCTGCGCGGCTTACTTGTGCAGCGACACGCCCTACTATCTGCTTGCCGCCAGCGGCTGCTCGATCGTGCTGGAGGTGAGCTTCCGGCCGGAATACAGCGTGGGCGCGCTTTTGTGTCTGGCTGCGATCGTGTGCCATTTTACAAAGCCGCGGTTCGCGGCCGTCCGGGCGGCGTTGTTTTTCCTCACGTGCGCGGCGGGCTCGTTTTTATTTGGCGCGGGAGAAACGATGTTCCCGCCGGGCGCGTTTCTGGGGACGATCCTGGGGCTTGCCCTGTGGAGACCTGCGCAGCCGGTGCTCTCCGGCACGTTTGACCGGCCGGATGAAAAGCGCCAGTCTGCCCTGAATGCGGCGTCGGGCGCGCTGTGGTCGCTGGCGTCCGATTTACAGCGCGGCTGCACCAGCGGCCTGGAGCCCCAGAGCGCCGCCGTTTTTGACAAAGCCGCCGAGGAGATCTGCCGCACGTGCGCCAAATGGGGCGTCTGCTGGGAGCAGAACGCGCAGGAGACGTTCCGTCTGCTCAGCCGGGCCTCGCGCGGGATTTTGCGCCGGGGAGAGGCAAAGCGCGACGATCTGCCGCCCTTATTTCTGGCGCGCTGCTGCCACACGGACAGCTTCCTGCGGGCGGTCAACGACGCGCTGGCCACACAGCTGGCCCGGGTGCAGTACCAGTCGCGGCTGGCCGAGAGCCGGCAGATCCTGTGCGACCAGTACCGGATGCTGTCGCGGCTTTTGCAGAGTCTTGCCGAGCCCGACGCAGCGCAGGCGGAGCCGGACCGGTATTTTCCCGAGCTCGGCTTTCGGGCGACCGGTCTTCGCGGGGCGAGCATTTCCGGCGACTATGGGGCAAGCTTTCGCGTGGGCGAGTGGTACTATCTTCTTCTGTGCGACGGCATGGGCACGGGCGAAGAGGCAAGAAGCGAGGCCGTCTCCACCAGTACGCTGCTCAAGGAGCTCATCGAGTCGGGTCTTGACGCGCACGACGCGATGCAGACGATCAACGGGCTTTATATCCTGCGTGACGGCGGCGGCTTTGCGGCGATCGATCTGTTGCAGGTGAGCCTTGTCACCGCCGAAGGGTTTCTTCATAAATGGGGCGCGGCCCCATCGTTTTTGAAATTTGGCCGCATCGTGCAGCAGGTGGGCTCTGCCCTTCCCCCGCCGGGGCTCGGCGTGGGCAAAAGCTACGGCCCGGCGTGCATCCGCGTGTGCTTAGAGCGCGGCGAGGCGCTGATTTTAACGAGCGACGGCGTGGACGCGGCGATCGCCGGACGGTATCTGCAAAGCTGCGGAGAGCTTTCCGTGCGGGAGCTGGCCGCAGGCGTCGTTTCCAGCAGCGAGGAGGCCGCCCCCGACGACCGCACCGCCGCCGTGCTGCGGTTGAAGCGCACCGAGCCGCAGCGCCGCGGAAAAAGGAAGGTTCTGGCTCATATCCGTCTGCTCTAAGGCAGCAGGCGCATAAATATCACATCGCGTTGTAATTTTGTATAATCCCAACACCTTGTGCGTATATGCATAAAATATGCAGTTCCGCGTTTGTTTTTACGGAACTGCATATCGTTTATCCATGTATCATATTCCGATGAATATTGTCAAGACGGTTTTTCAAATGAGACTGTAAACACTTTGCGAACGAGCCGGTTTCACAGAGGTTTTCGGGTAGAAACAGCTTAAAATCAGGCATCAAAAATCAATGCTTGCCGGATTCGTGAAGTATCTACTGTCTGCGCGTATGGATTGCACCGTTCCGCGATTCGCGGTATCGTGCAGCCGGTGCGCGGCTTCGCGTGACCTTTTGCGGTTTAGCTGGTTATCGTCCGATTCTGTGAAGTGCAAAGGTGCATCCTGCGTACAGGGCATCGAATGTGGCGCTCACAATCACCATAAACGGAAAAATCCCTGCGCCGCGCTCAATACGCACAGTACAGGGTCATAGCTACAGCAAATGTTTACCATAAGCGGTGGATTTGTTCACGTTGATGTGATATATATAAGGCGCTTAGCAGATCGAAATATTCAGATTTATTTGATATAATTTTCTTGGAAAGTGTAACCTCGAAAATCTAAACGGTGCTTATTATGGTGAAGGCCTTTTAAGACCATGCGGAAGGAGATGAAAGCCTTGGACGACAACCAAATTATCGAATTGTACCTGCTGCGCAACGAAGAAGCAATTAGGAGAACAACCGAGAAATACGGCAGTCGTTTACATTCTCTGGCTTATGGGATTGTTCGTGACCGGCAAACCGCTGAAGAATGTGAGAATGACACTTACATGGAAGCGTGGAATACCATTCCGCCCCATGAGCCGAGAAGCTACTTTTATGCTTTCCTTGCACGGATTGTTCGTCACATATCGCTCAATTGCTGCCGCGACCGTAGCCGACTAAAACGCAGCGCATTTATATGTGAGCTGAGCGCAGAAATGGAGCAATGTATTCCGGCTCCTGATGATGTTTTGTGCCGCATTGATGATATGGCATTGCGTGATGCAATCAACGGATTTCTTGGAAAGCTGGATGCAGAAAAGAGAAATATCTTTATTCGCCGATATTGGTATCTGGATTCCATCGCGGACATCTCCACACGCTTTGCCTTATCAGAAAGCAAAGTAAAAACCACGCTTTTCCGGTGCCGCAATAGGCTTCGGGAGTATCTCGAAAAGGAGGGGTACACGTTATGAGAGGGAATGAATTTTTAGATAAGATGGAGTTGATCGATCCCACCTATGTTGAAGCGGCAGATGTCAAGCCCAAAAAGGAACGCGCTTGGATCAGATGGGGTGCAATGGCAGCTTGCCTTGGCTTGATTGTCTTTGGAACTGTAGCAATTTCAATGCGTAATCAAGAACCTAACTCCAATGATTATCCCTATAATGATCATGAAGTGTTGGACTATATTGGAAAATCACTTGGCAATATACAGACGGATGCCGACGAGATCGTGTTCAACGAAATTACCGATATTGACGCATATCGGAAATTCAATACTTTGTACGAATATGAGAATAAACCCTATTACTCTACACGCACAACTGCTTTTGATCTTTTGACCTCGTATCCGGTAGCAGACGAAAATGATCTGCTCAATATTGCTATTTTTGAGCGCGATGGCAGTATTGAAAATTGTCCTAATTATGATGACTTTTTGAAGTTCACGGAAAAGGCACCGATTGCCGCAAACCTTATTATGCGAGTTTTTGAGAGAGGTGATACTTCCCATGCGGATGCGTACTATAATGGCAGCATTGATGCCGCCGGAATTTCTTTCAGACCGACAAGTACAGGTAACAGCATCGCTACTGTGGTAATCGGAAAAGACCTTTCCGCAATTGACGCTCGCTTCTCCAATATTCTCCCTATTTTACAGGATACGCTTGGAACTGAAAACAGTTCTTATATCGGTGCGCAAGAAGTATCTGTTCACTATTTCTATCAAAACCGGTCGTTCCGGGGGCAGAAAACTGAGGAAGCGTATCAGTACTATGCATATTATGAACGCGATGGGCTGCAATATCTGTATCAGTTTTCGTCAAACTGGTCTTTGCCCGGTCAAAATGTCAGCGCAATGCATAATCCTCCCTCCACGCTTCACTATGTAGAAACACAGGACGAATGCCGCGAACAGTTCGTAGCCTATCTGCTGACTTTGTTGTCATAAAGACGGGGATCTAAGAGGTAATCGTATGAAGAATAAGAAATCTTCAGTGAATTTTATCTAATCACTTTCAGTTTGCAATCATCTGTTATCAAAAACGCAAAAAACACCCCGCACCATGCGTCTTGTAAACGCAC
>DJQK01000153.1 GCA_002437575.1 Clostridiales bacterium UBA6388 | reverse complement strand
CGGCGCGCTTGGCGTCCTGTGCACCCTTCGTTTTCTGAATGTTATGCCACTTGGAATGTCCGGACATGAGGTCTCTTCCCTTCGTTACAATTTTACACGCTATTTTATCACAGGTTACAGGCAAAAATCAACCGTCTCGCCCGGAAATTACAGAAATTGCGTCTCGTCGCGGTGCGTTTTCGCGCGGAAAACTGTTAATTCCGGGAAAGCGTTCTTCAAAACGCGCTCGAGTACGGCGCAGACCGGGTCCTCGGTCTCAAAATGGCCCGCGTCAATGAGGTTCAGCCCGCGGTACTTCGCCTCTTCAAAGTGGTTATATTTGAGGTCTGCCGTCACGAGCGTGTCACAGCCGGCCTGGATCACGTCTTCAATCTCGCTGCCGCAGCTGCCGCCGCCGACGGCCACGTTGGAAACCGTCTTCCCCGCGTCCGCAAACCGCACGCCGGGGCAGGCGAGGGCCTTTTTGACGAACGCGGCAAACGTTGATACATCCTGCGCTTCCACCTCCCCCATACGGATGAGGCCGTAGGGCCGGCCCTGCGCGTCGGTGCCCATGGGGTTCAGAATTTTGACATTCCGAAGCCCCAGCGTTTCGGCCAGCACGTCGTTCACGCCGCCGGGGCAGCAGTCGAGATTCGTGTGCAGGTTCATGGCGGCAATGTCGTTTTCCATTAAATAAAGCAAATTCCGCCCATCGTAGGTATCGCTGTTGACCTGTTTCACAGCTCCAAAGATCAGCGGATGGTGCGTCACGACGAGCTCGCAGCCAAGCGCCTTCGCCTCTTCAAAAACGTCCATCATCGGATCGAGCGCGACGAGCACCTTCGTGACCGCCCGGTCAAACCGCCCGCACAGAAGCCCCACGTTGTCCCAGTCCATTTTCATGTATGCCGGGGCAAAGGCAAAAAGCGCGTTGTAAATTTCACGAATGTTCGGCATAATTTTTCCTCATTTCCTGAATTTCGGCAAGCGCCTGCGAAAAATACGAAAGCCGCTCGGGCCGCTGCCTGTCTGCGTTTGAAAGTCCCTCGACCGTCGCTGTCAATGCATTTTCCACGCGCTGAAGATACGGCCCGACAAGTTCGCTCCCGCTTTTCAAAAGGGCAGGGGAGGCGTATTCCGTTCCCGGCGTGAGCGCCTGCGGCGCGCCCTGGCGCACCTGCATGACGGTATAGAGAAAGCTTCCGTCTTGCACCGGCTCTTCGCGCAAAATTTCAAAGCCGTCGGCGCACAGATGACGCCTGAGCACATTTCCAGAGCTCTGCGGCTGCAAAACGAATGTGAGGCCGTCTTTTTTCCGCCAATCGCACTGCGAGAGAATGCGCAGGATCAGATCGCCGCCCATTCCGGCCAGCACCGCGCAGTCGAGCTCCTCCGGCGAAATTTCGGCAAGACCGTCGGACAGGCGAAACTCCATGTCGTCGCCCACGCCAAACAGCGCCGCGTTTTTCCGCGCGTTATCCAGCGGGCCCTTGCGAAGATCGCAGGCGAGCACGTGCGGCGAGCGCCCATTTTGCAGCAGGTAAATGCCGAGGTAGCCGTGGTCGGTCCCGATGTCCGCCACGCGCGAACCGGCCGGCACAAGACCGGCGCAGCAGAGAAGTCTTTTGGAGATCGGCAGCTTCATAGGTACTCCTGTTCTAAAAAACTCACGAAAAAAGGCGGCTTTCGCCGCCTTTTCTGCATTGCTGATGTGCTCAGATTCCTGCTTCTTCGCTGGCCTCGATGAACCGGTTGACCTGCGCAAGGAACGCGTCGGCGTCAACGCCGTGGACCATGCAGGCCTCCTCAACGGTCTCGCCGCGGGAAGATGGGCAGCCCAGGCAGTGCATACCGATGGCCATGAACAAGGGCGCGGTCTGCGGCGCGATGTCGAGAACGTCGCCGATGATGGTGGATTTTTCAATTTTGACAGCCATAATTGCGGCCTCCTGTTTGTCGTTATAGTCGTATTATACCCAAAGGACGCGGGAAATGCAATACAAAATTCCGTCAGTCGTCTTCCAGAAGCTTCGACGGTGCGACCTGCAAAACGTCGGCCATTTTGAACAGCGTTTCCAGACTCACGCCGCGCACCGTGCCCGTGCCTTCGACCTGCGCGAGAAAATTCAGGCTGATGCCAACTTTTTCGGCAAAGTTTTCTTGCGTGTATCCGCGCTTTTTGCGATAATAGGCTATCTTCAAGCCGAGGGTTATATAGCGCTCGGCATATTCTGTCTGCATATGCGCCTCCTATGGCAGCAATGTTTCGTAGGGAACGTTCAGTGCCTGCTTCACGGCCTTGAGTTCGTCCGGATAGATGCTTCTCTGGCCGCATTCGATCTTGGCCAGTGCGCTTCTGGTCAGATCGCAGCCCTGAAGCTGCACCTTCGCCGCAAACTGCTCCTGCGAGAGCTTTTCCCGCATCCGAAGCGAACGTATGATCTTCCCCACGCGCCGCGCGTATTCCATGTCCATCGCTCAGCCCTTCAAAATGGCCTCAGCCGTTAAAATCCCATCGACGGCAGCGGACATGATGCCGCCGGCGTAGCCCGCGCCTTCGCCGCAGGGGTAGAGGCCCTTAAGCGCGGACTGCCTTGCCGCATCGCGCAAAATGCGCACGGGAGAAGAGCTTCTGGTCTCCGGCGCGGTCATCACGGCGTCGGGGGAAGCAAAGCCGCGCAGGCGCTTCTCGAGCTCCGGCAGCGCGTTTTCCAAAACCTTTGTAATTCGTTCCGGCAGGACCTCATGCAGGTCGCACAGCGTCACGCCGGGCTTATACGTCGGCTGCACCGCGCCAAACGCCGTGCTTTTTCTGTGCGCCAGAAAATCTCCCACGAGCTGCGCCGGGGCGCGGTAATTGCTCCCGCCCGCCAAAAACGCCGCCCGCTCGAGCTGCTGCTGGTACAAAACGCCGCCGAGCACGCTTTTATCCGGAAAATCCTCCGGCGTGAGCGTGACAAGAAGCGCCGCGTTCGCGTTTTCGCCGTCACGTGCGCAGTTGCTCATGCCGTTGGTCACGACGCCGCCTTCTTCCGACGCCGCCGCGACGACGTAGCCGCCGGGGCACATACAAAACGTGTACGCGCTCGTGCCGTCGGGGAGCCTGACGTTTAGCTTATAGTCCGCCGCGCCGAGGGCCGGGTTTTCGGCAAATGGGCCGTACTGGCTTTCATTGATGGTCTTTTGCAGGTGTTCGATGCGAACGCCCATCGAAAAGGCCTTGGGCTGCATCGCAACGCCCGAATCCTTCAGCATCCGGAAGGTGTCTCTGGCGCTGTGGCCGGGGGCTAAAACGAGCGTGTCGCAGCAAAGCGCGTGTTCGCCATCGAGCGTTTCATAGCGGACGCCCGAGACTGCGCCGTTTTCCTGCAAGATTTGCGTGAGCTTCGCGCCGAACAGGACCTCGCCGCCGAGGGCGATGATCTCTTCGCGCAGATTCTGCACCACGGTCAGCAAAACGTCCGTCCCCACGTGGGGCTTTGCGTCAAACAGGATTTCCGCGCCAGCGCCCGCGTCTGCAAACTGCTCAAGCGCCCAGTAGATGCGCGGATCGTTGACGCCGGTGTTGAGCTTGCCGTCAGAAAACGTGCCCGCGCCGCCCTCGCCGAACTGCACGTTGCACGAAGGATCGAGTTCGCCGGTTTGCCAGAAATTCTGTACCTTTTCGTGGCGCGTCTTCGCGTCGAGCCCGCGCTCTAAAACGATGGGGCGAAAACCGGAGCGCGCCAGCACGAGCGCGCAGAACATCCCGGCAGGGCCGAAGCCTACGATCACGGGCCGCTTTTCCGGCAGCTTTTGCGCGTTCGGCGGCTCGTAAAAATCGTCCTTTGCGATCGACGCTTTGGGATTGTGGGCCATCTTGAGAATTTTATCCTCCCGGCCCTTTACAAGAACGTCGACGGTGTAGATCAGGCGCACGTCGTTTTTCTTCCGCGCGTCGACCGAGCGGCGTTTGATATCGATTCTTTTGATCTGCGTCTGGTCGATGCGCAGCTGCCGCGCCGCCGCCGCGGGGAGCATCGACATATCCTGCATCGGCGGAAGCGAAATATCCCGGATCCGGATCATATCAGTCTTCTCCGAGCTTTCCTGCCAGGTAGCCGGACGACCACGCCCACTGCAAATTATACCCGCCGCAGTCGCCGTCGATGTCCAGCACTTCGCCGCAGACGAAAAGGCCGGGGTTGAGCCTGCTTTCCAATGTCCGCGCGTCAAATTCCCGCGTCAAAACGCCGCCGGCCGTGACCTGTGCGCTCTCAAAGCCCATGACGCCGGTGACCGCCAGAGTGAACCACTTGGAAAGCTTGACGCAGGACAAAAGCTGCTCGTCGGTGAGATCCAGAAGCTTCGACTGGTATTTGAGCCCTGCCCGCTTGACGATCATTTTCCCGAGCCGGGACGGAAGCATTCCGGCAAAGAGCTCCTCTGCGGCCAGCTCCGGCAGATTCATGCGCTTTTCCTGAAGCATATCGAGAAGCACGCCCTCGCCGTATTCCCGGAAAAAGTCGAGCGCGAGCTCCTGCCCCTCTCCGCCGGTCGCCGCCGCGCGGGAAAGGGAAAACGCCTCGGGGCCGCTGAGGCCGAAGTCTGTAAACTGCACCTCGCCGAAGCTCTCCTGCACCGTGACGCCGTCTTTGCGAAGCCGCACGTGCGCATCGGCGCGGACGCCCTTGAGGGCTTTGACATACGCCGTGTCGGTCTTGATCTGCGTGAGGCTCGGCAAGATCTCTGTGCACGTGTGGCCCAGCTGGGATAAAAGATGGTAGCCCGACCTGCTGCCGCCGAGCTTTTTTCCCGCCGCGCCGCCGCAGGCAACGATCAGCTTGTCGCCAAAATACGTTTCGCCGGTCGCGGAAACGGCTTCAAAACCTCGCGCCTTGTGCCGAACCTCGACCACATCGCAGCTCGTCACAACATTTGCGCCTCTGGCCTGCATCGAAAAGCGCAGAACATCGAGAACGCTCGAGGCCTGATCGGACAGCGGATACACCTTTCCCGACTCTTCAGTCACGGTGAGAAGCCCCAGCCGCTCAAAAAAGGCAAGGGTCCTTCCAACATAGAAGCTTTCCAGCGCGAAGCGTGCAAAGTCCGGCTGCGCGCCGTGGTAGTGCGTCAGGCGGATGTCGCGGTTGGCGAGATTGCAGCGGCCGTTGCCGGTGGCAAGCAATTTTTTACCCACGCGGTTCTGGCGCTCTAAAAGCGTCACGGTATTTTCCGGATTTTCCAGCGCCGAAAGCGCCGCCATCATGCCGCTCGCGCCGCCGCCGATAATGAGTACCTTCATAGTCAATTCCTCGTAAGGTATAAATGGATTTTTTCAGGCAGCACCGCATAATTTGGCAAAAAGTCTCGGCGAGAGATTTTTCGTCAAGGCAAGGATTGGAAACGCAGGAAGGCTTTGTGCCTTTCAAGCTTTCGAACCGTGGCATTGGCGGAAAAGATCCGGCGAGACTCGCAGCCAATTTGTGCGGTGTTGCCTTTAGTATAAACGAAAACTGCTCGTTTGCCAAGCGGAAAATCGCGCGGCTTTTCGCGGAGATTGCTTTTTTTCCTCCTCCCTGCTACAATGGAGTGGAATTGCAGGCTGGAAAGGAGGCGCCTTCGTGGAAAGACGCGAAAAAATAGCGCATCTGGCGCAGTCCAAAGAAGACGAGGTTTTGCTTGCCAGAGTCTACGAGCGCATCACGCAGGGCGCGCTTCGGAATGTCCCGGCCAGCACCGGCTTTCTTTCCAAACGCGAGCAGATGCTGGCGCAGGAGCTGCTGCGCGGAGAAAGCTTCCGGTTTTTTGGCGGCACGGAAACGGCCGAGCGCGAGGTCTGCTGCTATTTGCCGGATTATTTAGGCGAGGATTGGCTTTTTTCTGAAGACGGCCCCATCGCCGCCGTGCGTGCAGGATTTTTTGAAGAGGACAAGCTTACGCACCGCGATTTTTTAGGCAGCCTCATGGGCTGCGGCATCAAGCGCGAGACGGTGGGAGATATTTTCGTGTCCGCGGGCGCGTGCGATCTTCTCGTGCTGCGGGAGATTTTACCCTACGTGCTGCAAAATCTGGTTTCCGCCGGACGGACGAAGCTGCACGTAGAGGAAATTCCGCTCTGCGAGCTGCACGTCCCCGAACAGGCCGTCAGGACCGTGCGCGACACCGTGTCGTCTTTGCGCTTAGATGGCGTCGTGTCCTCGGGCTTTTCGATTTCCCGCGGCAAGGCGGCGGAGTATATCGCAGCGGGCAAGTGCGAGCTCAATTACCTGCCGTGCCAGAAGGGGGACAAGCCGGTCTGCGAGGGCGATAAAATTTCCGTCCGCGGCCTCGGCAAAATACAGCTCAAAACCGTCGGCGGCAACACGAAAAAGGGCCGCATCAGCATCGAAATTATCCGGTTTTTATGACCGAAAAGGAGTTTTACTTATGGAAAAATCCCGCGTCGAACGCATCAACGAACTGGCCCACAAGGCAAAGACCGAGGGGCTCACCGAAGAAGAGATCATCGAGCGCGACCGGCTGCGGCAGGAATATCTCGCCGCCTTCCGGCAGAATCTGCACGCGCAGCTGGAAAACACGTATATTGTAGACGACCACGGCAACAAGCGCCCGCTGCGCCAGAAGCAGCACAAAAAGCATTAAAATGCAGCTGACAAGCTTTACGTTTCTCTTTGCGCTTTTGCCCGCGTTACTCGTCTGCGCGTTTTTTGCGCGGAAAGATCTGCGGGTAAGAAACGGCGTTTTGCTGGCGGGAAGCGTCCTTTTTTGCGCGGCCGGCGGCCTTCCGGGGCTTTTCGCCGGGGTGCTGGAAACGCTGGCGGTCTTTTTCCTCGGAAAGGCGCTGTCAAAAGAAGAGCACAGGCGCACGAAAAAACGCATTCTGACGCTCGGCGTGCTGCTTACCGCAGGGCTTTTGTGCTACTTTAAGTACACGAATTTTCTGCTGGAAATGCTGGGCCTTCCGCAGGCGCAAATTCTGCCCGCGCCGGTCGGGGTGTCGTTTCTGACGTTTCTGCTGATCTCGTATCTGACGGACGTGTACCGCGGAAACATTCCGGCGGAGACGCGCTTTGGAAGCTTTCTTCTCTACGCGCTCTTTTTCCCGAAGGCGGCGCAGGGCCCCTTGTGCCGGTACGGCGATTTTTCTTCGCAGCTGGAAAACCGTCCGGACGAAGACGCAATTTCGGACGGCGCGTCGCGCAGGATCTTGGGCCTCGGCAAAAAGGCGCTGCTGTCTTCTGCCGCCGGGGAACTGGCCGCGCAGGCGTTTGCCCTTCCGGCAGAAGCGCTCACGCCGGTCTACACGTGGACTGGCATGATTTGTTACGCGATGCAAATTTATTTTGACTTCGCGGGCTATACGGACATGGCCATCGGCCTCGCGCTTCTGTTCGGCATCCGTCTGCCTGAAAACTTCGACTCGCCGTATCTCGCCGTTTCCGTCACGGATTTCTGGCGGCGGTGGCACAAGAGCTTATCTTCCTGGTTCCGCGACTATGTGTACATTCCGCTTGGCGGCAGCCGCTGCGGCAAGGCGCGGCAGGTGTTCAACCTCTTCGTCGTGTGGAGCCTCACGGGGCTCTGGCATGGAGCGAGCTGGACGTTTTTATGCTGGGGCCTGTGGTTTTTCGTGCTTCTGACGCTGGAAAAGCTGTGGCTGGGGAAGGTTCTTTCGAAGCTCCCACGGCTTTTCGGGCATCTTTACGCGCTCGCGGCGGTGCTCATCGGCTGGGTATTTTTTAACAGCCGGTCGCTTTCCTACGCGCTTTTCTATCTGCGGGCGCTTTTTGTGCCGGGGACGGGTGCGCCGGAAGGCGGCGCGTGGCTTACGCTCGGGCTGCGACAGAACGGGATCTTTCTTGCCATCGCGCTCGTTTTGTGCACGAATGCGGGGAAAACGAGCTGGCAAAGGCTCGGCAAAACGAAGGCCGGGCAGCTGGTCCGGTATGCGTTTTTGCTTCTCACGCTGGGCCTGTCGGTCCTGCATCTGACAGGCTCTGGAATGCAGGCGTTCATCTATGCACAGTTCTAGGAGATTTCAATGAAAACAAAAAGAAAGATCGCATTTCCGGCGCTGCTTTTCTGTGCGCTGCTGCTCGTTCCGGCGCTGACGCTCTATGGGCTCGTAAAAAGCCCCTCGGGCTGGTCGGCGGAGGAAAACCGGGCGCTGGCGGCTTTGCCGCAGGTAAGCGCGGCTTCCGTTTGGAACGGCACGCTTGCGCAGGACGCGGAGGACTTTTATCAAGATCATATCTTCGCGCGGCGGCTTCTTTTGAAGATAGATACGGCAGTGCAGATGAAGCTTTTGCGGAAGCCGGTCGTGCACGACGTGGTGCTGGGAGACACGGCGTTACTGCCCGCGCCGGGCTTTTCCGCGAAGCGCCCGGATGCAGAGCTGCGGGAGGACGCCGAACGCATTGCCGAAGGGCTCCAGAGCGTTAAGGCTGCGGCGGATACGGTCGGGGCGAAGCTTTTGTACACGCTCGTTCCCGAGCAGCGGACGGTTTTTGCGGAATATTACCCCGACTGGATGGATGATCCGGCGCAAGACACCGCGAAAAACCGCGCGGCGCTTTTGTCTGCGCTGGAAGACGCAAATATTCCGGCGCTCGATCTGACGGACGCTTTCCGCTCAGACCCGGACGCGCTTTCGCTGTATAGCCGCGTCGACCACCACTACACCCTGAAGGGCGCGTATGCGGCGTACCGGGCCATCTGCGAAGCGTTCGGCCTGACGGCAAGCGAGCTGACCGTTGTGGACGCGCAGACGGAGCTTTTCGGCACGTATAACCGCAAGCTCTACGGCCTTTCCCCGGTGCGCGAGGCGATGCAGGTGCTGGAAAACGAGTTTCCGGCCTATGCGCGCTTCGACAACGGCGAAGCTTCCGACACGCCGCTGATCAAGCCGCAGACCGGCTCGCGCGGGCTCTACACCGACTACATGGGAGGCGATATTGCCGAGACCGTCGTCCGCACGGGCCGCGAAAATCTGCCCAGAATCCTCATCGTCGGAGACTCGTTTACCAATGCCTTAGAGCCGCTGGCCGTGTTTGACTTCGGCGAAATGCGCAGCCTTGATTACCGGCACTATGATGGTCTGGCGCTGTCAGCGTACATTCTGGAACAGGAACCGGACTTCGTGGTGGTCGTCCGGGACGACGTGAGCTGCCTGGGTTCCACCGGGAATGGGGCGCTGCGGTAATTTTACTTCCTGACCGTGGCTGTAGTTGTTATTGCCGTGCGCGGCGGCAAGCGCCGTTTTGGTTCTGGCAGAGACCTGCCAGCCTGTCCTTTTTCTCGACCCCATTCTTCTTAGCTGCGCAAAGAAGAGTGGTGTCGAGCCGCCAAGAAGAAGTTGCCGGGGTTGCTGCGCTGCGGCGCAGCTCAACAAAAGGGCCGCGGCCCTTTTGAAATCCTTGGAGTTCTCGACAATTTGTGCAGAGAAAACAGAGAGTGCTTACGAAGAACGTGAGCACTCTCTTTCTGTTTTGCTTTTGCGTATCGGTATGGCCGACTTTCAACGATCTTCCTGCCGAGCGGCAAACCTTCGGCCTTTGGCCGTCACAAGGCACTTTTGCTCTGCAAAAGTCCTTGTGAGGGGGCTGCGGTGGGGAATGGAGGACTTCTGCGCACCACCGTTACCTTGTGTAGGGGCCGATGCCCACATCGGCCCTCTGGGTGCGCACCACCTCTGTAGGGGCGGACGCCTCTGTCCGCCCTCAGGAAGTTGCGAATTCGCCGCAGGGTATCGCGTTTTGGTTCTGCGTTTTGCGCGGGGCGATGTGGGCATCGCCCCCTACGACCGCAAATTGGGAGATTTTTGCATTTTTTTCGACCGCGCAGCAATTCTCGCAACTTCTTCGCGGCGGCTCGACACCGCGCTTCTTTTCGCAGATAAGAAGCGTTCCGATAGCCGTTGGCAGCTTTGCTGCCTTACGGATATGGGATGCAGAGCTGGGGTCGAAACCTATTCTGCCTGCTTCAGGTAATCCGCGGACATATACGCGAACTGGTCGTTATAGACGATCTGGCACCAGCCGTTTTCGGTCTGGCCGCTGACGGCGACGGCGCTGCTTTCCAGCATCGTCATCAGGACATTGCCGTCGGTCGACGGACTGGTGCGGACGTTTACGTCGTTGTCGGTGACCATGCACGCGCCCATCGGCGTTACGGTCCCGGCTTCTTCTGGCCACGCGGTCTCGTCGTTCTTCATCGGCATGACCTGATTGGACGCGAGGATCGCCGCCACGGTGCAGGCCTGCTTGGTCGTAAAGCGCGCGGTCTGGTCGCCGTACTGGACGGAAGCGGACCAGGTGTCATCCTTCCACGTGACGTCGATCATATAATCCGCGCCGTTCATCGTCGCCTTGTAGGGGAACTCGGTCGCGGTCGTGCCGGTTTTGTAGCTGGCGTTGATCAGAATCGTGCTGAGCGTGATGGCGTCAGACTCGGAGAGCTCGACGGGCTCTGCGTCCGCGGCGTCTGTTTTGCTGAGCTGCACGCGGCTCGAGGGCTCAGGCTCTTCGGGGATGGTGCTCTTGATGGTGAACCACGACGCATCTTCGCTTTCCTCGAAGCTGAACTCGACCTCGCGGTTCGTGTCCTTATCGGTCAGGATAAAGCCGGTATCGAGGGTGATCATATTGTAAAGTCCGGACGCCTGATAGAACTCCTTGAAGGCCTCCTGCATGGTCGTATCCGCGTTATTGTCGCCGCAGGCATAGGCGGTGTCGACAGAAAGCCGGCTTCCCATGTTGTCGCGCAGATAGCTGTCGGAGATCAGGTGCAGCGGCAGAAGGATCTCCAGCGCCCCATCCGGCAGCGCGGCCTCGCGGTGGCAGCCCATGAAGATGTAGTAGTTTGAAATATTGGCCGGGTCCTTCTGATACAAACACCAGCTTTCCACGCCGGAGCCGGTGTCGCGCGTAAAAAGGACGCTGTCGCCGTAGGAATTGCTGTAGCTCGCGGCCGTGACGTTTTCGTTGTTCTTGGTGATGAGCTTGGCCATTTTGCTGAGCTTCTTCGATGTCTCAAACTGATACCCGCCGTAGGACACAAAGTCCGCGCTGTTAAGCTCCGCCGAAAGCGGCAGCGTCAGCTCACCCTTTGTGGAAAAGGCCTGCGCGGTGATGCCGCCGTCCTGATTTTTCTTCGAGCAGCTGGAAATAATGATGATCAGCACGACGGCAAGCAGAACCACCGCGCCGAGCAGCATCAGCATTCTCTGCCGCTGGCGTCTTCTTCTTTTCATCGATATTCCTCCATTCGTACAAGCTTTATGCAGAAATGCAAGTCTGCGTTGTGCGTATTGATACTTATCTTGAGTATATCACACTTTTTCCTGCTTGGCAAATTGATTCCCGGAAAATTAAGAATTCTTCGGAAAAACCGTTCGACGCGTCTCGACTTTTTCGTGCGAACCTGTTATGATGGGGAAAATGCTGATCAATATTTGGAGGATTTTATGCGCTATCCATGTCTGGTGCTCGACCACGACGACACGCTCGTCAACAGCACCGCTACCATTCACTTTCCCTGCTTCTGCGAGTTTCTGAAGGAGGTCCGCCCGAACGCAAAAAAATACACGCTCGAAGACTACTTCCGCAAAAATTTTGACCCCGGCATTCTTCCGTTTTTCACCGGGGAGATCGGCCTGTCGCCGGAGGAGCTCGACTATGAGTTCCGCTATTGGCAGAACTATGTAAAGCCCCGCGTGCCGAAGGTTTTTCCCGGGATGCGGGAAATCCTCGAGCGGCACAAGGCCCAGGGCGGCCTCATCACGGTCGTGTCGCACTCGATGAAGGACGCCATTTTGCGCGACTACCGCGAAAACGGCCTTCCCACGCCCGACGCGGTCTACGGCTGGGAGCTGCCGCCCGAGAAGCGCAAGCCCGCGCCTTGGGCGCTTTTCGATATCATGGAGCGCTTCGGGCTTTGTGCGTCTGATCTTCTGATGCTCGACGATCTCAAGCCCGGCTACGATATGGCAAGACGTGCGGGCGTAGACTTTGCGGCCGCCGGCTGGGCCTACGACGTGCCGGAGATCGAATCGTTCATGCGCAGAAACTGCGATTTTTATTGTAAGACCGTTTCTGACTTTGCGGCGCTTTTGCAGGAGGGGTAATATGCGGGAAATTGATCGTTCTACATGGCCACGGCGCGAAATTTATGACCTGTTCGCCGGCTGTGACTGGCCGTTTTATCAGATCTCCTTTCCGCTGGACGTGACGAAGCTTCGCGCGTACACGAAAAAAGAGGGGCTGTCGTTTTACTTCACGCTCTCGTGGCTTTTGACAAAAGCGATGCAGCGGCAGGAGGCGTTCTGTATCCGCATCCGGGACGGAAAGCTGGTCGTTCTTGACGAGCTGATGCCAAGCTGCACGGTGATGTCCCCCGGCGAAGAGGCGTTTCGCATCATCACGCTTCCGATGGGCGAAGATCCCGCCGATTTTTCCCGCCGGGCAAAGGCGCTTTCCGAAACGCAGACGATGCTTTTTGACCCGGAAACCGAAGGGCGGGACGATCTGGTCTACTATTCGTGCCTGCCGTGGCTGCCGGTTTTGTCTCTTACCAACGAACGGCACACGGACCCGGACGACTGCATCCCCCGCGTCGGCTGGGGAAAATACCAGGAGCAGGAAGGACGGCTCACGCTTCCCATCTGTCTGGAGGTCAACCACAAGACGGTCGATGGGCTTCATATCGGAAGGCTCTATCAGACTGTGCAGAAAATGATCGACGCGCTGTGAGGGCGCGGCCCGCAGCCGGCACACCGAATCAATTGACTTTTTCCCTTTTTCGGGTTAGAATAAAACAAAAACGAAACAAAGGAGTGCATCTTTATGAGTGCATCGTGCAGCGGCAACTGCGACAGCTGCGGCGAAAGCTGCTCCAGCCGCGCCCCGGAGAGCCTGCTGGTCCCCGCCAACAAGCATTCCAACGTCAAGCATATCATCGCCGTCGTCTCCGGCAAGGGCGGCGTCGGCAAATCGACCGTCACGTCCATGATGGCGGTCGCCATGAACAAGCTCGGCTACAAAACGGCCATTTTAGATGCCGATATCACCGGCCCGTCCATCCCGCAGGCGTTCGGCCTGCATGAGCCCGCGGTGGGAACGGACGACGGCATTCTTCCGGCGGTCACAAAAGACGGCATCAAGATCATGTCCATCAACCTCCTTCTTCCGCACGAGACAGACCCCGTCGTCTGGCGCGGCCCGGTGGTCGCGGGCGCGGTCAAGCAGTTCTGGACGGACGTTTGCTGGGGCGATGTGGACTATATGTTCGTCGATCTGCCGCCCGGAACCGGCGACGTGCCGCTGACGGTGTTCCAGTCGCTGCCCATTAGCGGCGTCATTCTCGTCACGAGCCCGCAGAGCCTTGTGGCCATGATCGTCTCGAAGGCTGTGAACATGGCGAAGATGATGGATGTGCCGGTCTACGGCTTTGTCGAGAACTACAGCTATTTCGCGTGTCCCGACTGCGGCAAGACGGTCGAGATCTTCGGCAAGAGCAAGCTCTCTGAGATCGCGCTGGAGTACAGCCTTCCGGTCCTCGCCCGCCTTCCCATCGACCCGGAGACCGCGCGTCTGTGCGACGAGGGCAAAATGGAGCAGGTCAAGCTCGACGCCATCATGCCCGCCGCAACGCTCATCGCAAAGGCAAAATAATACGTAGAGTTTCGCGTCCGCAGACGCGAAATCCTGCGCGCAGTCGAGGCGCAGGCCCCTTGTCAAAAAAGCCTCTGCTTTTTTGACAGAACAAAAGTCCGCAGGTTCTCTGCGGACTTTCGTTATCAGCTGCTCTTTTTGCGATGATACGGCCTGAGGGTCTTGCGGCACTGGGCGGCAAAGTCCTGCCTTGCGTGCTCGGGAAGAAGCAGCTCGGCGCGGTCTGCAAAGCTTGCCAGCCAGCCGTAAAATACAGGCGACAGGACGATCTGCGTGGAGACGGTGAAGCAGCCGCCGTCTTCGGGCGTGAGCATCACGTCTTTTCCGAAGCGGTCGATGACGACACCGGCGAGACTGTTGTCAAAGCGCAGCTTGACGGGCTCGGGACTTCCTGCGAACATTCCGAAAACGGTTTTTCCGTAGCTGCTTAAGTCGAGCGCACGCGCCTCGTCGGTAATGACGCGGGGCTTATCCAAAATGGTGAGCTTTGTCATCTTGTCGACGCGGTAGTGCGTCAGGCCGTGGCGCTCGGAGTGCGCGATGAGATAGTAGTTTTCATCCTCCCACACCAGCGCGTAGGGGCTGGCGATGTAGTCTCCGGGGCGCTCGTGCTTTTTCCGGTCGACGCCCCAGTCAAAATAGCGGAAGCTGATCTGGAAGTTTCCCGCGATGGCCTCGTGGATGCGGTCGACGGTGTAGTAGATGCTCTCGTTCATCGATTTGACGCGGGCGCGGACGGTGACCTGCCGTTTGAGCTGCTCAGACTGATATTTGCTGCAAAGCGCCGAGAGCTTCGTGATCAGCGTCTCCGACTTGCGCGCGGAGAGGAATTTGCTTGCCTGCACGGCGTCTACCAGCAGCTTCAGCTCTGCCAGCTCAAACGGACGCGAGGCCAGAAAATATCCGCCGCCCGGTCCTTTTTGCAGGACGATGTCCATGCCGTATTCCTGCAAGCACGCCACGTCCGTGTAGATGCTCTTGCGCTCGGCCCGGATGCCGCGCGAGGCCAGATAGTCCACGATGTCCTGCATGGACAAAATATGCTGCTCGTCCGACTGCGTTTCAAACAGCTCCTTGAGATACAGGAGCTTGAGCTTTTGGTTTTCAGAACGCGCCATAGCCATCCCTCCATCGAGAAGCGCTCTTCTTACAGGCATTTCTAATTGTGCCAAAGCTTCCCTTTTTTTCAATTCTACCCCATAACCGGAAAAATGGCAAGGTGTTTTGCGGGCAGCCGCAGCTATTTTAAGAAAAATTAACAATTTGGGAGGGCATTATGTTATTTTTGGGATGTCATTTGTCGTCTTCAAAGGGATTTGCCGCGATGGGGCGCACGGCGCTTTCGATCAGGGCGAACACCTTTCAGTTTTTTACCCGCAACCCCAGAGGCGGCGCGGCGAAGGAGATAGACCCCGCGGACGCGCAGGCGCTTGTCCAAATGCAGCAAAGCGGCGCGCTCGGAACGCTCGTCGCCCACGCGCCCTACACGATCAATCCCTGCGCGAAGGAGGAAAAAACGCTCGAATTTGCGCGAAACACGATGCGCGACGATCTTCGGCGGATGGAGCATCTTCCGGGGAACTTCTACAATTTCCACCCTGGCAGCCACGTCGGGCAGGGGATCGAAGAAGGCGTCCGGAAAATTGCCGAAACGCTCGATTCTGCGATGTTCGAGGGGCAGAAAACGACGGTGCTTCTTGAGACGATGGCGGGCAAGGGGAGTGAGGTCGGCGGAAAATTCTCCGAGCTGCGGCAGATCATCGACCGGGCCAGGCTGGGCGAAACGCTCGGCGTGTGCCTGGATACCTGCCACGTGAGCGACGCCGGGTACGATATCGCGGGGAATTTAGAGGCGGTCCTGGAGGAATTTGACCGGGAAATTGGTCTTGAAAGGCTTCGCGCTTTGCACCTGAATGACAGCAAAAATCCCTTGGGCTCGCACAAAGACCGGCACGAACGGCTCGCAGAGGGCTGTCTCGGCATCGAGGCGTTCTATAAGATCATCGAGCACCCGGCCTTAAAGGGCCTTCCGATGATCCTGGAGACGCCGAACGAGCTGGACGGTTACGCGGCGGAAATTGCGCTTCTTCGTGAATTTGACAAAAGCTGCGCAAACAAATTGTGAAGAATCACTTAAGCTTCTTGACGAAAAATTGAGGATATGATACGCTTACAGCAAGGAACTGTAGGAGGGAAGCATATGCGCGACGAGCACGACCGGCGGTATTTCAAGTGGGGCTTGACGGCGCTCACGGTCATTTTTATCAGCATCCTGCTGGTGGTCATTTTTACGAATCTGCCGGGCTTTTTTGCGCTGCTCGATACGATCGGGGCCATTTTGTCGCCGCTCGTCTCCGGCATCGTCATCGCCTTTCTCTTAAACCCAATCTTCAACTTTGTCGAGCTTCGCCTGCGGCCGATCCTGCTCAAGCGCGGCTTGAAGGAAAAGAAGGCCAGAACGCTCAGCCGCGCCGTTTCGCTCGTGTTCTCGTTTTTGTTCGGCGGGTTCATCGTCTACGCGTTTTTTGCGATGCTCGTGCCGCAGCTCTATGAGAGCGTGATGAGCATTGTCGAAAGCGCCCCGGCCTACTATCAGAGTCTGGAAACATGGGCGACGAACATCCTCGAAGGAAACCCCGAGATCCGGACGTATGTGGAAAAAGCGCTCGAGACCATCCAGACCTACGTTCAGAACTGGGTCGAGACGAGCTTTCTGAGCGACGTGCAGAAGCTGCTGACCACGCTCACGACGTCTTTGATGGCGGTCGTGAAGTCCATCACGAACCTCATCATCGGCCTCGTCGCGTCGATCTACATTCTGTGGTCAAAGGATACGTTCCAGGCGCAGGCCAAAAAGATGGTCGTGGCGGCCTTCAAGCCCTCTGCGGCAGACCATCTGCTCGATCTCGGCAGCAGCATCAACCGCATTTTCTCGGGCTTCATCATCGGCAAGATCATTGACTCGGCGATCATCGGCGTTCTGTGCTACATCGCAATGTCGCTCATGAAAATGCCGTATACGGCGCTCATTGCGACGATCGTCGGCGTGACAAACGTCATCCCGGTCTTCGGGCCGTTTATCGGCGCGGTGCCGAGTGCGCTCATCATTCTGCTGGTCGATCCCCTGCAGGCGTTTTACTTTATCATTTTCATCATCGTTTTGCAGCAGATCGACGGCAACGTCATCGGCCCCAAGATCCTCGGCAATACCGTGGGCATCTCGGGCTTCTGGGTGCTCATCTCGATCACCGTTGCAGCCTCGATCTTCGGCTTTGCGGGGATGCTTCTGGGCGTGCCGGTGTTTGCGGTGATCTATCTCATCATCAGCGACATCGTCAACTCTGCGCTCCGCAAAAAAAGCAGAACGACCGTCACCGACGATTACTTCGGCATTTGCAGGGTGGCCGATCTCGACCGCAGCGAACAGACCGAAACGGAAGACGCGCCGCAAACTAATGCATGAATTCGTAGGGGCGGACGACCCTGTCCGCCCTTTGGTACTGCGAATTTGCCGCGGATTTTTGCGTTTCGGTTCTGCCTTCTGCCGGGCGGAAAGCCGCGTCCGCCCCTACGCACACTTTGGGACATGGGCGAGCATTTGGGAAATACACGGAAAAAGAAAAGATCAATGGCTTGGCAGGCCGCTGCATCTGCGGCGGCTTCTTTTGCATCTCTCAGGAGGAAACCATGCAGGAAGTTCTTGCAAAATTATTGCAGACGGTAAACGAAACGCCGGAGCTTTTGAAGCTGGACGGCCTTGTTCGCTATGTCTTCGCGCTGCTGGCGCTGGTGATCCTGCTTCGCTGCGGAAGGTCGCTTCTGCGCTTTCGGCGAGAGCCGGAGGTCTGGGCTTGGCTCGCGGGGCCGACCGGAGACAAGATCCCCATCATGCACTGGGAAAGCCTCATCGGCCGCGGCAGGGGCTGCGACGTGACGCTCGACTACCCCACCATTTCGCGCACCCACGCGGTGCTCACGCGCTATGACGACGGCAGCTGGACGATCTATGACGCGGGGTCGACAGGCGGCGTGGAGGTAAACGGCAAGCCCCAGACGCTTGCGGTCGTGCGCTTCGGAGACGTTTTGTCCTTCGGCGGGGTCGCGTTCACGCTCGTTCCCATCACGCCCGAGCAGGAGCGCATCCAGGCCGAGGTTCGCTCCAAGCGCGCCGTCGTGCGGCCGTGGCTGACGCTGCTGATCCTGACGCTTTTCCAGCTGCTGGCGGGCTTTCAGCTGAGCGTACATTTGCCTGAAAACGCGGAAAGAATCATTCCGGGCTTTTTCGTTTTGATCGCGATGCAGTGGGGGCTTTTTGCGCTTTTAAGGCTTCTGCGCAGGCGGAGCTTCGATGTCGAGACCGTGGCGTTTTTCTTGACGACGATGGGATTGTGCGTGGTGTCGACCTCTGCGCCGGAGTCTATCAAAAAAGAGCTCATCGCCGTGGCCTGCGGCATTTTCGCGTATTTGATCGTCGGCTGGAGCCTGCGGGATCTGGAGCGGGCGAAGAAGATCCGGTATCTGGCGGCGGCAGGCGGCATTTTGCTGCTGGCGGCGAACTTAGCGCTTGGCGTTGAAAAGTTCGGCGCGAAGAACTGGATGCAGCTCGGGGGCGTCTCGTTCCAGCCGTCGGAGCTGGTGAAGCTATGCTTCGTGTTCGCCGGAACGTCGACGCTACAGCGGCTTCTGGCAAAGCGGAACCTGATTTTATTCATCGCCTATTCTGCGGCCATCTGCGGCTGCCTCGCGCTCATGAACGATTTCGGCACGGCCATCATCTTCTTTGTGACGTTCCTCATTATCGCGTTTCTGCGCTCGGGCAATTTTGCGACGATCGCGCTGGCCTGCGCGGGAACGGGCTTTGCGGGCGTTCTGGCCTTGCAGTTCAAGCCCTATGCGATGAAGCGCTTTTCCGCGTGGGGGCACGTCTGGGAAAACGCGGCCACGACCGGCTACTCACAGTCCAGAGCCCTCATGTGCATCGCCTCGGGCGGACTTTTCGGCCTCGGCGCGGGGAAGGGGTGGCTTCATCACGTGGGCGCGGCGGATACCGACCTTGTGTTCGCGTTGGTCAGTGAAGAGTGGGGACTTCTGCTTGCGCTCGGCTGCGTGGCGGCGATCGTGCTTCTGGCGGCATTTGTGGTGCGGTCGCTGCCGCAGGGCAGAAGCTGCTTTTACGCCATCGGCGCGGTGAGCGCGGTGACCATTTACGTGGTGCAGACGATGCTCAATGTCTTCGGCACGACCGACCTTCTGCCGCTGACAGGCGTGACGTTTCCGTTTATGTCGAACGGCGGGTCGAGCATGATCTGCGTGTGGGGGCTGCTGGCGTTTATCAAGGCGGCGGACACGCGGCAGAACGCGAGCCTTGCCATCCGTCTTCCCGGCAGAAAGGAGGCCGCGGCATGAAGAAGATCACAAGCCGTGCGCTTCTCGCGGCTGCGCTGGCGGCGGCACTTTTGCTGGGGCTGCTCGTTTTCTGCGGGGAATATTTTGTCAATGCAAAAGACTGGGTCACATTTCCCGGAAGCCCGCACGTGTATACCGGCGTGAACCCCGACTGCGGCAGAATTTACGACCGGGACGGCGCGCTGCTGCTCGATACCAACGACGGCCGCGTGTACAGTGCGGACCAAACCGTGCGCGTTTCGACGATGCATTTGCTCGGCGACCGCGACGGCTATATCAGCGCGCCTTTACTGAAAGCCTACGCGTCCAAAATGATCGGCTTTGACGTCGTGAACGGACTTTACACCGACGAGGCGGGAAGCGTTGCGGCCCGGCTCACCATCAGCGCGAAAATTCAGGCGGCGGCGCAGCAGGCGCTGGGGGACTATCCCGGAACCATCGGCGTTTACAACTACAAAACGGGCGAGCTTCTCTGCGCGGTCACGTCCCCGAGCTATGACCCGGACAACGTGCCGGATGTCGCGGACGATACGACAGGACGCTATGACGGCGTATATGTCAACCGCTTTTTTGACGCGGCGTACACCCCAGGCTCGATCTTCAAGCTGGTCACGGCGGCGGCCGCGCTGGAAACCATCCCGGACGTGCAGTCCAGAACCTTCACCTGCACCGGAAAAACGATCATCGGCGGGCAGGAGATCGTTTGCAGCGGCGTGCATGGGAATTTGGACCTTTCCGGCGCACTGGCGCACTCGTGCAACATCGCCTTCGGCGAGCTGGCGGCAGAGCTTGGGGCCGAAACGCTTCAGACCTACGCCGAAGCATTCGGCCTGAACGAGAGCTACGTCTGCGACGGCTACGTGTCCGACGAGGGCCATTTTGACCTCACGGACGCGGACGATGGGGATGTCGCGTGGGCGGGCATCGGGCAGTATACGACGCAGGTGAGCGCACTGGCGTTCCTGCGCTATCTGGGCGCGATCGCAAACGGCGGAAAAGCAGCCGAGCCCTATCTCATGCAGCGCGTACGAAAAGGAGACGAGATCACCTACGAGGCCGGGACGGAATTTTCCGCGCCCATGCTGGAGCCTGCCACCGCCGAAACGCTCACGAAGCTCATGCAAAACGACGTCTCGAGCGTCTACGGAGACTGGCAGTTTGGAGGCTTGTCGGTCTGCGCCAAATCCGGCACAGCCGAGCGCGAAGGTAAGACGGCCAACGCAATGTTTGCGGGCTTTGTGCTGGACGATACGTGTCCGGTGGCGTTCGTCGTCTTCGCGGAAGGCGGCGGCGCGGGCAGCACTACGGCGGGGCCGATGGCGGCGAAGGTTTTGCAGGCCGTGCGCGAGGTTTTATCGGCAGAGTGAAGAAAAACACTTGACAAAAGGCGCGGTTTCGTGTATGATAATTGCGCTGTCCGGAGCATACCGGAACTGTCTTATGACGGCAGATACTTGGAGTGGTATCGAAGCGGTCATAACGAGCACGACTGGAAATCGTGTGGCCGTGTTGAGCGGCCCGAGGGTTCGAATCCCTCCCACTCCGCCATAAAAGCACCGAGAACATATGTTTTCGGTGCTTTTACTATATCTTTCAAGTCTGAAAAGATACCATATAATAGGAATGTACAAAGCGCTGCAAATACGGATGCTAATATAGCTTTTTCAGGAGCGTATGCATTTTACTTGTCGAACCCTGCTGCATATCCGTCAGAACGTGCGAATATACGCTGCTTGTGTTTTGTTTTGTTTCACAAATATTATGCCAAAGGCCCAACTCTCCGCAAGAGCCGGGCCTTTGCTTTTTTAACTGCCTCTTCGTGAGACAGTCCCTGTTTTTTGGGGCAGCACCGCACAATTGCGTCTTCGCGCTTCGATGGATCTTTTCCGCCATTTTTTCGGTTCTGAACGTTTGAAATACATACACTATACCTGCACGTTCCAAACCTTGACCTGATGAAAAATCTTCCGCCGGATCCGCTTGCCGAATGGTGCGGTGTCGCCCTGAATGAGATTACGGTTTGACCGGAGGCCCCTGCTGGGCTTCACACCGCGCGCTCCGCTTTCAATTGCAGCTGCAGCTTATCGGCGATGAGGGCGATGAACTCGGAGTTTGTCGGCTTTCCCTTGGTGTTGGAGATCGTGTAGCCGAAAAATTTTTGCAGCGTTTCAAGGTCTCCCCTGTCCCACGCGACTTCGATGGCGTGGCGGATGGCGCGTTCGACGCGCGACGGCGTTGTTGCGAACGTTCTTGCAACCTGCGGATAGAGAACCTTCGTGATCGCGTTGATCACGTCCATGTCGTCCACCGCGATCAGGATCGCTTCGCGCAGATACTGGTAGCCCTTGATGTGCGCCGGGACGCCGATCTCGTGGATCGTCGAGGTCACCAGCGCCTCAAGCCGCGCCTCCTGCCGCGAGACCTTTTCCGGCAGCGCGAGGCTCGAAATTTCGCGGACGCGTTCGCACACGGCGGACAGATCGCAGGGCTTGCTCATGTAGTAGCGCACGCCGAGGTTCTCGGTCATCGCGCCGATGTAGTCCGACAAAAAGCCGGATAACACGATCGCCTGCGGCGCATTTTCGAGCGCGCTTGCCCGCTTCAAAATGGAAATACCGTCGAGTTTTGGCAGCGTCAGGTCCAAAATCAGCACGTCGACCGGCGTCGTTTCCAGAAATTCGACGGCTTTTTCGCCGTCCGCCGCCGTTCCAAGGACGGCAAACTCCTCGTTCGCGGCCAGCGCCTTCGCCAGATTTGCGGAAAATTCTTCGTTGGGATCGGCAATAAAGATGCGCGTCTGCTTGTTCATGATAATTTCTCCTCTGGATGTTCAAATTTTGCTGTCCGGACAAATTATCTCACGTGATATGCAGATTATAGCATATT
>DJQK01000098.1 GCA_002437575.1 Clostridiales bacterium UBA6388 | reverse complement strand
GGAATTATCCATGATGATGTGCGTTTTTCGGACTATATTCGTCTCTGGCTGGAACAGACGAAGAAGCGTGTAGACGAAGTTACCTATCAGGGCTATGATACGCTGGCGCGGACGCATATTCTTCCGTATTTTGACGCGCTCGGTATCAGGCTGCAAGAGGTCACGACGAAGGTGCTGCAAGTGTACTTCGATGAAAAAAGAGTAAACGGACGGCTGGACGGAAAAGGCGATTTGTCTCCCAAAAGTCTGCGTCTGCATAAGAATGTTCTCTTTCAGGTGCTGACGGAAGCAGTGCGCAATCAGCTTTTATCCGCCAATCCGTGCCAATTTGTGCAGCTGCCGCAGAAGGAGCGGAAGGAAGCGCATTTTTACAGTGCCGCGCAGATGCAGACATTATTCTCTGCGCTGCAAAATGACCCGCTGCTGCCGATTGTCAAAATCACAGCAATTTACGGACTGCGCAGAAGTGAACTGCTCGGCCTGCAATGGGACAGCATTGATGAAGAACGCGGAACGCTCTCTATCTGCCATACGGTCGTGAAAGTCACTTCCGTCGTGGAAAAGGACAAGACGAAGAACCGAACAAGCCGCCGCACGTTTCCGCTGACCGCGGAAGCCAGAGTAATTTTTGCAGAAGCCAAGCGTGCAGAAGCTGAAAACCGGCGCTTGTTCGGCGCGGATTATACGGAGAATCCATATGTGTTCAAATGGGACGATGGACACTCGTATTCACCGGACTATATCAGCCATCGGTTTAACGACCTTCTGAAAAAGCACGGTTTGCCGCTTATCCGTTTTCACGAAATCAGACACAGCTGCGCCAGTTTGCTTATCAACGCAGGAACGCCGCTGAAAGACGTGCAGGACTGGATGGGACACGCCGACATTCGCATGACAGCAGACCTCTACGGGCATCTGGACGTGTCGAGAAAGCAGCAGTTAGCCCAGACAATCTCCGGTACGCTGTCGGGCGCTTGTTAGAAATGCGTTAGAACGAAAACTGCAAAACTGTCTGAAAAGTAAAGAAAAATCCCGAAATCATACGATTTCAGGATTTTTCGATGGTCGGAGTGTCGGGATTCGAACCCGAGGCCTCTTGGTCCCGAACCAAGCGCGATACCAAACTTCGCCACACCCCGTTAGCTCGATTATTATAGAGAACAAAACGCAATTTGTCAAGAGGGAAAGCATGATTTTCTTTTCCTGGCATAAAAATGTACCGGAGGCGATGAACATGGGAGAAAAACGGCACGCGCGGGAAGGGAAAAACGGCCGTCTTGCGGCGTGGCTCTCGCGACTTTTTCTGGCGCTGGCGGTGACGCTTACGGTGCTGACGGTCAAAGTCTGCTGCCCGCAGGTCGCAGATGCGGCGCGATCTGTGCTGGGGCTTTCCGAGGGCGGGCGGGCGCAGGCGGCTTTTTCGGTGCTGCGCGAGAAGCTCTCGGAGGGAGAAAGCGCGGTGGCGGCGTTTGCAGAGAGCTACAAAAGCCTTGCGGGTGGGGAAAATTGATTGCACGGCCGGTTTTGCTGCCGCACTGTGCGTGCTGCGGCTCGTGGCTGAGTCGGGCGTTTGCGTGGCTTTTCTCGCGGCGGCAGTGGCGCACGAGGCCGGGCACCTGCTGACGCTCCGGCTGCTGGGGGCGGAAATTTCGTCTGTCCGGCTGGGCTTTCTGGACGCGCGGATCGGCACAAACACGCTCGGCTATCGCGAAGAGGCCGTCTGTGCGCTGGCAGGCCCCGCGGCAAGCGTACTTTTCTGCCTGCTGTTTCGGAAGGTTGCCCCGACGTTTGCGGCCATCAGCCTGCTGCTGGGACTGTTTAACGCGCTGCCGGTCTTTCCGCTCGACGGCGGGCGGGCGCTGCGGGCAGGGCTGGGGCTGATCTTGCCGCTGGAAACGGCGCAGAAGGTTTGCTGGATCGTCAGCGCGGCATTTCTCGCGGCGGGTTTGGCGGCGGCGCTTTTGGGCGCATGGAACTATGGGCTCGGGCTGGGGCCGGTTTTTGTGTGGAGCACCGTTCTGGTGCGCGTGGCGTGCTATGCGGGCGAAGAAGGACTTGCTATTGAAGGCCATGTAGGGTACAATACTAAAGACTATGAGTAATTTGAGGTAGAGCTATGACGGATACCTTACACCGGATCCTGCCGCAGGTGCAGAAGCCCGCGCGATATGTCGGCGGGGAGTACAACCAGATCGTTAAGAACAAAAAGGACGTCGACGTGCGTGTGGCGTTCTGCTTTCCGGATACATATGAGATCGGAATGTCCAACATCGGAATGCGCATTTTGTACGGGCTCATGAATGACCTGCCCGGCGTGTGGTGCGAGCGCGTCTTTGCGCCCTGGGGCGATATGGAAGAAAAAATGCGCGAAAACGCCATTCCGCTCTACGCCCTCGAGAGCCACGACCCCGTGAAGGCGTTCGATCTCATCGCCTTTACGATCGGCTATGAGATGAGCTACACGAACATTCTCAATATGCTGGAGCTCTCGTGCGTGCCGCTGCTGGCCAGAGAGCGCGAGGGGCTGGAGAATATCGTCTTCGCAGGCGGCGTCTGCGCGGTGAACCCCGAGCCGCTGGCAGACTTCATCGACTTTTTCTCCGTCGGAGAAGGCGAGGATATCACAAAAGAGATCGTCGAGTGCTACCGGCAGGCGAAAAAAGACGGCTGCTCGAAGCAGGAATTTCTTCTTCGCGTGAGCAAGATCCCCGGCGTCTACGTGCCGTCATTTTACGAGCACACGTACAAGCCCGACGGAACGCTTGCCGCCATCACGCCGCTGCACGGCGCACCGGAAAAGGTCACAAAGCGCATTGTGCAGGACCTGGATGCGGCGTATTTTCCGGTGAAAACGATCGTTCCATCGACGGAAATTGTCCACGACCGGACCAATCTCGAGGTTTTTCGCGGCTGCATCCGCGGCTGTAGGTTCTGTCAGGCAGGCTTCTGCTACCGGCCGGTGCGGGCCAGAAGCGCGGACGTTTTGCGCCGGCAGGCAATCGAAGCGCTCGAGGATTCCGGAAACAGCGAAATTACAATGGCAAGCCTCTCCACGTCCGATTACCGGCATTTACCGGAGCTGACGGACAAGCTGCTTGCGTATTGTGAGCCGCGCAAGATCAATTTGTCTCTTCCGAGCCTTCGCGCGGACAATTTTTCGCGCGAGCTCATGCTGAAGGTGCAGAAGGTGCGAAAAAGCGGGCTGACCTTCGCGCCCGAGGCGGGGTCTCAGCGGCTGCGCGACGCGATCAACAAAAACGTCACCGAGCACGAAATTTTAGAGACCTGCGCCACGGCGTTCTCCGGCGGCTGGAACAGCGTAAAGCTCTATTTCATGCTGGGCCTGCCCACGGAGACGGATGAGGATGTGGCGGAAATTGCAGAGCTCGTCAACAAGATCGTCTATTGCTGGCGGCAGAACGCGACGAACAAAAAGCGGCGGCTGTCGATCAATCTGGCCACGGCCTTTTTTGTGCCGAAGCCGTTTACGCCGTTCCAGTGGGAACAGCAGATCACGCCCGAGGAATACCTGCGAAGGGTGCATTTGCTCCAGAGCTGCCTGACGGCGCGTGGCGTGGACTACCGGTACCATGAAAGTGACCTCAGCAGGTTAGAAGCAGTCCTGGCCAGAGGCGACCGGCGGCTCGGAAAAGTGCTTCTGCGGGCGCATGAGCTGGGCTGCAAATTGGACGGCTGGGACGAATATTTTAAGAACGAGCTTTGGATGCAGGCGTTTTCCGACTGCGGCGTCGACCCCGATCATTACACCACGCGCGGCTTTGGGGAAGATGAAATTCTGCCGTGGCAGACGATCGACGTCGGCGTGACGAAGCAGTTTTTCCTGCGCGAGCGGGCCTTGGCCTACCAGTCGGTCACAACGCCGGACTGCCGGACCAAGTGCGCCGGGTGCGGGGCACGGAACTTAAGCGAAAGGGGCGCGTGCGATGAATAGGCTGCTGTTTTCCAAAACGGGCGACGCGGTGTATCTGTCGCATTTGGATCTCATGCGCGTGTTTCAGCGGGCGTTTAAGCGGGCGGGCATTCTCATTTGGCACTCGCAGGGCTTCAGCCCCCGGGCGTATGTGTCGATCGCGCTGCCGCTGCCGGTGGGCATGGAGAGCCGGTGCGAAATTCTGGATTTTGAAATCGAAGACGGCTCGGTCGAGCTCTCACAGCTTCCCGAGCGATTGAATGCCGTTCTGCCCGCGGGCATCCGCGTTTTACGCGCCTATGAAAGTTCGCGCAAAATAAAAGCCCTGACGAAGCTTTCTGCCGATGTGACGCTCGAATACGACCGCGGCGTTCCCGCTGGGGCGCAGAAGGCGCTGACAGAGCTTTTCTCGCGCGAGAGCCTTGTCATCGTCAAGCGCAGCAAAAAAGGCGACAAGGAAGTTGACATAAAACCGCTTATCTACGCGCTTTCCATCGCTCAGGCAAGTGAAACCGAGCTTCGCATCGAGACGGTGCTCTCGGCGCAGAACCCGGGCCTCAATCCGCAGCTGCTGCTCACGGCCATCGAGACGTATCTTCCAGAGTTCAAGCCCGATTTTGCAAGGGCAGGACGGCTCGAGGTGCTGGACGATGAAGAAAATCCCTTCCGGTAAAGGAGGTACTATGCACGGACACGTTACGATTTTAGGCTGGACGCCGAACATGGAGGCCATGATCGCCTCGGGCGGCCGAATTTCCACCATGGACGGCACGGCGGACGAAATTTTCGAAAAGTCCCTCGATGCCGGAACAGAAAAGAACGAAAAGCTCATTGGAAAGGTCCTGTCCTCGGGACACACGTCGGTGCTCGAGCATGGGTTTTTGAACCTCGCATTTGAGAACGTTTCGGTGCTGGCCGAGCAGTTTCTCATCGAATTTCGCCTCGCGTCGTTCACGGTCAAGTCGCGCCGCTATGTCGATTTTTCGAAGGCGGGCTACGTTTCGCCGGCGTTTGAAACGCAGGAGCAGCGGGAGATTTTCGACGAAGCTGTGACCGGGATGTTCCGGATCTACGACGAGCTTGAAGCCGCCGGTGTACCCAAAGAGGACGCGCGGTTCGTTCTGCCGTACTGCTTTTGCAGCAACTTCTTCTGCTCGATGAACGCGCGGGAGCTTATGCACGTGATGAATGAGCTGACCTATGGCCGGGGCAGAAAAATTCCGGAGCTGCGCCAGCTCGGCGAGAGCCTGTTTGCGCAGTGCGAAGAAAAGCTTCCCTTCCTCGCCGTGCGAAAAGAGGCGGCCTACCTGGGAAAAAACCTGCCGCTTCCGGCATCATCGCTTCTGGAACCGGAAAAGCCGGTGACGCTGCTGGCAGGAACCAACGAGCCGGAGAAACTGATCTGCGCGGCGGCGTATCTTTCGCGCGGCCTTGCTGCGCCGCTGCTTACGCAGGACGAAACGCGGGATATGCTTCGCGCAATGCTCCAAAATCCTCGAAAGCGCGAGCTCGAACAGGCGAGCTTTACGCTTTTATACGGCGGGATGTCGCTTGCCGCGCTGACGCATCTGACGCGCCATCGGATGCAGTCCTTAGCCGCGCCTGACCTTTTGAGAGCCGCGCGGTATGACCGCTATGTGCTGCCGGAGAGCGTCGTTTCCGCGGGGATGGAAACGCGGTACCGCGCGGCGTTTTCTCTGGCAGAACTGGCTGCACAGAAGCTGAAAAAGCTTGGCGCGGGCGAGGACGTTTTGTCCTACTTGCTTGTGAGCGGACTGAAGGTCCCGGCCGTGTCGACGATGAACGCCGGAGAGCTTGTGACCTTTTTCCGGCTGCGCACGTGCGACAGAGCCCAGTGGGAGATTCGTGAGCTGGCGACAGAGGCGTTAAAGGTTCTGCGCGAGGCGCACCCGGTGCTGTTTTCGCTCTATGGGCCGACGTGCTTTATGACAGGCGCGTGTCCGGAGGGGAAAATGTGCTGCGGGAAAACGCAGAAGGTGCGGGAAAAATTCTCCGGAACACTGTAAATACAAACAAAGGGCTTGCCTTTCAGGCGGGCCCTTTTGCAATTCTTAGGATTTCTTAAATTTTCGGGGAAAACGGAAAAATGGTGTTATACTGAAAACTGATGAAAACATTTCATAAGGATGAAATGTTTTCATAGCCGCCGCTGCGGCGTAGTTTTCGTATGAGACGCCTTTTGAAGCCTAACCGTGCGAAGCACGGCTCTTACAGGCTTCAAAAGATTTCGTGAAAATCAAAGATTTTCACGAAATGATAGTATTGGTTGATTGCATAATGAAGTT
>DJQK01000046.1 GCA_002437575.1 Clostridiales bacterium UBA6388 | reverse complement strand
GGCCTTTATGCGCAAGCGCTACGGCATGATCATTGGCCTGAATACCGCGGAAGAGGTGAAGATCACCATCGGCTGCGTCTACGACCGGCCGGAAGAGGTCAGTATGCTCGTCAAGGGCCGCGACCTCAAAACGGGACTTCCCAAGGAGGAAATGGTCTCGTCCACCGAGCTCATGGAAGCGTTCAAGCGGCCTGCAAGGCAGATCGTCGACGAGGTGCTGGCGGTTCTCGAGATGAGCTCTCCGGAGCTGGTCGCGGATATCGCGCGAAACGGCATCGTTTTGACCGGCGGCGGCAGCCAGCTCTACGGCTTCGACTTCCTCATTTCCGAGCGCACCGAAATTCCCTGCACGATCGCGGACGACCCCGATACCTGCGTCGCGCTCGGCTGCGGCAAGAGCCTCGAGTGGATCAACGCCATGCAGGAGGGCACCATCAACCTGGCAAGACGCAAGCTCATGAAAGAGGGATAAGGCGCAAAAGCCGCTCCAATTGCATACGATAAAAGACCGGAGATTTTCTCCGGTCTTTTCTATGCGTATCGGGACGGTCTCCCGGGACGATGTGGGCATCGTCCCCTATGAGCAAAAGGAAAACTATTGCAGCTGCATGGCCGTGTCGTGGTACAGGCGCAGAATTTCGGAAAGAAGCTCCATGTGCGGAAAATCACGGTGGTAGACGAGGTTCATACACAAAGAATTCCTGCGGAAAAATGGTTTGCGCAGCACGAAAATTCTTCGCCGCCGGTCACATTGCCGGCTTGCAGAAACACCCTGCAAAAGTTCTGAAAATCGATTGACATAACTATTTTCCAAGCTGCGGAACGGGGGCGCAAATGGTGGAAAGCGCGTAAATTTTGGAACAAAGCGGGGCGCAAATGGAGCGCGGACGCGAAAAAAACCGGCGAAATGCGGCAATTTATCAGAAATCTAACAAAAATGGTGGAAATCTCCGAAAAGTTGATGTATAATGGAGGCTGTACAGGAAGGCAGGGAAATGTTTATGCAGCCTCATTCCGAGCGCAGACCGGAAGCCCCGCAGAAAAAAAGATCGCGCAAGGCCAGACGCCGCCGGACCGAACAGCAGAAGAAGTTCCTCCGGCAGAACTCGTGGCTGATTTTGCTTGCGGTGCTGGTTCTGGTGGCGCTGATTCTGTTTATCTGCGTGATCACCGGCGGACGCGAAGAGCCGCAGCAAACCGAAGAAACGCTCAAAAAGGCCCCATATGAAAAGGCCTATCTCTGCGCGCCCAGCCCCAGCGTGAGCTATTTTGACGAAGATCTCGAGCCCGCAGGCACCGCCGTGCGCGGCAGCGAGGTCACGTATACCACGGACTCGACGCGCAAAAAAGACGGCGTGACGTATTACATGACGTATCTGGACTCGCTGAAATTCGGCTACGTGTCGGAAGAAAATCTGACCGACGACCCGGACGATGTGGTCCAGGAGACGTCGGTTTTCGTCCGCACGCCGCAAAATCTCCGCGCAGGCCCCGATTCCGTCGAGCTCGGCGGCCTCTTGACGAAGGGCACGGAGCTCAAAGTCGTCGGCTACGACTACATGACCGACGGCATCGTCCACCTCTACCAGGTCACAAACGGCGAGGAAACGGGCTATATTTCCGGCGAATACACCGCCAGCACGCAGGAAGCCGCAATGGAGGTCTATGACCGCTTCGGCGTCTACATGATCCACGCAGGACGCGCAGACCGCTACGGCGGCGGCGACGGCGAGAGTCTGGACTATTACCCGCGGCAGAAGGCGAGCTTTGAAGATAACGTCATGCCCGAGCGCGTGTACGCTTTGTATCTCACGTGCGACCCGGAGGTTCTCTCCAACATCGACGCGTACATCGAATACGCGAAGTCGACAAAGATCAACGCCTTCGTCGTCAACATCATGGACGGCACGTCCATCGGCTACGACTCCGAGGTTTTCCGCAAATACTCGCCCACGGCCGACCAGTTCGCCAACAACACGCAGGAGGAATACAAGACCTGCATCCAGAAGATCAAGGACGCAGGCTTCTACGTGATCGGAAGGCTTACCACCTTCAACGACTCGTTCTTCGTCAGCGATCACCCCGAATACGCGATCTCCGACGCCGCGGGAGACCCCCTTTACATTGCGGGCAGCTACTGGCCGAGCGCCTTCTGCCGGTACGTGTGGGAGTATAAGGTCGAGCTTGCCAAGGAGGCCGTGCGGCTTTTTGGCTTCAATGAGATCCAGTTCGACTATGTCCGCTTCCCGGACGGCACGTATGACTACGAAGCGTCCGGCAACATCGACTACCGCAACGAATATGACGAAACGAAGGCGCAGGCCATCCAGCGCTTTCTGATGTACGCGTGCGACGAGCTGCACGACTGCGGCGTGTATGTCAGCGCCGACGTCTTCGGCGAGACCTCCGGCAGCTACGTCACCGCCTACGGCCAGTACTGGCCCGCCATCAGCAACGTCGTCGACGTCATCAGCGGTATGCCGTACCCCGACCACTTCGCGCAGAACGGCTCGTATCGCCCATGGGAGCACCCGTATGAGACGATGCTCGACTGGGCGAAAAATGCCGCCAAGCGCCAGAGCGAGACGCCGAGCCCTGCCATTGTCCGCACATGGATCCAGGCCTACGACGCGATCCGCCCGCCGTACAACACCTACGGCACAGAAGAGGTGGAAGGACAGATCCGGGCGCTTCAGGAGGCCGGCCTCGACGGCGGGTTCATGGCGTGGAACGCGATGTGCAGCCTCACGAAACTGGAGACCCTAAAGCCTGCGTTCGACGCGCTGCCAGACTAGACGAATATCGAAAAGCGCACTGCTCAACCTGGGCGGTGCGCTTTTTTGTCACATTATTGCCGCGCCCGGCGTAAGCTGTTTTGGGCCCGGAAAAGGGCGCGGGAAGGACGTGACGAGGCGATGAAGAGGGTTTGCTTATCGGAGCTTTCTGCGGGGCAAGCGGCCCGTGTATGCGAAATTCGTGTGGAGGGGGCGCTTCGGCGGCGGCTGTTTGATCTGGGACTCATCCCGGGGACGCTGGTTTGCTGCCGGGGAAAAGCACCGTGCGGCTCTCCCATCGCATTTTATATCCGCGGCGCGGTCATTGCGCTTCGCAGGCGGGATGCGGCGAAGATCTTCGCGGAGGCGTGGGCATGAGCGCGGGCAAAACGGCGGCGCTGGCCGGAAATCCGAACGTCGGCAAGAGCACGATCTTCAACGCTCTGACGCATCTTCACCAGCACACCGGAAACTGGCCGGGCAAAACCGTGGAGCTGGCCATGGGCACGTGCCGGTACAAGGGCGAGGACGTGACGCTCATCGATCTTCCGGGGACGTATTCTTTGGTCAGCAAGTCACAGGAGGAGGCGGTCGCGGCGGATTTCATCTCCGGAGGCGAGGCTGGGTGCGTGATCGCTGTGGTCGACGCGACGAATCTCGAGCGGAGCCTGATTCTGGCGCTTCAGGTCCTGGAGCTGACCGACCGCGTGTTCGTGTGCGTGAACCTGATGGACGAAGCGCAGAAGCAGCACATCACGATCGATATCCCGCTTCTTTCGCACCTTCTGGGCGTGCCGGTCGTTCCGGTCGCGGCGGGCAGGGAAGAGGGGCTGGGCCAGCTTCTCGAGCAGCTGCGCCGCATTTTAGACGGCTTCGAGCGGCCGCACCCGAGACGCCTTTTGCCGCAGCAGACCGCGCAGGACGCCGCGAGCGTGCTCACAGGCGCATCGGGCCGCGATGGTGATCGGATGGCGCGTCTGTTCGTCGAGCGTGCCGGGCAGATCGCCGCGCAGGCCGTCACGGACCAAAGTGCGGCTGCAAAAAAGCGAACGGAAAAGGCTGACCGCTTCCTGACCGGCCCGGTCACAGGCTTTTTGACGATGGGGCTGCTGCTTTTTGCGGTGTTCTGGCTGACGATCGTGGGGGCCAATTACCCATCGCAGTGGCTGCAAAGAGGCTTTGACGCGTTGGAAACGGTTTTGTGGAGGGCAGCAGAGCTGCTGCACGCACCCGGCTGGCTTTCCGGGGCGCTCATCGCGGGCGTGTACCAGACGACGGCGACGGTCGTTTCCGTGATGCTGCCGCCGGTTTTGATCTTCTTTCCGCTTTTCACGCTTCTCGAGGACGCGGGCTATCTGCCGCGGGCGGCGTTTTTGATGGACGGCTGGTTTGAGCGCTGCGGCAGCTGCGGCAAGCAGGCGCTGACGATGTGCATGGGCTTCGGCTGCAACGCCGCGGGCGTGAGCGGCTGCCGCATCATCGACTCTACGCGCGAAAAACGCATCGCGATGGTCACGAACGCGCTCGTTCCCTGTAACGGCCGATTCCCAACGTTACTCACCCTGAGCGCTCTGTTTTTTGGCGGCACCTCGCGCGTCGCGGCGGCATTTCTTCTGACGCTCTGCGTGCTTCTGGGGGTATTTGCGACGATGGCGTCTTCCTTCGCTTTGGGGAAGACAGTGTTGCGGGGAACGCCGTCGTCTTTTACGCTGGAGCTTCCGCCGTTTCGAAGGCCGGATCTTCAAAAGGCGCTCGTGCGGTCGCTTCTTGACCGGAGCCTGTTCGTTCTCGGAAGAGCGGCCGCGGTGGCCGCACCGGCGGGGCTGGCGCTCTGGGCGATTGCAAACGTTAGCGTTAAAGGGGAGAGCCTGCTTGTGCTTCTGGCGGGGCTTCTGGAGCCTGTGGGGCGGATTCTCGGAATGGACGGCGCAATTTTGCTGGCGTTCATTCTGGCCTTTCCGGCAAATGAACTGCTGCTGCCGGTGTGCGCGATGATCGTGTCGTCCGGCGCGAGCCTTTCTGTACAGACCGGGCCCATCGGGCAGCTGCTGATAAGTGCGGGCTGGACGGCAAAGACGGCGCTTTGCGTCATGCTCTTCACGCTCTTTCACTGGCCGTGCAGCACAACGGTGCTGACGATCCGGAAAGAGTCCGGCGGCGCAAAATGGGCGCTGGTATCGATCGTACTTCCAACTGCGATCGGCGTGAGCCTCTGCGCGATCCTGAACGCACTCTGGTAAACAAAAAACACGCTGCAAAACCATGCAGCGTGTTTTGTATGCAGAAATGATCTTACTTGATCTCGACCTCTGCGCCAGCTTCCTTGAGTTCGGCAGCGAGCTTCTCGGCGTCGTCCTTGGAGATGCCTTCCTTGAGGTTCTTGGGAGCGCCATCGACGAGCTCCTTCGCTTCCTTCAGGCCCAGGCCGGTGACGGCACGGACGACCTTGATGACAGCGATCTTGTTGGCGCCGGCAGCCTTCAGCACGACGTCGAACTCGGTCTTCTCTTCCTCAGCAGCAGCAGCGCCGGCAGCGGGAGCAGCAACAGCAGCGGCAGCGGCGGAAACGCCGAATTCCTCTTCCAGAGCGTGGACCAGCTCAGCCAGCTCCAGAACGGTAAGGGTCTTCACTTCTTCGATCATAGCAGTAATCTTTTCGGATGCCATTGTAATTACCTCCAATTATATGTTTTGTGTGATGGTTTGTTTGAATCAAGCTTCTGCTTCCGCAGCCTCTGCGGGAGCGCCGCCCTTCTGCTCCAGGATCTGGTTCAGAACGACAGCAAGGGAAGAAATGGGAGCGAGGAACGTGCCGAGAACCTGCGCAACGAGCGCGTTCTTGGAAGGCAGCTCGCCGAAGGACATGAGCTCGTCAACCGACAGGACCTTGCCTTCGACCATGCCGCCCTTGATCTTGACGACGTTCTTGTTCTTCTTGGCGAATTCGCAAATGACGCGAGCCGGTGCGATGGGGTCTTCCGTGGTGGAAGCCATGGACGTCGTGCCGTTGAGAAGCTCGTCGAACTCGGAATAGCCGGCCTTGTTGGCGGCAAAACGGGTCAGCGTGTTCTTCACGACAGCATATTCGACATTCGCAGCACGGAACTGGTTACGCAGCTCGGTATCCTGTGCGACGGTGATGCCCTTGTAGTCTACAAAAACAGCAGAAGTAGCGTTCTGAATTTTATCAGACAGAGCATCAACGATGGATTTCTTGGTCTCTAAAACCTTTGCGTTGGGCATGAATGTCACCTCCGAGAAATAAAATGTCCTCATGCCAAAAGACATGAGGACACAAAAATCGTTACATTCTTGCGAAACCTCGGCAGGATGGACGCTTGTCCATTACGGCGGAATGCCTCCTGCGGTCTTTGGCAGCTTGGATATTATAACAGAAAAACGGGAAATGTCAAGGACAAAATTACAGCTTGGACGCTGCGACCTTGACGCCGGGGCCCATGGTGGAAGCGACGGTGCAACTTCTGACATACTGGCCCTTGGCAGCGGCGGGCTTTGCCTTGATGACGGCGCCCATCAGAGCGTTGAAGTTCTCCACGAGCTTTTCGGTGCCGAAGGAAGCCTTGCCGATCGGGC
>DJQK01000134.1 GCA_002437575.1 Clostridiales bacterium UBA6388 | reverse complement strand
CGCGGCCGAGCAGTTCCTGTCCAAGTACCGGCAGAAGCTCGTCGTCAAGTCCGCGCAGGAGGAACTCGAACGCAAGAAGCTTGAAGAGGCAAAGGAAGGAGGACACGCAAATGCTTAGTTTTCTGAAAATGATGCTGACGCCGGAGTTCTTCTTCTCCATTCTCCGCATCTCCGCGCCCATTCTCTTTGCAACGCTGGGCGCGATCGTGGTTGAAAAGGCCGGCTTCTGCAACATTGGTCTTGAGGGCATCATGATGTTTGCCGCGCTGACCGGCTCGCTTGTCAGCTACTACGCAAACAGCTGGCTGGTGGGCCTGCTCGCCGCGCTCGTGATGGGCACGCTCATGGGCCTGATGATGGGCTTTTTCGCCTTCCAGCTCAAGACCAATATCACCTTAGTTGGCATCGCGGTCAACATGATGGGCTCAGGCGGCACGCTGTTTTTGTGCAAGGTCATCACGAATCTGACCGAAGGCAAGGCGATGGCGTCCTCCACGGGTCTCATCACCTCCGCGCTCTGCATCCCGAACATCACGATCCCGCTGCTGAACAAAATTCCGTTCCTCGGCGGCGTCCTTTCGGGGCATAGCCTTCTTACCTACCTCGCCTTCATCCTCTGCGGCGTAACGTCCGTCATGCTCTATAAGACGAGCCTCGGCATGAACATCCGCGCCGTGGGCGAAAACCCGAACGCGGCGGCCTCCGTCGGCGTGTCGGTGCTGAAAATCAAGTACGTCGCGATCGCCTACTCGGGCCTCATGGCGGGCTTCGGCGGTGCGTTCATGTCGATGTCCTACGCGCAGGGCTGGAGTTTGGATATGGTCGCGGGCCGCGGCTTTATCGCGCTGGCCGCGCAGGCGATGGGCTCGGGCGAATGCCTCGGCGGTATGCTCTCGTCCCTCGTCTTCGGCTTTGCACAGGCGCTCGGCATCAAGTTCTCGGCAAGAGGACTCGACTCGAACCTCGCCTCCCCCATCCCCTATGCCGTCACGATCATCGGCCTTGTGGTCTTCTCTCTTGTGCGGCGCAGCAGAATCAAAAAGCAGCACGCCGCAGTGACTCAATGAGAAAGGAAGCAAGCTTCCTTTCTCATTGAACAGGTTGCAGCCCGACTGCGCGCATAATTTTGTCCCAATGGGACAAAATTCCACACTTGCGGGCTGAGAGGTATTTTTCCGGTCAGCAAAGCCGCCGGATAAAATCGATTTTCATTTTATTTCGCGTCTGCGGACGCGAAACTCTGCGAGGCTTATAATTGTTGTGCCCGCCCGATCGGGCGGGCGCATTTTTATTTGGAGGAACTATGTCTGAGTATAAGAAAATCCCCGTCATTTTAGACGGCGACCCGGGGCATGACGACGCCATCGGCTGGACGTTGGCGCAGGGCAGCGGCCGGTTTGACATCCTGGCCGTCACGTCGTGCAGCGGCAACGTCGGCATCGAAAAAACGACCTACAACGCCCTTCGCGTGTGCACGCTCCTCGGCATCGACGCGCCGATCGCAGAAGGCTGCCCGCACCCCTTAACGGCAGACGTGATGAACGCGCCGTCTGTTCATGGGGAATCCGGCCTTGACGGTCCCGCGCTTCCCGAGCCCAAAATGCAAAAGAGCGAGCTTTCCGCCGTGGAGCTCATGGCGAAGGTGCTTCGCGAATCGCCCGAGCCTGTCACGATCATCCCCACGGGCCCGGAAACGAACGTCGCGGCGCTTTTGCTGGCGCATCCCGAACTCAAGCCGAAGATCAAGCAAATTTCCCTCATGGGCGGCGGCATCGCCTACGGCAACTGGACGCCCGCGGCGGAGTTCAACATTCTCGTTGACCCCGAGGCGGCGAAGATCGTTTTCGCCTCCGGCATTCCCATCATCATGGCGGGGCTCGACGTGACGGAAAAGGCGCTCATTCTGCCCGAGGATTTTGAACGCATCCGTGCGCTGGGCAATTCCGTGAGCGATATCGTGGCCGAATGGCTCGAATTTTTCTATATTTTCCACAAGTCCATCGGCTATGAAGGCGCGCCCATGCACGATCCGTGCGCGGTGATGGCGCTCATTCACCCGGAGGTCTTTACCATGCGCCCGATGCACGTCGAAATTGAGACGCAGGGCGAATACTGCCGCGGCTGCACGGTGGGAGACCAGTTAGGGCTTTCCGGAAAACCCGCGAACGCGACGGTGATCCTGGACGTCGACCGCAAGGCCTTTGCAGACCGGCTCGTGGAAGCGATGAAATTTTATGGGGAGGGCGCGAAATGAACAAATACCCTGTCTGGCTCGACTGTGATGTTGGCGTGGACGACGCGATCGCCATCATGGCCGCGCACGCGCTGGAGGAAATCGACCTTCTTGCCATCTCTACCGTGAGCGGCAACGCGCCGCTGTCCGCCACCTTCCCGAACGCGCACCGCATGAACGGCCTGATGCGCACGCACTACCCCATCTACAAGGGCGCAAGCCGCCCTTTGATCGTTGAACCCCAATACGCGCCCGCGTTCCACGGCGAAAACGGCCTCGGAGACGTCGAGCTTCCGATGCCGGAGGACGCGGAAATGCACGATACCCCCGCGTGGGACGCGCTTTATGAATGCGCGAAAAAATACCCCGGCGAGCTGCGGCTCATTGCAGTCGGGCCCCTTACGAACGCAGCCATTGCGCTGACGAAATACCCGGAGCTTTCGAAGCTTTTGCACACGATTTTGATCATGGGCGGCGCGGCCTCGGGCGGCAACGTAACGCCGGCGGCGGAATTTAACATCTACGCAGACCCCGACGCGGCGCAGATCGTCTTCAAGTCCGGCGTTCCGATCGTGATGTGCGGGTTGGACGTGACGCTTCAGGCGCAGCTCACGCCCGCCGACTGGGACGAGCTCGATGCCTTTGGAACGCCCGCAGGCAAATTCACGAAGGCCTGCTTGCAGAAGGCGTGGTCATTCTTACAGCCCATCGGCTTTGCGGGCGTAGCGATGCACGATGCGTGCCCGGTGCTGTATCTGGCCCATCCGGAGCTTTTCAGTGCCGAAGAGGCGGGCGTTTATGTCGAAACGCGGGGCTCTATTACGCGCGGCAAGACCGTGACCGATCTCTGGAGCGACAAGCAGTTTGAGAAAAAGAACGCGCAGGTGGTCCTGAAAGTCGACCGCGACCGTTTCATCGCGATTTTGAAAAACTGCATCAAAAAGGTCTGAAATGATACAAAAATAATCACAAGATCCGAACCATTCTAACAGAGTGGTTCGGATTTTTTTATGGCAATTGGGAGGTAATAAACATGGACTATGGCTATGCGCGGGTCTCGACGAAGGAGCAGAACGAGCTGCGGCAGCTCGTCGCGCTTGAGCAGTTCGGGCTGGACAAAAAGCAGATCTTCGTGGACAAGCAGTCCGGCAAGGATTTTGAGCGGCGCAATTACAAGCGCCTCGTGCGCCGATTAAAGCCCGGCGACACGCTCGTCGTCAAGAGCATCGACCGGCTGGGACGCAATTACGCGGAAATTCTCGAGCAGTGGCGCATCATCACGAAGGAAAAACGCGCGGCGATCGTGGTGCTGGATATGCCGCTTCTCGACACCCGGCAGAGCCGCGACCTCACCGGGACGCTCATTGCCGACATCGTTTTGCAGCTTTTGTCGTATGTGGCGCAGACGGAGCGCGAGTTTATCCGCCAGCGGCAGGCCGAGGGCATCGCGGCGGCCAGAGCCAGCGGCGTGCGCTTCGGGCGTCCCCTCATCGAGCGGCCCGAGGCGTTCGCGGCCATACAGGCGCTCTGGGCGTCCGGCGGCATTTCGGCCAGAGCCGCGGCAAAGCAGCTCGGCGTGTCGGCAAAAACGTTCACAAGGTGGGCAAATCAGGAAAACTGCTGAAAAAAGTAGAG
>DJQK01000064.1:8398-8737 GCA_002437575.1 Clostridiales bacterium UBA6388 | reverse complement strand
ACCAGACGGCCAGCATCAAAAACTTCGGAATGTTCTGGGAGACGAACGGCAAGGGCTTTCTGATGTCGTCGCTCTACGTGCCGCAGGCCCTGATCGCAGGGATCGTACTGTCGGCCGCGCTGGTCGCGCTTTTGTACTGGTACTTCGGCACCGAGCAGGGAAGCGCCATGCGCGCCACGGGCGCCAACCCCGCCATGAGCCGGGCGCAGGGCATCAATGTGAGCAACATGAAGCTGCTCGGCCTCGCGCTCTCGAACGGCATGGTAGCCTTAGCCGGCGGCCTCATGACCCAGTTCCAGGGCACGGCGGACGTTTCGATGGGCCGCGGCGCGATCGTCA
>DJQK01000064.1:0-8310 GCA_002437575.1 Clostridiales bacterium UBA6388 | reverse complement strand
TCGTCGTCTTCGGCGGCGTGGTGTACTACGCGGTCATGGTGCTGATCCTCTGGCTCAAGCTCGACCCGAACGACCTCAAGCTCTTCACCGCGCTCATCGTCGCAGTCTTCCTTGCCGTGCCGTATCTGCGCGAGCAGAGAAGAAGCTCGTTTGCCAGACACGCGAAAGGAGGCAGCCGTCATGCTTGAATTACAGTCGATCTCGAAAACCTTCCACCCCGGCACCATCCATGCCAAGAAGGCGCTGCAAAACCTGTCCTTAAGCCTCAATGACGGCGATTTCGTCACCGTCATCGGCGGCAACGGCGCGGGCAAATCGACGCTTCTCAACGCCATCGCGGGCGTCTGGCCCGTGGACGAGGGCAATATCCTGATCGACGGCGTCGATGTGACAGGTCTTCCGGAATACAAAAGAGCCGCGTTTATCGGACGCGTTTTCCAGGACCCGATGCTCGGCACCGCGCCCAATATGCAGATCGAAGAAAATCTCGCGCTGGCGTTTCGCCGCGGCAAAAAGCGCACGCTTCGCTGGGGCATCACAAAGGCCGAGCGTGAGGACTACTACGAGCGGCTGCACGCGCTCGGGCTCGGCCTTGAAAAGCGCATGACCGACAAGGTGGGCCTTCTCTCCGGCGGCCAGCGGCAGGCGCTGACGCTTCTGATGGCGTCGCTGCAAAAGCCGAAGCTGCTGCTTCTGGACGAGCACACGGCGGCCCTTGACCCGGCGACGGCGGCAAAAGTTCTCGAGCTGTCCGACAAGATCGTCGAAGAAAACGGCCTGACGGCGCTCATGATCACGCACAACATGAAAGACGCCATCACGCACGGAAACCGGCTGATCATGATGAACGAAGGCCACATCATCCTCGACATTTCCGGCGAGGAAAAGAAAAAGCTCACGAAAAAAGACCTTCTCGACCGCTTCGCCGCACTGGCCGGCCAGCAGGAAGAGACGGACGCCGTGCTGCTTTCGTAGATCCAGATCAAAAGCCCTCTGTTCTTCTGAACAGAGGGCTTTTGTGCCATATTGCGATCGTGCGCATCAATTTCCGAAAAGGAATTACAGCTTCGCGTAGGCGCAGGCGATCCTGGAGCAGGCGCGGGCGTTGTTGTAGGCGAGCTCGAGGTTGGTCTTGAAGGAGCTGCCGCCGGTCATGTCCTTGATGTGCGCCAGCAGATACGGCGTGATGGCCTTGCCGTGGATGTGCTCGGCGTTGGCCTGTGCAACGGCTTTTTCGATGATGCCGTTCATGTAAGCGGGGTCCATTGCAAACTCTTCGGGCACGGGGTTTCCGACGACGGCGCCGCCCTTGAGGCCGATGTCCCACTTGGTCTTCATGATCTTTGCGACCGTTTCTTCGTCCTGGCAGTTATAGTCGAGCTTGTAGCCCGAGGTGCGGCAGTAGAACGCGGGCAGCTCGTCGGTGCGAAGGCCGAGGACCGGCACGCCGTAGGTCTCGAGGTACTCCAGCGTCAGGCCGAGGTCGAGAATGCTCTTTGCACCCGCGCAGACGACGCAGACGGGCGTGTTTGCAAGCTCCTGCAGGTCAGCGGAGATGTCCATCGTCTTTTCCGCGCCTCTGTGCACGCCGCCGATGCCGCCGGTCGCGAAGAAGCGGATGCCGGCAAGGCTTGCGATGATCATGGTCGTGGCGACGGTCGTTGCGCCGGTCTGGCCGGTAGCTAAATACACAGCCACATCGCGGCGGCTGACCTTGCCGACGTTTTCTGCCTTGCACATGACAAGCAGCTCTTCATCGTTCAGACCGACCTTCAGCTTGCCGCCGATGATAGCGGTCGTTGCGGGGACAGCGCCCTCTTCACGGACGATCTTTTCGACCTTGTGGGCAAATTCGACGTTCTCCGGATACGGCATACCGTGGCTGAGAATGGTGGATTCGAGCGCGACGACGGGCTTACCGGCTGCGACGGCTTCGGCGATCTCCGGTGCAACGGACAGATACTCATGCAGATTCATTGTTTGTACTCCTTCAAAATAGATTCCAGGAGCGAAAGGCTCATCTGGGGATTGATGGTTCTCTCGTGGCCGAGGGCGGCAATGCCGGCGGCCATGGCGTAGTCCATGACGGACTCGATGGGAAGCTCTTCGAGCGTGGCGTAGATCATCGCGGCGGTAAAGGCGTCTCCGGCGCCGGTGGCGTTTACCATGTGCTCCGCGGGCTTCAGCTTCCGGCGAAGCATCCGGCCCTCCTGATCCATGTACAGGCAGCCCTCCGCGCCGAGGCTCACGAAAATGCGCTGAAGGCCCTTGTTCAGAACCGTCTCGCACGCGTGATACAGGCTCAGCTCGTCTTTTATCTCCTGCCCGGCCAGAATTTCGAGCTCCATGCGGTTGGGCTTGACGGTGTGGAATTTGCCGACATAGGGGGCAAGCTTTCTGGCATAGGCCGTGGAAACAGGGTCTGCGTACACCGCGGGGCCGCCTTCGCAGATGTCCAGAAGCCGGCAGATGGCCTCTTCGGACAGGCTCGGATCGCACGTCACGAGCCGCGCGCCGCGGATCAGGCTCTGCTTCGCGCTCAGAAAGCTCAGCGGCAGCCCCTGCAAAACGTGCATATCCGAAAGCGCGACGAACATATCGCCGTCTGCATCGATCATGGACATATACGTCGAGGATGCCTGTCCGTCGGCGACATACAGGTTCGAAATGTCGATGCCCGCGGACTCGCACTCGCGGCGGATCTGGTCGGCGTACACGTCCGTTCCGACGGCGGAGATGAGCTTGACGTTCACGCCGAGGCGCGAAAGATTTTCGCAGACGTTGCGCGTCACGCCGCCGGCAGAGGTGTTCATGCGGCCGGGGTTCGAGTCGTGCATGACGATGGCTTTTTTGGACCGGCCGTGAATATCGACATTGGCCGCGCCCACGCCGAGCACGTAAGCGCTTTCGTTCACGATATAGCCCTTGCCGAGGATGTAGCCCTTTTTCTGCAAATTTGCGATATGCACCGCCACCGAGCTTCGCGCGAGGTTCAGCTTCGCGGCCAGCTCATTCTGCGAAATGGCGGGGTTTTGCTGGATGATATGGAAAATTTCCGATTCCCGTTCTGTCACGGTCCCACCTCCGGACAAAAGTTTATTTGCTAAGCATATGTTTATAATAGCACAACGGTTTCGTTTGTCAAGAGGGAAAGCAAAAATTGCCCCGAAGGTCCGAAGACCTCCGGGGCTTGGGAAGAGGAAGAACGCGAAAAAATCAGGCGTTCAGAAGCGGGAAGGTGAGGTTGGCCTTGAAGAGGTCTCCGTCGACCACGAGCTCGAACTGGCCCTTTTGCAGGCTCGTCAGGCTCTGCGCGATCGAAAGGCCGAGGCCGCTTCCTTCTGTCGAGCGGGACGAATCGCCGCGCACGAAGCGCTCCATGAGCTCGTCTGCGGTAATGTCGAGGGGATAGTTGGAGATGTTCTTGAAGCTGATATGCACCTGTCCGGATACGACCTCGCTCGTAAAATACACGCGCGTGCCGGGCATGGCGTATTTGCAGATGTTGCTGAGGAGGTTATCGAACACGCGCCACAGAAGCTTGCCGTCGGCGGAAATTTTCGGATCGTCGGGCGAAAGCTTTACGACGGGCTCCAATCTGCACAGCTCAAACCGGCTCTGGTACTCGCCCGAGACCTGCGAGAGCATCACATTCACGTCCACGGCCTCCGGATGGACCGGCAGCGTGCCGCTCGAGGCCTTCGACGCTTCGACGAGGTCTTCCGTCAGCTTTTTGAGCCGCGCGGACTGCCGGTCGAGAACGGCGATGTATTCCTTCGCCTTTTCCGGCTGCACGTCTTCTTTTTTCAGAAGATCCACGTAGTTTACGATCGAGGTAAGCGGCGTTTTGATATCGTGCGAAACGTTCGTGATGAGGTCGGTGCGCAAGCGCTCGGATTTTAACTGCTGCTGCACGGCCTTCTGCATCCCCTGCGCGATGGAGTTGAGGTTTTCGCCGTGACGTTTCAGAACGCCGGGCATATGCCGCAGATCGACGCTGGCGTTCAGGTCTCCCGCGGCCAGCGCCTCGCCGCCGGCTTTGAGCTTCTGAAGCGAAACGGCGATCAAAACGAGAAGCGGCGTTTCAATCAGCTTCGCAATCAGCCAGAACAAAAAGATCGTGCTGCTTCCGAAGCCGGCGATGATGAGAAATTCCAGCAGGCTGATCCCCGCAAAAATAAGCCCCGCCTGCCAGTACAGGTGCAGGTGCTTTGCGCAGTAGGATACCCCATTTTTGAGCCCGGTTCCCATGCGGGCAAGTAATTGCAGAAGACGGTAGACGATCGTATTTTTCCAGAACGCGCCGGATTTGAAGCGCGTGGCGAGCGTCATGAAAAGACTCATCACCAGCAGCACCGCGAACACCAGCAGCACCGCGGCCACGAAGATCATGATGGCAATGCTCGAATTGCTCAGTTCGACGGCGGCAGCGAAAATGCAGCCTCCGGCGGCGACCGCGAGAACCAGATAGAGGTCCAGCGGGATCTTATCGACCCAGTTGAGGTGGATGCCGGGAACGCCTTCCTTGTGCCCCGCCGCGCACAGAAGAAACACAAACAGCGCCAGACACAGGGCAAACGAACAGACAACGACGCCGATCAGGGCGTGCCGGTGTTCGACCAGCAGGTTTGCGTAGTAGCTCTCCTGATAGATATCGTCCTTCGCCGTCAGGGGGCTTCGGATGTAGCCGGTGATGGTCACGTGGGCATAGTCAAAGCGCTGATAGGAAATGTAGGCGTGGACCTCCTCGATGACCTCCTCGGCCGTCATGACGGCGTCGGCGTCCTGCACAGCGCCAGCGTCCTGTGACGAGGCAGGCGCGGGGGTGCGGCTGACATCGGTGAGATAAGCGTCGTAGATGTTGAAGTTTTGCCGCTCAAGAGAATTGACGTATTCCTCATACGCGTCTACCGAGTCGAACACGTGGTCTTCTTCTACCACGTCGCGCCAGTTATACGACAAATACTGCTCCTGGCTGCGCGTATACTGATACGTTTCGTCCTGATCGGGGCTTTCAAAAACGGTCTTGCCGGTATCGTCCTGCACGGTGAAGAAAAAGTTGCTGTTTTCGCGCGAGAACTGCCGCTCATAATACGCCAGACTCGTGTAGCTGTCGCCGGACTGCTTTTGAAGATATGCCGTATAGTAGTCGGCGGCGGAGTTCATCGCGCTGTAAAACGCGTTTCCCGCGATGTGGTCCTCGGCGAAGCCCTCGGGATTGCTGTATCCGCCCTGATCGGCCAGATACAAAACGCCGAAGCCGCTGAAAAAGAGCACGATCGCGAAAATCGTCAGCAAAAGCAGCGCGGTGATCTTGGCCCATAGCTTCTCGTAGAGCTGTTTCATCTGAGATCTGCCTCCATTTTATAGCCCTTGCCCCAGACGACCTTTAAGTACCGGGGCTCGGCGGGGTTATATTCGATCTTTTCGCGGATGTGGCGGATGTGGACGGCCAGAGCATTGTCGGCGTTCAGCGGCAGATCGGCCCAGACCTTGCGGTAAATTTCGCTGGGGGAAAAGACCTTGCCGGGGTTCTGCATCAGAAAGCGCAGAATATCATATTCCTTGGGCGTGAGGCTCACGGGTTCACCGTCCAGCGTGACGGATTTTGCATCGTCGTCGAGCGCAATGCCGCCGATGTGCAGAACGCCGCTGGCCGCCTGCCCGCCGCCGAGCTGCAAATACCGCCGCAGCTGCGATTTGACGCGGGCCATGACCTCGACGGGGTTGAAGGGCTTGGTGACATAGTCGTCCGCGCCGACGGTGAGGCCGAGAATTTTGTCGCTGTCTTCGGATTTCGCCGTGAGCAGAATGACCGGGACGTTTGAAAATTCGCGCAGCCGCTGCATCGCGTGAAGCCCATCGAGCCCGGGCATCATGATGTCCAGAAGCACGAGGTGGATCTGTTCGCGCCGGACGATCTCGAGCGCCTGCAAGCCGTTTTCCGCGCCGAAGACACAGTAGCCCTCGGCCTGTAAATAGATCGTGAGCGCTGAAACGATGTCCTTTTCATCGTCACATACCAATACGTTGTACATTTGTGTTTCTCCTCTTTTCACTTGTAGTTATGATACCGGAAATGCGCTTAAGAAACAATGCGCAAAAATCTTAAGATTTCATGAAGATGAGCCGCGCTTGACAAAACGCGGGAAAAGAAACAAAATAGAGGTAAGCTTTTTGAGGAAGGAGCGTATTCTTATGAAGGTATTCCTGGTCAACGGCAGCCCGCACCAGAACGGCAGCACCGACCGAGCCCTGCGGGAGGTCGCGAAGACCCTGACGGAGGCGGGCATCGGGACGGAGATTTTCTGGATCGGCAATCAGCCCATCGGCGGGTGCGTCGGCTGCGGCGGATGTTCCAGAAAGGGCGAGTGCGTCTTTGGAGGCGTGGTCGCGGAATTTGGAAAGATGGCCAAAGACGCGGACGGCTTTGTGTTCGGAAGCCCTGTCCACTACGCGGCGGCGTCCGGTAATATGACGTCGTTTATGGACCGCTTGTTCTACTCCGCGGGAGAAAATTTGCAGTTCAAGCCCGCGGCTGTTGTGACAGCGGCCAGACGCGGCGGCAATACGGCGACGTATGAGCAGCTGCTCAAGTACCCCGGTATTTCGAATATGCCCATCGTCTCGAGCCAGTACTGGAACATGGTGCACGGCATGAACGCGCAGGACGTCGAGCAGGATCTTGAGGGTCTTCAGACCATGCGCACACTCGGCCGCAACATGGCGTGGATCTTAAAGTGCATCGAGGCGGGCAAGCAGGCGGGCATCGGGCATCCCGAGCGCGAGCCCTTCCAGTGCACGAATTTTATCCGCTGAATACCGAGCGCATATATACCGGCCGGCTCGTGTGCCTGCGCACGCAGAAAAACTGTACGCTCGAAGATCTGTCCCTCACCGAGCTCAAAAACCTCTCGCCGCTCTTTGCAGCAGACGTCTACGAGGCCATCAGCTTAGACACCTGCGTCTGCCAGAGAAAGAGCTTCGGCGGCCCTGCCATCGAGCAGACGGCAAAGCAGATCGAAGCCATCGAGAGCTTCCTTTCTGCACGCGAGACAAAGTAAAAAGTAAGAGTGAAGAGTGAAGAAGTGTGGTGTGCCGCTTTGCGGCACGATTCAGATCGTCGGCGCCGCCGACACCACACCTATTCACTCTTCACGATTACCTATTACCGCAAAACCCCCATAGGCCTATGGCCTATGGGGGTTTTTGTCAAACGGAGAATAAAAGGTCGCAATAGGTCGGAACGGGCCAATAGGGGCTGGCGACGAGCGTTTCCATGTGGTCGATCGTCTCGCGGACCTTGGCCATTGCGGGGACGAGAGAGTCATGGCAGTAGTGCATCTCGCCCTCGGCGTCCAGATTTTTCGGCATCGTGTCGAGCGCGGTTTTGAGCGCGGCGCAGCGGTCGAGCAGATCCTCGCCGAGCCTGCTCACCGATGCGGCCAGCGCAGACTCCACGCGGCAGGTATCTCCCAGCAGGGCGGCTTTTTTCTGTAAGATCGCCGTGCACAGGTCTCTTGTGTAGGCCGTCGCGGCGTTCAAAAGCGTGTGCTGGACGATGTCGATGAGCGTGGAGGCTTCGATCTTGATAACTTTGGAGTAGTTCTCCATATGGATCTCGTGCCGGGCCATCATTTCGCTGCGGCTGAACACGCCGTGGCGGGACAGAAGGTCGATGTTCTTCTCCAGAATGAAGGCCGGCAGCGCGTCCGCCGTCGAGGCAAGGTTTGCAAGCCCGCGCCGTTTGGCTTCCTCGAGCCAGCTGTCTTCATAGCCGTTGCCGTTGAATAAAATGCGCTTGTGGCGGCAAAGAGAGCTGCGGATGAGCGCGTGCAGGTCCGCTTCAAAGTCGGAGGATCTTTCCAGCGCGTCTGCAAAGCGGCTGAGCGTTTCGGCCATGATGGTGTTCAGAACGATGTTGGGGCCCGAAATGGACTGGCTCGAGCCCAGCATCCGGAACTCAAACTTATTGCCCGTGAAGGCCAGAGGCGAGGTGCGGTTGCGGTCGGTCGTGTCCTGCGGAATGGTAGGCAGCACGTCCACGCCGATGCGAAGCGCGCCTTTTTTGCGGTCGGTGTAGTCCGTTTCTGCGACGATGGAGTCGATGATGTCTGAAAGCTCGTCGCCGAGGAAGATGGAAATGACGGCCGGAGGCGCTTCCTGCGCGCCGAGACGGTGATCGTTTCCGGCAAAAGCGACGGTGGAGCGCAGAAGCTCCTGATATTCGTCCACACCCGCAATGAACGCCGTCAGGAAGAGCAGGAACTGTGCGTTCTGGCTCGGCGTTTTGCCGGGGGCAAAGAGGTT
>DJQK01000092.1 GCA_002437575.1 Clostridiales bacterium UBA6388 | reverse complement strand
TGCGCGAATCCTTCCCCGCGGACAGCGTGTTCCGCTGGCGGCTGCGGATGCTGCTTGAAACGTTCGACGGCACGCTCTGGCAGAACGAAAAGCACATACGGCGCATGGAGACCCAGCAAGCGGTCAACCGCTACTACAAGCGCCGGGACACGCCGAAGTATTATGCCGTTTTGTATCTTCTGACCTCGGATAACGACGTGTACCGCCGCGCGGCGCAATGCTTCACCCGGCGCACCATTGACTTCCGCAAAATCCAGACGCGCGGCGCGTCCCATCACGCCTACGCCGTCATTGCCGCGGCACGAAGCATCTACGAAGGCACCGGGCAGGTGACGTCGGCGGATCTCGCCATCCCCGAGGTCGTTCCGCTCAGCGCGTTTCGGCTTATCATTCACGCGCTGCTGGTGGCACGGTATGGGCTGGACGTTTTGAAAATCACGAAAAAAGCGGCGTAACGAACCGCAGAAAACTGGAGGTGATCGTTTATGGCAATCTTTCGCGTCAGCAAAAACCGGAACTACACCGTCATGTCCAACTACCACCTGAAAGACCGGGCATTGACGCTCAAATCCAAGGGGCTTTTGTCCATGATGCTCTCGCTCCCCGAGAAATGGGACTATACCACACGTGGTCTGGCTTCGATCTGCAAGGAGGGCGTGGACGCCATCGGCGCTTCGCTCAAGGAGTTAGAGGCAGGCGGCTATCTTGTGCGGCGGCAGCTGCGGGACAGCCGGGGCAGAATTACCGATACCGAGTACACGATCTATGAGTGCCCGCATACGCCCAAACCGGATACGGCTTTACCACATACGGAAAACCCGGATATGGATACCCCGGATACGGTTTCGCCGTGTACGGAAAAGCCCGCAGAATTAAATATAGATCAAGAAAATAAAAAACAATCCAGTACGGATATATCAAATCCTGATCGATCTATCCCGGAACCTCCGTCCAACCGGCAGGAGGACGGATGCGATGCGATGGGATATGAAGCAGCGAGAGCGCTGGTGCTTGAAAATCTGGAATACGACATTCTGCTGGAACGCTATGACCGGGAGCGGCTGGACGAAATTGTGGACCTGATGGTGGAAACGCTCTGCTCCCGAAAGAAAACCATCGTGGTCGCCGGGGATGAGTACCCGGCGCAGCTCGTCCGGGACAAGCTCTTAAAGCTCACACCCATGCACATCGACTACGCCTTTGAGTGCATGGGCAAGAACACGACCTACATCCGCAATATCAAAAAATACCTGCTGGCGGTGCTGTTTAACGCCCCCAGCACCATCGACCACTACTACGCGGCGCAGGTGAACCACGATCTGTACGGTTCCTGACGCTGGAAAGGAGGATTCCCCTTGCAGGAGGAAGTAGAACAGAAAACGCTCACGCTGTCAATAAGCGCCGTGAAAATGACAGGGCAGCTGCTCAAATGGATGATCTCCAAATACCTTGCCCACCAGAAGCAGAAAAAGATCGAGAAGAACGTCCCTGGTGCGGTGAAGTATCGCGGCAAGCAGACGCTCAAAGCGCTCAAAGCCACAGAGCCGAACCTGACAAGTATCGAGATCACGGACCAGAATATCAAGGATTTTGACCGTGTTGCGCGGAAGTACCGCGTGGATTACGCGCTGAAAAAGGACAAAAGCAGTCTGGTCCCGAAATACTACGTCTTTTTTCGGGCGAAGGATGCCGCGTCCCTCAATGCGGCGTTTACGGAATATTCTAACACCGTCACGAAGGAAAAGAAGCCGTCTGTGCTGCAAAAGCTCCGCAGCCTGATCGCCCGCGCACCGGTGCTGAACCAGAACCGGGAGCGGCAGAAGGAACGGGGGCAGGAGCGATGAAGCGGCGCAGCATCAAGAAGATCATCCTTCCCAATCTCCCGTATCTTTTCATTGCGCTTTTTGCCACAAAGCTCCCGCAGGCGTGGCGGCTTGCCGAGGGCGCGGATGCGTCCGAAAAAATGCTGCATCTGCTGGATAGTCTGGCAGGCGCGTTTCGGTCGCCGTTTCCGAGCTTTCATCCGCTGGATCTGTGTATCGGTATTCTGATCGCCGCCGCCATTCGGCTGGCGGTCTATCTGAAGGCGAAAAACGCGAAGAAATACCGCAAAAATGTAGAATACGGCTCTGCCCGCTGGGGTACGCGCGAGGACATTGCGCCGTTCATGGACGCGGACCCGCGCAGGAATATCATCCTGACCCAGACCGAGGGGCTGATGATGTCGAACCGTCCGAAGAATCCCAAAGACGCCCGCAACAAAAACGTGCTGGTGGTCGGTGGCTCCGGTTCCGGTAAGACGCGCTTTTTCATCAAGCCCAATCTCATGCAGATGCACAGTTCCTACGTCGTCACCGACCCGAAGGGTACGGTCCTGCTGGAAACCGGCAAGCTGCTGGAGCGAAATGGCTACCGCATCAAGGTGTTCAACACCATCAACTTCAAAAAGTCCATGTGGTACTGTCCCTTGTCTCTGAAATGCTCAAAGCCATTGCCGAGT
>DJQK01000011.1:449-4684 GCA_002437575.1 Clostridiales bacterium UBA6388 | reverse complement strand
CTTGCTGGATGACGATGAATTTACCGCTTTCATTTTACATTATCAGCAGATCATGACCCTTTCGAAAGCGCGATTCGATGTGTGACAATGCGGCTGGATATTATGCAGAAAGAGGCTGAAGCAAGTAGAAAACATAATCCGATTCGTTCTTTTTCGAGCCGCATGAAAACGCCACTCAGTATTCAAAAGCTGCGCAGAAAAGGATTCCCGCTCACGACGCGGTCTATTACCGAAAACCTGAATGATGTGGCTGGCATACGCATTATCTGCGAATATGTGAATGACATATATGATATCCGGGATGCCTTGTTGTCCCGATCATTTTTTAGAGCTTTTGCAGGAGAAGGATTACATTGAATCTCCGAAGCCGAACGGCTATCGGAGCCTGCATTTGATTGTTGAGGTTCCAGTTCCTTTTCACTCTGGTATTCAAAAAGTAAAATATGAATTGCAACTTCGGACAACGGCGATGGACTCTTGGGCGGCTTTGGAGCACAGTTTGCGTTATAAGAAAGACAGCTTACACAATCCTCAAATAGATGATGATTTGGAATATTGCGCTGCTCTGCGTAACTGATTTCAAAATGCAGAAAATCGCGCAGAAACTCGGCACTTTTGATAACCGACTATTCGATTCTGCAATTCAATAAAAGGAAGCAGAGCTATCTCCGTGCAGGCGACAAGCACCCCACACCAAAACCGAGAAAAGCAGGACGCGTGATCCGTATTGGCGAGGCCGGATTATGATTTTGAATGCCGGGGCTCAAATCCCCCGGACTTATTCAAAAAGCACAGTCCGGGCGGTCAGACTGTGCTTTTTTTCGTATGCTGGCGCCCGATTTCGGACTTTTCTTTTGCCTATAAATCTGCTAGACTATTGATAGGGATTACCCGGTCAGGAGGTATGTTTATGTCCGTTCCTTGTCAGAAGATCGATCCGGCGCAGTGGCCGAGAAGCGAGAGCTTTGCCTTTTTCTCCTCGCTCGACCAGCCGTTCTACAGCGTCTGCTTCCGCGTGGACGTCACGGCGCTGCACGCCTATACCAAAGCCAATGGGTTGTCATTTTATCATTCCATGGTCTGGCTCGTCACGCAGGCCGTCAACGAGACGGAAAATCTGCGCTATACCCTCCGCGGCGGCGAGGTGTATCTGCTCCCGGCGCGCACGCCGAGCTTTACGGAGCTGAAAAAGGGCAGCGAGCAGTTCCGGATCCTCACCGTTCCCTGGGATCCTTCACTTCCCGCCTTCTGCCGCGCGGCGAGGGAGAAAAGCGAGCGGCAGACCGCGTTCCTCGAGTCTGCATCAGAGACAGACGACCTTGTCTACCTCTCCTGTCTGCCGTGGTTCGACCTCACCTGCTGCACGAACGAGCGGAATTTTGACAAGGACGACGCCATCCCCCGCATCACCTGGGGCAAATACGTCCGGCAGGACGGACGCGAGACTCTGGGCCTTTCCATCGAGGTCAACCACCGCTTTGTCGACGGCGTGCATCTCGGCCGGTTCTATGAAGCCCTGCAGCAGAAGATCAACGATCTGGAGTAACCAAACAAATCCATGAAAAACAGCAAGCTCGCCGCCCTGCGCGCGGCGTTTCCCTATACGGTGCCGATCTTCGCCGGGTTCTGGTTTCTGGCGATGGCCTACGGCATCCATATGAGCGTTTCCGGCTTTTCCTTCGTCTATCCGATGGTCATGAGCGCCGTGATCTATGGCGGCAGTCTGGAATTCGTGGCGGTCAGCATGCTTTTGTCGCCCTACGCGCCGCTGCAGACCTTTCTGATGACGCTGATGATCCAGGCCCGGCATCTGTTCTACGGCATATCCATGCTGGAAAAATATAAAAACCTCGGGCCGAAAAAATATTACCTGATCTACGCCATGTGCGACGAGACCTTCAGCATCAACTACACGGCAAAGATCCCCGACGGCGTCGACCGCGGGTGGTTTTATTTCTTCGTGACGCTGCTCAACCAGCTCTACTGGGTCAGCGGCGCGACGATCGGCGGGCTGCTCGGCAGTCTCATCCACTTTGACACGACGGGACTCAACTTTGTCATGACGGCCATGTTCGTCGTCATTTTCATGGAGCAGTGGATGAAGGAACAGCGGCATTTCAGCGAGCTGATCGGCTTTGCCGCGGCCGTGGGGTGTCTGCTGATCTTCGGCGCGGACAGCTTCCTCATCCCGACCATGGTCTGCATCCTCGCCGCCCTGTCCTTCCTCAGAAAACCGATCACCGACAAATATGGAGCGTATCTGCAATGACTCTTACCCAGCAAATCATCACCATCGCCCTGTGCGTGCTCGGCACGCAGCTGACAAGGTTCGTGCCGTTTCTGATCTTCAACGAGCACCGGAAGACGCCGGCGTTCGTGCAGTATCTCGGGAAAGTCCTGCCCGGCGCCATCTTTTCGATGCTGGTCGTCTACTGCCTGAAATCCGTCTCCTTCCGCCGCTACAGCTACGGCCTGCCAGAGCTCATCGGCATCTTCATCACCGCCGGTCTCCACCTCTGGAAGCGCAACATGCTCCTCTCCATCGCCGCCGGCACGATCACCTACATGCTCCTGATCCGGTATGTCTTCGTCTAAGCGCCCAAAAGGCTCCCCTCTCAGGGGAGCCTTGGGGTGCGTCAGAGGCGGAATACCCGGCGGGCGTTGGATTCGGTTGCGCGGGCGACTTCTTTGGCGGGGATGCCGCGGAGGTCCGCGATCTTTTTGGCCACGTACGGGACCAGGCTGGGGTCGCAGCGGCGGCCGCGGAAGGGCTCCGGGGCCATGTAGGGGCAGTCGGTCTCGATGAGGATGCGGTCCAGCGGGATGTTCTGCGCGACCTCCACAGCCTTGTGCGCATTCTTGAACGTCACGACGCCGGTAAAACCAATGCACCAGCCGCGCCTGATCAGCTCCTTTGCCATCTCATAGCTGCCGGAAAAGCAGTGGAACACGCCCTTCACGTCCGGGACCTCGTCGATGATGCGCAGCCCGTCCTCATGCGCCTTGCGCTCATGGATGACGACGGGCATGGAGAGCTCCTGCGCCAGCGCCATCTGCAGACGGAAGGCCCGCTGCTGCACGTCCCGCGGGGGATCCTCGTAGTGATAGTCCAGGCCGATCTCGCCGATGGCCTTCACGCGCGGGTTTTTGCACAGCTCGCGGTAGACGGCGATCCGCGCCTCGTCCACCTGCGCGGCGTCGTCCGGATGGCTGCCGACGGCGGCATGGACCCAGTCGAACCGCTCCGCCAGCCGCACCGCCTTTTCCGACGACGGCAGATCATAGCCGATCTCCATCATGCCGGTGACGGACGCAGCCTTCATGTTTTCCACAATGGCGTCGAAGTCCTGTGCAAAACAGTCCTCGGTCAGATGTGCGTGTGAATCAAAATACATACCTTACTCCTTATTCTGCTCCAGCCAGATGAGCAGCACCGCGATATCCGCGGGCGAGACGCCCGAGATGCGGCTGGCCTGCCCGACGGACAGGGGCCGGATCTCATCGAGCTTCTGCCGCGCCTCGACGCGCAGGCCCTGCATGGAAAGATAGTCGATCGTCTTCGGCAGGAGCCTGCCCTCTTCGCGGGCAAATTCCTCGACCTGCTTCTGCTGACGGGCGATGTAGCCCGCGTATTTCATCCGGATCTCCACGGCCTCGCGCACCACGGCGGGCAGCGCCGGCCGCTCCGGGTCAAAGGGCGCCAGATCGTCATAGCCCAGCTGCGGGCGGCGGATGAGATCGGACAGGCGGGCCGAGCCCTCGACCGGCGCAGTGTCGTGCGCGCGAAGCATGTCGTTGAGGGTGTCGCTTTCTGCCACGCCCGTGGCCTCCAGGCGTTTGATCTCCGCGGCGACCGCGCGGTATTTTTCCTGCACGGCTTCATACTGCGCATCGGAAATCAGCCCGATGCGGTGGCCGATGGGACTCAATCGCTCATCGGCATTGTCCTGCCGGTGCAGGAGCCGGTATTCCGAGCGCGAGGTCATGATGCGGTAGGGCTCATTCGTGCCCTTGGTGACCAAATCGTCGATGAGCGTGCCGATATAGCCGTCAGACCGCTTCAGGACCATCGGTGCCTCGCCCTTGAGCTTCAGCGCCGCGTTGACGCCCGCCACAAAGCCCTGCACCGCGGCCTCCTCATAGCCCGACGAGCCGTTGAACTGCCCCGCGCCGTAGAGGCCGGGGATCTTTTTGCTCTCGAGCGTCGGCAGAAGCTCGGTCGGGTCGACGCAGGC
>DJQK01000011.1:0-298 GCA_002437575.1 Clostridiales bacterium UBA6388 | reverse complement strand
TCGACGAACAGCTGGTGCCGGGGCTTATCCGGAAAGCGGTCGATCTTCGTCTCGATCGACGGGCAGTAGCGCGGGCCGACGGACTCGATCATGCCGTTGAACAGCGGTGACCGGTCATGGTTGGCCTTGATGATCGCGTGGGTCTTTTCATTCGTATAGGTCAGGTAGCAGACCGCCTTGTTTTCCGGCGGCTGCTTCGTGGAAAACGAGAACGGGACGGGCGTCTCGTCGCCCGGCTGCAGCTCCATCTTCGTCACGTCGATCGAGCGGCGGTTGACGCGCGGCGGCGTGCCGGTCT
>DJQK01000079.1 GCA_002437575.1 Clostridiales bacterium UBA6388 | reverse complement strand
TCAATAAAATGGTATCTTAAAGCCCGAAAGCTCTAAAATCAATTACCTTAAGTTCGCTTCTAGCTTTACTCAAGAATTTTCGTTGGCTATTCAAAGAATCTCTTTTCGACATTCATCGAACAACTTGTTTTTGGTTTCTAAAAACCTAAATTGTCCAAGGTGTTTGTTCATGTTTCTCGTTGTTTAATTTACAAGGTGCACTCCGCGTCGATCGCGGTCTTTCGCTCACCGTTCAGCAAGCTTATTGATTCTATCACATCGTTTCGAGCTTGTCAAGAACTATTTTCAATTTCTTTTCTTCGCTGTATTTCGGTGTGATTCGCTTTCCGAAGAAAGCTTGCTGATTATATCATTTCGTTTCTCACTTGTCAAGAACTTTTTCACGTTTTCTTTGACTTTTTCGAAACGATTTTCAAAATCAGGCGCTCTGCCGAACGCAGGTGTTATTATACCAGCTTCAAGACAAAAGTCAACACATTTTTCGCCGTCTTTTTCCACAAAGACCATGCCTTGCCTTTTGTGCGTTTTTGCCATCTATCCACATCTTGTGTGTACAAAAAGAGGGGCGCCCAATCCGGGCGTCCCTCTGGAACTCTATATCATTACTCCGCGTCTTCGATGAGGCCATAGCCGCCGTCTTTTCTCTTGTAGACCACCGCGAACGCGCCGTCGTTGTCTTCGTCGCGGAAGGCAAAGAACGTGTGCTCGAGCAGGTTCATCTGCAAGATGGCTTCGTCTCTTGTCATCGGCTTCATGTTGAATTCCTTTTTGCGCACGATCTCAAACGTGCCTTCCTCGGGCTCTTCGGGCGCAAAGGAGGTGACGTCCGGGGTGCGGACGAAGGCGTCCTGCCGCAGCCGGCGGGAGAGCCTGGTCTTATTCTTGCGGATCTGCCGCTCCATCGTGGCGACCGCCGCGTCAATGGATGCGAACATATCGGACGTGCTCTCTCGTGCGCGAAAGTACATATTCGATGCGTGTACCGTAATTTCAACGATATTGCGGTCCTTGTCCACGCTGAACGTGACCAGTGCCTCGGCGTCTTCGCCGAAGAACCGCTCGAGCTTCATGACCTTCTTTTCGGCATACCTGTGAACATTCTCCGGGAGGTTGACTTTCTTCTCGGTGTACTGAAATCTCATATTAAGCCGCTCCTTTCGTTTTTGCCTGTGCAGAGGCTTGGGTCTCTCTTTTCCTCTGCGCCTACAGTATACCACATTTTGTACAATTTTTCAAGCCGTCAGCCGCGGTTTTTAGCAAATATTCTGTAAACGGTCTTTTACGAGAGTATGTCGACCAGTTCGCGCATGGAGATCTCGAAAAAGTGCGCCAGCGCCAGAAGGTTTCTCGTGCTGATATTCTCCTGCCGTCCGGCCAGAAACGCACGCAGCGTTCCCGCGTCGATGCCCGTCTGCCGCGCCAGCTGCACCGCGCAGACGTTCCGCTCCTGCATGAGCCGCTGCAAGGCCGCTGCGTCAAAGCTTCTCGTCATCGTTCGGTTTTCTGAAGCAGCTGCTTCATGACGCCGTTGTAAATGGCCTCGGCCTGCTGTTCAAAGGCCCGCTGCAAGGCTCTGCCCTGCGTTTTTCCGGGCGCGGTCAGCTCCAGCTTCATGAGCGTGCCCTGATCGTCGTCGAGATACATCGTCACCGTGCAGCCGCCGTTTTCCTGCTCCGTGAGCTCGCTGTGGACAAATTCCCCCCGCCTGGTCTGGGCGTTGAATTTGTCGACCGCCGCCTGCGCCCGCTGCATGACAGGAAACGCGATGGAGTCCCGCGTCACTTCCTCCTGCTCGCGGCCCTTCGGCGTAATAACAAAGCGATCGTCTCCGAGCTTTTCCAGATGTCCGCTTTCGACCATCTGCGGCACGGCGATGCTCACATCAAAATAGCTCAGCCGGTCGTCCTGATAGCAAAGCTCGTAGATCTTTTGCAGCGTCAGCGGATACTTTGCTTTTGCCGCCACAAACAGGATCAAAACCTTCACATCCAGCATATCCCGGATAAATCCGCGTTCTTCCATTTCGTCACCTCTCTGGTAAGGATTTCTAACGCCTCTATAGTATACCATAAAACCTGCTGAAAATACAAGGATTTTGGCGAACGCGCATTTTCTTTCCAACATTTACAGCTTGCCTTTTGCCACACGCTGGCGTAAAAAGAAAAGCAAGGAGGGAAACCCAATGAAAAGAAAAATCTTCACATTCACAGCAACTCTGGCGCTTTCTGCCGCACTGATCGTCTCGGCGCAGGCGGCAAACGCCCCATCGTGCACGAAGCTTTCGCGCAGCGTCTGCCCGGAAATGGGTGTCTGTCAGCCGTGCCTGCCCGGCTGGTGCCGGAGCATCCCATGCGCCCCGAGCCAATCAGAAACGCCGGATACACCCGACGTTCCTGAAACGCCGGATACCCCCGATACGCCCGAAATTCCGGACACCCCTGAAACCCCCGACGCGCTGGACAGCGGCAGTACATCCTCTTACGCCCGGCAGGTGCTGGACCTTGTCAACCGTGAACGCGCGGTCTACGGTCTGGAAAGTCTTTCCCTTGACGACACGCTCAGCCGCTATGCCGCCGTCAAATCGCAGGATATGCACGATAACGCCTACTTCAGCCACACCAGCCCCACCTACGGTTCGCCGTTCGACATGATGAAGTCCTTCGGCATCTCTTATAATTACGCCGGAGAAAACATCGCTATGGGCTATGCAACCCCCGAAGCCGTCACGACATCGTGGATGAACTCCCCCAGCCACCGCGCGAACATCCTGTCTTCGAACTTTACCCGCATGGGCATCGGCTATGTAGAAGACGGAAACTACTGGACCCAGTGGTTTATTGGTTAGGAAACCTCTGAGCCCGTTGTCTGCGGGCTTCGCCGGGTCTTTTGGCCCAATGCTGCGGTTGCAAAAGCTTGAAATACACAAAGTATTCCCGCGCTTTTGAACCTTGCCTTGTGCCAAAATCCCTCGCCGGATCCTCTTGCCAACTGGCTCAGAGCTTTCCAATATATATTGTATAGAGAGCCAAATTCCTTACCCTGACGCACCCCGGCGGGGTCTTTTTTTGTCTTGTTCCGCGGTTTCGTCGCAGGAAAAGCCAGCTGCGCATATTCTATTGTAACAGCTTGAGGTGTGTTCTTCCAGCGGCCGATGTGACGGACGGTTGGACGCGCACGCCCCGGAAAGAAGGGATGCGTTTGATCCATACGATCGCCGTTCTCGGCGGCGACGCGCGGCAGCGGTATCTGGCCGGGCTCCTGCGCGAATCCGATTTCACCGTCCGGACCTTTGCCGTCCCCGGTCTTACAGACACCGCCCCATCCGTGCAGCGGGCCGTTCAGAACGCGGACGCTGTCTGCCTGCCAACGCCAGCCGTGCGCTCCGGCTCGATCACCGGCTTTGAGACCCTCACGCCCGCGCAGCTTTTAAGTGATCTGGGCGAAAGCACCGTCGTCTTCGGCGGCGGCCTTGGCGCGTTCAAAACGTTGCTGCAAAAGACAAACACGCCGCACTATGACTTCCTGCAAAGCACCACTCTCGCGCTCGAAAACGCCGCCCTCACCGCCGAAGGTGCGCTCTGCCTCGCCCTTCAGGCCATGCCGGAGGCGCTGCAAGATGCCAATATCTTAGTCACCGGCTTCGGCCGCATCGGAAAAAGCCTTGCCCGAAAGCTCCGCGCGCTTGGCGCAAATGTCACCCTCACAACAAGACGCCCTGACCAGTTTTCCACCATCGAGCAGCTTTCCTGCACGCCCGACGAGACTGGCGTTTACCGCCAGCCCCTTTCCCAATACGCCTGCATTTTCAATACCGTCCCCGCGCCGGTTTTCTCCGCCGAACAGATCCGGTCGCTTTCCGGCGCCTGCGTCTACATAGAGCTCGCGTCCAGTCCCGGCGGCATCGCGCCCGACGCCAAAAAACCGGAGCTGTACATCCCCGCCCTCGGCCTTCCCGGAAAGACCGCGCCCAAGACTGCGGCGAAGCTTCTTTTCCGCGCCATGCTCGATTCCGACTTCTTTTCGTATCAGGAGGCTTTATGAAAACACCTGTCCTCGGCTTTGCCATGTGCGGCTCGTTCTGCACCTTTGCGCCCGTCTTGGAGGCTCTGGAAGAGCTCCATACCGTCTTCCCCGACATCATCCCGATCATGTCGGACGTAAGCTATGAAACCGACTCGCGCTTCGGCGAAGCGGCATCCTTCCGCAAGCGGTTGGAGGCCATCTGCGGCCGCGAAATTCTCCACACCATCCCCGCCGTCGAGCCCATCGGCCCAAAGGCGCTTCTCGACGCGCTCGTCATCGCGCCGTGCACCGGAAACACCATTGCCAAGCTTGCAAACGGCATCGCCGACACGCCGGTGACCCTGGCGGCCAAAGCGCACCTGCGAAACGAAGCGCCCATCATCCTCGCCGTCTCCACGAACGACGCGCTCGCCGGAAACGCCGCGAACATCGGAAAGCTTCTGGGCCGCAAGCACTACTACTTCGTCCCCTTCCGGCAGGATTCCCCGCAGAAAAAGCCCCGCTCGATGGTCGCGGATTTCACCAGGCTCACCGACACCGTTTGCCATGCCCTGCAATCGGAGCAAATTCAGCCCATCCTTCTTTAGAAGCACAAAGCCCGCCGCAAGGACTTCCTTGCGGCGGGTAAGTTTTTATTTGCGCATGAGCCCCACGCAGTCGTAATACGGCTTCGTCGCGATCAGCGCCTTGTTTTCCACAAACGGCGTGTGCATGAGCGTAATGACCGCATAGTCGCATTGCGCCATCGCCTGCTCTAACGTATGGTTCTGGAAACCGGCCACGTCGCCCTGGATAAACGGCTCGCAGGCAAGGACCTCGTAGCCCTTGTCCTTCAGGATATTCGCAAACAGCACCGACGGACTTTCGCGCGTGTCGTCAATGTTCGCCTTGAAGCTCATGCCGAGCACCGCGATCTTCGCGCCGGGCTTGACATCTTTTCCGATGCGCTCGGCGACCCACTCCGGCTTTCCGTCGTTGACCAATCGCGCCTCGTAGATGAGCGGCGTAATGTCCTCAAACTTTTCATGAATGAACCACGGATCGACCGCGATGCAGTGCCCGCCCACGCCGACGCCCGGGGTGTGCACGTTCACGCGCGGATGGCAGTTGGCAAGCTCGATCAGGTTAAAAACGTCAATGCCCAGCCGGTCGCAGACCTTGCTCAGCTCGTTGGCATACGCAATGTTGATGTCGCGGAACGTATTTTCCGTCAGCTTGCACATCTCCGCCGTTAAGTCATCCGTCAGCCGGATCGTGCCCTTCGTGACGACCTTTTCATAGATGGACTTCGCGTACTCCGCCGCCTCCGGCCGGTTCGAGCCGATGATCCGGTCATTTTCGCGCAGCTCGATGAGCATCCGTCCGGGGATGATGCGCTCGGGGCAGTGCGCGGTCATAAATTCGCTCTTGTCCATCCCGCTCGTTTCCGCCACGATCGACTCCACCAGCCGCGTCGAATACGGAGGCGAGGTAGACTCCAGCACGCAAAGATCGCCCGGCTTTGCAACCGAACCGACCTCCCGCGCCGCAGACTCGACAAAGCGCATATCCGAAACGCGCTTGTGATCCTCGGTTTCCTTATACGGTGTCTGCACCGCGATGATGAAAACGTCGGCAGGCTCGGGCTTCGTCACAAAGTGCAGCCGTCCGGTCGCCATCGCCTGCGTCAACGCGTCCTGAAGACCGGGCTCGACAATGTGGATCCTGCCGCCGTTCAGCTGGTCGACGACCTCCTGCTTCACGTCAAAGCCGCAGACCTCAAAGCCCGCCAGCGTAAAGGTAATGGCCGTCGGCAGGCCAATGTAGCCGCAGCCCATAATTTCAATTTTTTTCATTGGGAAGCTCCCTTTCTACTTGCATCGATCAGGGAGTATCATACCCCATTTTTCACACTTTTGCAAGCAGTTCCTGCACGCGGTCGACTCTCTCCCACGGAAGGTCGAGCTCGGGCCGTCCAAAATGGCCGTAAGAGGCAGTCTGCTGATAGATGGGCCTGCGCAGATCGAGCGCTTTGATGATCGCCGCCGGACGAAGATCGAAGCAGCTGCGCACGATTTCACCCAGCCGCGCATCTGGGACCTTGCCTGTTCCAAAGCTGTCGACCAGTACGGAAACCGGCTGCGCCACGCCGATGGCATACGCCAGCTCCAGCTGGCACTTGTCGGCCAGTCCCGCCGCAACTAAATTCTTCGCGATATACCGCGCCATGTAGGCAGCGCTCCTGTCGACCTTCGTGGGGTCTTTTCCGGAGAACGCGCCGCCGCCGTGCGAAGCATAACCGCCGTAGGTGTCGACGATGANNTAGCCGCAGCCCATGATCTCGATTTTTTTCATGCTTTTTCGCTCCTTTGTATGGAAACATACAAAGCAATTATATCCTATTTTTTACGCTTTTGCAAGCAGGTCCTGCACCATATCGGTCTTTTCCCACGGCAGATCGAGATCCGCGCGGCCGAAATGGCCGTAGGCGGCCGTCTGGCGGTAGATCGGGCGGCGCAGATCGAGCCGGCGGATGATGGCCGCCGGGCGGAGATCAAAGCAGTCGCGCACGAGCTGCGCGAGCTTCTCATCGGCGATCTTGCCGGTGCCGTAGGTCTCGACGAGAACGGAGACCGGATGGGCCACGCCGATGGCGTAGGCCAGCTGCAGCTGGCAGGCGTCGGCCAGCCCGGCCGCGACGAGGTTCTTGGCGATGTAGCGGGCCATGTACGCGCCGCTGCGGTCGACCTTCGTCGGGTCCTTGCCGGAGAAGGCGCCGCCGCCGTGGGCCGCGTAGCCGCCGTAGGTGTCGACGATGATCTTTCGTCCGGTAAGCCCCGAATCGCCGACCGGCCCGCCGATGACAAAGCGCCCCGTCGGGTTCACAAGGAACTTCGTGTCCGCGTCTAAAAGTCTGGACGGCAGATTGGGGCGAATGACCTCCTCGTTGACCGCCTCGCGCAGCTCGGATATTTTGATATCCGCAGAATGCTGCGTCGAAACGACGACGGTGTCGATGCGCTCGACCTCGCCGTTTTCGCCATACTGTACGGATACCTGGCTCTTTCCGTCCGGCCGCAGCCAGGGTAATGTTCCGTCCTTTCTCGCCTTTGTGAGCGCCTTTGTCAGATTGTGCGCGTAAGAAATGGGGGCCGGCATCAGCTCCTTCGTTTCCCGGCACGCAAAGCCGAACATCATGCCCTGATCGCCCGCGCCGGTCTGGCTCTCATCGTCATACGACGCGTCGACGCCCATCGCGATATCCTCCGACTGCTTGTCGATGGCCGTGAGAACCGCGCAGCTCCGGCCGTCAAAGCCGTACCCGGCGTTATCATAGCCGATCCTCGCGATCGTGTCTCTGGCAATGCCCGCGATGTCGACATAGCAGTTCGTCGTAATTTCGCCCATCACCAGAACCAGCCCCGTCGTCGCCGCGCACTCGCACGCCACACGCGCCATCGGGTCCTTTGCCAGGATCGCGTCCAGGACGCCGTCGGAGATCTGGTCGCAGATCTTGTCGGGATGGCCTTCGGTCACCGATTCGGATGTAAAAATTCGTTTGCTCATTTGTTTTTCTCCTTTCGCTGCGGGGAAATGAAAAATGCGCTCTGCATACCTTGCAAAGCGCACGAGATCCATCTTTCCCTCATCTTTCGATTGCTTCGCCGGATTTGGCACCTTGAATATCTAAAAAGATAAACAGGTTGCCGGACTTCATCGGGCCGTTCCCTCCGTCACTCTTGATAAGGCTATTTAGTTGCATTCCCTATTATATGGACTTTTCGAAAAAAGTCAACCGCAATTTGTCTGCGCCGCGCAGTTTTTGTCCATACTGAAAGTCAATACAAAATTCACACTTTGTCTGTAGACTTCTTTTCCCATTTCGGGTAATATAAAGGATATAAAAACGCACTTCATGCAAAAGGCAGGTCGACATATGAAAGATCTTCGCAAAAACTTCGAACGCTTCTGTCTCAAAAACCGCGATCGCGGCATTCCGAACCTGATGCTCGTCATCGCCATCGGCAATATCATCGCCTACGTGCTCTCGGCCATCGACCCCAGTCAGGTCGTCTACCGCTTTCTCTGCTTCTCCCCGGCAAAAATTCTGCAAGGGCAGGTCTGGCGGCTTTTTACCTACATCTTTACCTATCTTCTGGACGTCTCCGGCGTCTATCTGCTTCTGGCCGTCGTGAGCCTCTTCTGCTATTACCAGTTCGGAAAAATGTTAGAGAGCTATTGGGGCGTTCTGCGCTTTAATCTCTACTATTTTACCGGCGTTCTTCTGTGCGACATCGCGGGCCTTCTCCTCGGCTACAGCGTCGATTCCGCTTCTTTGAACCTCAGCCTGTTCCTCGCCGTCGCAACGCTCGCGCCCGACACGCGCGTGATTCTGATGATGTTTATTATCCCCATCAAGATGAAATGGCTCGCGTGGGCCTACTTCGTCCTCACGGCGTTCTCGGTCTTTTCCATGCTTCAGGCGGGACTGCTGTCGTTTTACTGGCTGCTTCCCCTCGTGCCGCTTGCAAATTACTTCCTGTTCTTCGGCGCGGACATCCAGAACCTTTTCCCGGATTCCTGGCGCTATCGCCGCCCGAAAAAGCCGCATGCCCCCGGCCCCTATGCCCCGAATTCCCGCCCCAACGCCAACTGGGCAAGCTCCTACCAGTCCAAGACCGGTGAGCGGCCCTACCGCCACAAGTGCACCGTCTGCGGCCGCACCGACACCGATTACCCCAATCTCGAGTTCCGCTACTGCTCGAAGTGCAACGGCTACTACTGCTACTGCATGGACCATATCAATAACCACGTACACATCCAATAGACCGCACCCTGTAGGGGCGGACGACCCTGTCCGCCCGGCAAAAAGTGCCTGCAAAACGCGAAAAACTGCGGCGAATTCGTACTTCCCAAGGGCGGGCAGAGTCGTCAATGTCACGAACTTAA
>DJQK01000021.1:24087-27322 GCA_002437575.1 Clostridiales bacterium UBA6388 | reverse complement strand
CTTGTCAAATCGTGCTTTTTCTCAGCGTTCTTTTTTGTCAGTAAAGTTTGACTTTTCGGTAACTACCTGTTAAGAATGCGCTTTTCGTCACGCTCCTTATCTGGTTTTACCTTTTGCGTTCCGCCTTTTTTGATGTTTTTATGCCACCGGGATGCTCAGGCGGACCTGGGCGCGGCGCTTGGCGGATTCGGCGAGACGATGCTCTTCCTTGGAAAGGGAGGCGTCGGCCAGCTTTTCCTCCGCGCGGACCAGCGCAGACTTGGCGCGTTCGCGGTCGATGTCCTCCGCCCACTCGAACGTCGTGGCGATCAGCTTGACCTCGCCGCCGATGACGCTCAGCATACCGCCGATGCACGCGGCCGTGCGGGACTTGCCGTCCAGTACGACCTTGGCCGGGCCCATGCCGACGGTGGTGACAAAGTTCGTATGGCGCGGCAGAATGGTCAGACCGCCCAGCGCCGCGCGCAGGTTCAGACTTTCCGCCTGTCCGTCATAGAACAGCCCGTCGGGGGTCACGATCTGCAGATGGAAGCTGCTCATGCGTTGCCGCCTTTCGCCTTGGCGACGACGTCGTCGATCGTTCCGGCAAAGAGGAAGGCAGACTCGGGGATATCGTCGTGCTTGCCTTCCACGATCTCCTGGAAGCCGCGGATGGTTTCGCGAACGGGAACGTACTTGCCGGCCATGCCGGTGAACTGCTCGGCGACATGGAACGGCTGCGACAGGAAGCGCTGCACCTTACGGGCGCGGCTGACCGTCAGCTTATCGGCTTCGGACAGCTCGTCCATGCCCATGATGGCGATGATATCCTGAAGCTCCTTGTAGCGCTGGAGGATATGGATGACGGACTGGGCGACCTCATAGTGCTCCTTGCCGACAACGTCCGGAGAGAGGATGCGGGATGTCGAGTCCAGCGGGTCGACGGCGGGATAGATGCCGAGAGACGCGATGGAACGGTCAAGAACCGTCGTTGCATCCAGATGCGCGAACGTGGTGGCGGGCGCCGGGTCGGTCAAATCGTCCGCGGGGACGTAAACGGCCTGCACAGAGGTGATCGAGCCGTCCTTGGTGGAGGTGATGCGCTCCTGCAGCGCGCCCATTTCGGTAGCCAGCGTGGGCTGGTAGCCGACGGCGGACGGCATACGGCCGAGAAGTGCGGAGACCTCGGAGCCGGCCTGCGTGAAGCGGAAGATGTTGTCGATGAACAAAAGCACGTCCTGGTGCTTGACGTCACGGAAATATTCCGCCATCGTCAGACCCGACAGGCCCACGCGCATACGTGCTCCGGGCGGTTCGTTCATCTGACCGAAGACCAGCGCGGTCTTCTCCAGAACGCCGGATTCCTTCATTTCGAAGTACAGGTCGTTGCCCTCACGGGTACGCTCGCCGACGCCGGTGAACACGGAGTAGCCGTTGTGCTCGGTCGCGATGTTGTAGATGAGCTCCTGGATCAGAACGGTCTTGCCGACGCCTGCGCCGCCGAACAGACCGATCTTGCCGCCCTTTGCATATGGGCAGATGAGGTCGACGACCTTGATGCCGGTCTCGAGGATCTCCGTGGAGGATTCCTGCTCGGCGTAGGACGGGGCCTCGCGGTGGATGGGCCAGCGCTCGAGCTTCGGATCAAGCGGCTGATCATCCAGGGGGTTGCCCATGAGGTCGAAGATACGGCCGAGGCACGCTTCGCCCACGGGAACGGTGATGGGAGAGCCGGTGTCGACGGCTTCGGTGCCGCGGACGAGTCCATCGGTGGAGCTCATCGCGATGCAGCGGACGATGCCGTCGCCGATCTGCTGCGCAACCTCAGCGACAATGGTGCGCTCGCCGTCTTGCAGCGTCACCGCGTGATTCAGATTGGGAAGCTGACCGTCGGGGAAGCGAATATCAAGGACAGGTCCGACAACCTGTACGACAGTACCTGTATTTGGCAATACGGTCACTCCTTTCAAGACTGTTCTGCGCCGGCGACGATCTCGGTGATCTCCTGCGTGATGGCGCCCTGGCGGGCACGGTTGTAGCGGAGATTCAGATCGTCGATGATCTCGTCGGCGTTTTTGGTGGCGGAGTCCATGGCGGTGCGGCGTGCGGCCTGCTCGGAGGCGGTCGACTCGCACAGTGCGCCATAAAGAATTCCGCCGAGGTATTCCGGAACGATGGCGTTGAAAACGGCCTCGCTGCCCGGTTCGTACAAAATGGCGTTCTGCGGCTTGCGTTTTTCCTGCGAAATGCGCAGCGGCAGAAGCTCCAGAGTGCTCGGCGTCTGCGAAAGCATCGAAACGAAGTTCGTGTAGCCGAGCGTGAGCTTGCCGAAGGAACCGTCGAGGAACCCATCGGCCAGCATTTTTGCAATCGTATAGCAGTCGCCGATCGAGACGCTCGCGGCCTCCGCATAGCTCTCGGTGATGACCTCTACACCCCTGCGCCGGAAATACTCCACGGCTTTTTTGCCGATCGGAAGCACCGCCGCATTGCCCTCCATCTGCGCATACGCCATCTTGAGGACATTGTTGTTATAGCCGCCCGCTAAGCCCCGGTCGCCCGCGATGACGACGTAGGCGCTCTTGCCGTTGGGGTTGGCGTGCAGATACGGCGAGGAGAAATCGTTGTTGGTATCCGCGATCTCATCCATTGCCGCGTACAAGGTCTGGAAATACGGACGGCTGGAGATCGCCCTGGCCTGCGCGGAGCGCAGCTTGGAGGCTGCAACCAGCTCCATGGCCTTGGTGATCTGGCGGGTGGACTGCATACTCTTGATGCGGTTTTTGATCGCTTTTGTGGATAAGCCGGCCATGTGCGCGCCTCCTTCTTATTGATGTTGTAAGAACTCGGCGACGCGGGTGGTAATGGCCTTGTTCAAAAGCGCTTCCGTTTCCTTGCTCAGATCCTTCGTTTCGCGGATGGCAGACAGAACGTCCGCGGCATTGGCCTCCATCCAGGGATAGAGCTCGGTCTCAAACTCGCGGATGCGCTCGACCGGCACGTCCTTGAGATAGCCGCCGATGACCGCGTACAGGATGCAGACCTGATACGCAACGTCGACCGGCGCGTTGCGGTCCTGCTTGAGGACCTCCACGATACGGGCGCCCTGCTCCAGACGGTCTCTGGTGTCCTTGTCCAGATCAGAGCCGAACTGCGCGAAGCTCTGCAGTTCTCTGTACTGCGAGTACAGAAGCTTCAGCTTGCCCGCGACCTTCTTCATCGCCTTGATCTGCGCGCTGCCGCCGACACGGGAGAC
>DJQK01000021.1:23552-24046 GCA_002437575.1 Clostridiales bacterium UBA6388 | reverse complement strand
TTGACCGCCGGCATGACGCCGGAGTGGAACAGCTCTGTTTCCAGGAAGATCTGGCCGTCGGTGATGGAGATGACGTTCGTCGGGATGTACGCCGAAACGTCGCCCGCCTGCGTCTCGATGATGGGAAGGGCGGTCAGAGAGCCGCCGCCGAACTCCGGCGCGATCCGGGCCGCACGTTCCAGTAAGCGGGAGTGCAGGTAGAAAACATCGCCGGGGTACGCCTCACGTCCGGGCGGACGGCGGATGAGCAGCGACAGGGCGCGATACGCCGTGGCGTGCTTGCTTAAGTCGTCGTAAATGACGAGGACGTCTTTTCCCTCGTGCATGAAGAACTCGCCCATCGTGCAGCCGGAATACGGCGCGATGTACTGCAAGGGCGCAAGCTCCGAGGCCGTTGCAGCGACAACGATGGTGTAGCGCATGGCGCCGGCGGCGTCGAGCGTGGAGACGAGCTGGGCGACCGTCGAGCGCTTCTGGCCGATGGCGACGTAGAT
>DJQK01000021.1:285-23487 GCA_002437575.1 Clostridiales bacterium UBA6388 | reverse complement strand
GGTGGTCTTGCCGGTCTGGCGGTCGCCGATGATCAGCTCACGCTGGCCGCGGCCGATGGGGATCATGGAGTCGATGGCTTTGATACCGGTCTGAAGCGGAACGGAGACGCTCTTGCGCTTCAGGATGCCGGGGGCAGGGGACTCGATGGCGGCGTACTGCTTGGCATCGATGGGGCCCTTGCCGTCGATGGGCTGGCCGAGAGCGTCGACAACGCGGCCGATGAGCTCATAGCCGACAGGAACGGAAACGACGCGGCCCGTGCGGCGAACGGTGTCGCCCTCGCAGATGCCCTCTTCGTTGCCGAGCATGACGATGGAAACGGAGTTCTCTTCCAGGTTCTGCGCCATGCCATACACGCCGCCGGGGAATTCGAGCAGCTCGTTGACCATGCAGCCGGTCAGGCCCGCGGCCTTCGCGATGCCGTCGCCGATCAGAATGACGGTACCGGTCTCGGACTGGTTGATCTTTGCTTCATAGTGTTTGATTTGAGAACGGATGATTCTTGAGATCTCTTCCGGTCTTAATTCCATTGCTTCACCAGCTTTCAGTAGAATAAAGCTTTGTTACAGGGTGCTGCGCTTACAGAGCGCTGCTTTCCAGCAGCTGCTGGATCTGGTTGAGGTGGCTCTGTACGCTGCCGTCGAGCTGCCTGTCCGGAAGCTCCAGACGGATGCCGCCGAGCAGAGAAGCGTCGGTGCAGAGCGTCAGCTCCACCTTCTTTTTGCACTTGGCCTCCAGCTTTTCCTTGAGGCGGGCGGTTTGGGCCGGCGTCAGGGGGACCGCGGTGACCGCGCGGACATCGATGATGCCGTAGTCACGGTTATAGCGCGTGCGGAAGGCCTGGAAGCAGTCGGGCAGCGACGAGATCGTGCCGTTGTCGCACAGAAGCTTCAGGAAGTTCACCACATAGGGATGGACATTTCCGCCCCAGGCTTCGTCGATGAGCTTCGCGCGTTCTGCTTTTTCGATGGAGGGCTCCATCAGAAGTCTTGCGTAATCGGGGGTCTGCCGGAACAGCTCGCTGACCTCGTGGAGCTCCTGCAGGATCTGCTGCTCGAGAGCTTCCTCCCGGGCCAGATCGTACAGCGCGCCGCCGTAGGTGATGGCAGTTTTGCTGATCATGCTTCGTCACCCAATTCGTCGATAAAACGCTCGATGAGCGCTTCATGCTGTTTTTCGTCGATCTCCTTTTCAGCGACCTTCGAGGCGATCTCCACGGCGAGGCCGGAAATCTCGCTCTTCATCTCGTTCATGGCCTTGCGGCGCTCGAGCTCGATGTCGCGGCTGGCCTTTTCGCGCATGGCAGCGGCTTCACTCTGGGCGCTGGCAAGCATGGCGTCGGAACGGGTCTGCGCGTTCTTGACGGCGCGCGCGGTGATCTCCTCTGCTTCCGTGCGGGCGGTGAGCAGGTGGCCTTCATACTCGGCCTTGGCAAGCTCGGCGTCCTTCTTTGCAGAATCGGCGTCGGCATAGACGGCGTCGACCTCCTGCTGGCGCTGGGCGATGATGTTCTGGATGGGCTTGAAAAGGAACTTTTTGAACAGATACAGCTGAAGGAAAAGGTTCAGGATCTGTGCGATGAAGGTCCAGCCTTCAAAGGCTACCAGGGATTGATAGGACAAGGCTGCCGCCTCCTTTCAGAATGTGGTTTGCCGCTTACAGCATACCCAAAAACAGGTTGGGCGCCACAAAGATCAGAAGCAGGCCGGTGACGAAGCCGTAAATACCGGTCGTCTCAGCGCAGGCGATGCCAAGGAACATCGTCGAGGTGATCTCGCCCTTCAGCTCCGGCTGGCGGGCAATGGCTTCCAGGGCCTTACCGGCGGTGTAGCCTTCGCCGATGCCAGGGCCGATACCTGCGATCAGAGCCAAACCAGCGCCGATGGCGCAGCCCATGAGTACGATTGCTCTTTCTAACATTGTTGATATCCTCCTACTTTTTAATTACGTTTTTATCGGCGGCGTTTGCCGCATAATAAATAAGCTCAGGTGCGGCTCAGTCTGCCGCGGTGGAGATGAAGACCATCGTCAGCATACAGAAAATGAACGCCTGCATACAGCTGCCGAACCAGTCGAAATACAGGGAAATGACGGCGGGGATGCCGACGGTAAGGAACGGAATGGCGCCGAGCCACTGGCCCACGACGCCGGGGATGATCGAGAACAGCGCCTGGTTGGCAACGACGAGCGCCGCATACACGAGCGCGGTGATGACCGTGCCGGAGACGATGTTGCCGAAATGACGGAAGGCCATGGAAATGGGCTTGAAGAACTCGCCGAGGGCGTTGAACGGCGCCATCAGGAAGATGGGATCGCAGAAGCCCTTGAGATAGCCGCCCAGACCGTGCGCCCGGAGCTTTTTGTATGTAAGGATCACGAAAACGACGACGCCCCAGGCCAAGGTGGTCGAAACGTCCGCCGTGGGGGGCCACAGGCCGATGAGAGACGAGAGACTGGAAAAGACGGAAAGTGCGAAGATCGTGCTGACAAACGGCACATAGCTCATCCATGCCTCGCCCATGTTGCTGCGGACGAAGTTTTCGGCGGTGAGGACGATCTTTTCGGCCACGGCCTGCCGCTTGGAAATGTTGCGGACCTTCAGATCGTGCGTCAGCCAGATGCACAAAAGCGTCAGCACAAGCATCACGCCCCAGCTGACGACCAGCGTCGCCGTGATGGGAATGCCGCCCAGGATGGGGATCTCAAAGTAAATTGGTGCGCCCTGAATATTGACATTCATTTACGAACGGTCTCCTTCCAAATCAGTATCTATATTGTCCGCTTGCGCGGTTTTCTCCTGGGACTCGCCGGGCTTATACAGGCCGAGGATACGCATCGCGTAGATGACGAGCTGCGGCATCAGAAGCGGCACGATGGCGGCAATGGGATGAAAGCACGGCGCGACCACGCTGACCACGACGCCTGCAAAGCAGAAGAACATCCGAAGACTGTATGACTGCCGGACGTATTTTGACGCGTAGTCCTTCATGCCGACGGCCTTCTGGAGCGTCAGACCGAGCAGCAGAAGATTTGCCAGCGCGATGGCCGTTCCGAGCAGTGCGCCGAGCACGACCGTGTAGTCGAATTTGCCGAGGATCGCGAACACGCCGCACATGATACCGTCGGCGATCAGAACGCCGAGACCGATGCGGCCGGTTTCCTTGAGGACGCTTTTGGGAAGTTTCATTTGCATTCCCCCTTTGGGACGTGGTAAAAAATCAGATATGATCGCGGTAGCCGCGCGGCGGCTTCGGCTCGTCTTTGCTCTTTTTTGCAGTCAGCTTCCGATAAAATTGCACAGCCGTGCTCACCGATGTGAGCAGACCGAGGATCAGGGCCAGCACGGTCACCCAGAGGCCCAGCGCGTATCTGCTTTGCAGCCAGTGCGCCAGATACAGAAGCACGACTGGCGGCGTGATGAGCGAAAAGCCGAGCTGACCCACCAGCGCAATGCCGCGCATAAGCTTCTGCATGGTGTTGATATGGCGCATGGCGTTCGCTCCGTTCCCGCGTTGTACGAAAAAACCGCGTTCAGAAGACCAAAATTTTTGGCCGCTTTCCTCACACGCAGTTTGCATATCGCACAATAATTATACAATAATTGTTGAGTTCTTGATTATACTAGCACAAAAAATGAAAATATGCAATATAAGTTATAGAGCTCCAAATATCAGATTTGATATAACACTGCAAAGTATATCACAAATTTTTAGGTTCGTCTAGTCAGCAAAAGGAAAAGGGTGTATAATAGAAGGCGAATAAAAGTAAAAATTTATCGAATACAAAAAGACCGCAGGAAAACGAAGGAAGAAGCTGTCTTTTTGCGGCGGAAGGGAACAAGAAAAAATGGAAAAAAATTTTTCCGGCTACTGCCGGGTCCAGGACGGTCCGCGCCTGGTTTTTCTGGAAAAGGACGGCGGCGCATGGGAAGCGGACTGCAATTACGGCGCCTGCGTCTATGAATCCGAGTGCCCGATCGGGCGCGAGATCACGGCCTTTCTGAAGCAGGAGAAAGAAAAGTAAAAGGTAAAAGTGAAGAGCGCGGATTGAGGTAAAAAGGAAAAGTGAAGAGTGAAAAGGTATGGTGCCGGCGCTGCCGGCGATCCAAATCGTGCCGCAACGCGGCACACCGCACTTCTTCACTCTTCACTATTACTTATTACTTCAACCTCTGCCCGCAGGGGTCCGGCGCAGAGGGGCCGTCGTCGAGGAATTCACTGACGCGGATGCTGCGCGAGACCTTCATTTCCTCGACGTGCTTGTGGATGAGCTCCTTGACGACAAGGGGCTCTTTGACGTTGACGAGGCTGATATGGGGCGTGCTTTTGTCGGACGAATGGACAATGATCGTCCCGACGCCGAAGATGCGCTGAAAAAGCCCCACGCGCACGGAAATATCCGTCACGCGGTACAGAAGCGTCTCTTCGATCTTCATGCTGAAAAGCCCCGTCTGCACGAACAGACGGTCTTCCGACAGGTAGTACTTTGTAAAGCTGATGGGCATACCCAAAATGCGTTTGCGGTCTTCCCAGATGGTGTCGATCCCGGTCTTCATGGCAGCCTCCCATAAATCACATGGTATTTTTCATGAGTATACCGCGCTTTGCCGCTGCGGTCAAGTGCGGCGCGGAAAAAGGCGAAGCAGAAATTCGGCGATGGCGAACGAACCGAAATGATTTTTGCCAATGCCGCTTGACAAGCCGCACGTTCTGATATACGTTATTTGTATAAAAGAACAATGGTGGCACATATGAAACAAAGACGAGGCTTCAGACGCAAATTTCTGATACTGACGCTGGGTTTTTTCCTGGTGTTTTTCGGCTCGTTCTGGGTGGGGCGGTACGATGTCTCGCCCATGCAGACGCCGCGCATCTTACTTGACTGGTTTTTGCGCCGCTTGAGCCGCGGAACGCTCGGCCTTTCCGAAACGTGGCAGGCGCGGCAGTACGCGGTGGTCGTCAACGTGCGGCTTGTGCGTGTGGCGGCGGCAGCTCTGGTCGGAGCTGCTTTGTCGACGGCGGGCTGCGCCTATCAGGGAATGTTCCGCAACCCGATGGTTTCGCCCGATCTTCTCGGCGCGTCGACGGGCGCGGGCTTCGGCGCGGCGCTGGGCATTCTGCTCGGACTCGGGTACGCGGCGACGACGGCGCTGTCGTTTGCCTTCGGCCTGCTTGCGGTCATTCTGGCGTATCTCGTCTCGCGCGTGAGCAAAATGCAGCCGACGCTTGCGATGGTGCTCGCGGGCGTGATGATCAGCTCGCTCTTCACCTCCGGCACTTCCTTTCTTAAACTGGTCGCCGACACGACCGATCAGCTGCCTGCCATCACCTACTGGCTGATGGGCGCGTTGACGTCTGTCAAGGCGCGGGACGTGCATTTTGCGTTCTGGCCGGTCGCGGTGGGGCTCATTCCCTTGTGGCTTCTTCGCTGGCGGGTGAATCTTCTCACGGTGAGCGAGGCCGAGGCCCGGAGCATGGGCGTCGATACGGCGCAGCTTCGCGTCGTTGTGGTTCTGTGCGCGACGCTCATGACCGCCGGAAGCGTGGCAGTGAGCGGCATGATCGGCTGGGTCGGGCTCGTCATCCCGCACTTTGCCCGCCTGCTCTTCGGGCAGGACTACAGAAGGCTGATCCCGGCATCAAGTCTTCTCGGCGCGGCATTTTTGATGGTGGTCGACGATCTGGCGCGGACGGTCACGACGAGCGAGGTGCCGCTCGGCATCCTGACATCGTTTGTTGGTGCGCCGGTGTTTTTATATCTTATTGTATCGGGAGGGACGCGGCGTGGGCGTTGAGGTCAAAGATCTGCGTTTTCACTATGGCGAGCGGCCGGTCATCTCGGGCGTTTCGTTCTGCGCAGAAAAAGGCGAGCGCATTGCCGTCCTCGGGCCGAACGGCGTGGGAAAAAGCACGCTGTTTCGGTGTCTTCTCGGCTTTTTGAAGCCTGTTTCGGGGGAAATTCTTGTCGACGGCGCGGATATTTTCTCGTATTCGCGAAGTGCGCTTTCCAGAAAGATCGCCTACATTCCGCAGTCGCACAGCCCGGCGTTTGACCACACGGTGTTAGACAGCGTCCTCATGGGTATGACCGCGCAGCTGGGACTTTTTGAGCAGCCGGGCCCGGCGCAGCGGGAAAAGGCGATGGAAATGCTCCGCGCGCTCGGTATGGAAAAGCTTTCTGACCGGGGCTGCATGCACATCAGCGGCGGCGAACGGCAGCTGATGCTGCTTGCAAGAGCCCTTGTGCAGGACGCGGCGACGCTCATCATGGACGAGCCAACGGCAAATCTCGATTACGGCAACAGCTGCCGCGTCATGCAGCGCGTAGCAAAACTCGCAAACCGGGGCTACACCGTCATTTTTTCCACGCACGACCCCAATCAGGCCTTTTCGTATGCGACGAAGGTGCTGGCACTCAAAAACGGCGGCGTGATGGCCTGCGGCGCGCCGGGAGAGGTTCTGAGCGAGGCGGTTCTATCCGAGCTTTACAATATCCCGGTCATGCGCTGCGCCGTGCAGACGCCGGCGGGAACGAAAACGCTCTGCGTTCCGATGGCAGAAGGGGAGGTGCTTTGATGTTTCTTTGGACGAAGGATATGATCGATTTCATGCAGGACGCCGCGCGGTACGGCAGCTATCAGCGGGAGCTTTCCGACTGGGTCTGCGCGGAGCTTCCAAATGCAGAGCACGTCTGCGACGCGGGCTGCGGGCTGGGCTTTTTGTCTGAGCGGTTGTGCAGACGCTTTCCGCGCGTCACGGCGGCGGATATTTCGGATGGGGCGCTCTCGAGGCTCCGCAGCTGGGCGGCGGAGAAGCACGCTTCGAATCTTGAAATACGACAGGAAGACCTGACGGTCTTTACGCCGGATGAGCCGTACGACGCGATGGTCTTCTGCCTGTTTGGAAGGATGGAGGAAATTCTGCGCATTGCAAAGCGCTGCGGCGCGGGGACTGTCGTGGTGGTCAAAAAAGCTTACACGCACCACCGGTTTTCCGTTTCAAACGTGCCGTTACAGGACGAGACGACCGAACAGGCGGCGGCGTTGCTGCGTGCGCGCGGCGTGCCGTTTAGGCTTGAGACGCGCGAGTTTGACATGGGCCAGCCGCTGAAAACGCTGGAAGACGCGATGCGGTTTTTCAGAGCCTACAGCAAGGACGCGCCGGGCGCGCTCACAAAGGAGGCTGTTTTGCGCAGGCTCACCGAGACCGGGGACAAAGCCTTCCCCTATTACGTGCCGCAGCGAAGATCGCTCGGCCGGTTCACCATCCACACAGGGAATATTCCGGAGGAATTTGCATGAAGGAACTGTTTCAGGAAATTACAAACGCACTGACCCGCGGCGAAAATGTCGTGCTGTGCAGCATTCTGGCCTCGTCCGGCTCTGCCCCCAGAGGCGCGGGCGCAAAGATGGCGGTCTTCCCGGACGGGCGCACCATCGGCACCATCGGCGGCGGCGCAGTCGAACGCATTGCGGCCGAGCAGGCCGTGCAGGCGCACAAAACGGGCGCGTCTTATTGTCAGGCGTTTTGCCTGGCGCCCAATCAGGTGCGCGATATCGGCATGATCTGCGGCGGAAACGTCACGGTGTATTTTCAGTTTTTTAGCTGCAAAAAGGAAAAAGACGTGCAGCTGGCGAAAGCCATTCTGGAGCTTTTGGAGGGGGAGCAGGACGCGTGGCTCGTCAGCCGGATGGAGCGCGGCGAAATTACCGCGATGGGAACGTATGACGAAAAAAACGGCCTGCGCTTTGCTAAGTTCGACGAAAGCCTGATTTTGCCGTGGCTGTCGAGCAGCGCGTATTATGAAAAAGGCGAGCCCGCGTATTATATCGAGCCCATCAACAGGGCCGGGCGCGTGCTCATCTTCGGCGGCGGCCACGTGGGAAAGGCGCTGGCCCCCGAGCTTGCACGCGTCGGCTTCCGCGTGACAATTTTCGATAACCGCGAAGACTTTGCAAAGCCGGAAAATTATCCCGCAGCAGAGGAAGTCATTTTTGGAGACTACGATCATATCGATGAAAAGCTGCAAATAACAAAGCGGGATCTCGTCTGCATCATGACCCCCGGCCATCAGGCCGACCGCGAGGTGCTTTTGCAGGCGATGAGAAGTCCCGCGTGCTACGTCGGCTGCATCGGAAGCCGCCGCAAGATCGCCGCGACGAACCGCTATCTCGTCGAAAACGGCATTGCAGAGGAAGACCTTTCCCGCATCCACGCGCCCATCGGCCTGCCGATCTTCGCCGAGACGCCCGAGGAGATCGCCGTTTCCATTGCCGCAGAGCTCATCCGCTGCCGCGCGGAGCTGACCGGAACGAGAAAGGCAAAGGAAGGGTAAGATGCACATTTTTCTGACAGGCCCCGTGCAGGTAGGAAAGAGCACGATCCTCCGCAAAACGCTCGAAGCGCTGCAAATAACGCCCGGCGGGTTTCGGACGGTGTCGGCCGCGGATCTGCCGGACGGCGCGATGTCGGTGTACCTGCTTCCGGCGGGAGAGAAAGAACCTTCCATGACGGAAGAAAACCGCATCGGCATCCGAAAGCTTGCCCGCGGCATCGTGAAATTCCCCGAGCGCTTCGAGCGGGCCGGAATTGCGGCGCTGGAAGGTGCGGAAAGCTCGCGGCTCATTCTCATGGACGAGGTGGGCCGGATGGAGTTGGATGCGGCGCAGTTTTCTGCGCGAGTTTTAGAGCTGCTGGACGGCGGGACTCCCATTCTGGGCGTGGTGCAGAAGGCCGCTGACACGCCGCTCACAAACGCCATCCGAAGCCACCCGAACGTGCGCGTGATCGAAATTTCCGCAGACAACCGCGAGGAAAAGGCGCGGGAGGTTCTGGCGCTGGCAAGAAAGGAGCTCGACCGGACGACGGACTCGGGCGGCGCGATCGTTTTTCGGGAAGACAAGGTTCTAATGATCCGCGTCGGAAGCCGCTGGTCGTTTCCGAAGGGCCACCTCGAACCCGGCGAAACCGCATCTCAGGCGGCAAAGCGCGAAACGCGGGAGGAGACCGGCATCGACGCGGAAATTCTGCAAGAGCACCCGCTTGCCGTGCCGTCTGCAAAGGCGCGGGACAGACGAACGGTCTGGTTTTTCCCTGCGCGGTATATTGGAGGCGAGCTTTCCCCGCAGATAGAGGAAGTGCGCGAAGCGGCGTGGGTGAACGTTTCGGACGCGGCGGAAAAAATCGCGTTCGCACCCGACCGGGAGGTCTTTTTGAAAGCGCTCGAAATCATGAAAAAAAGCCGGTAAGCAAGCTGCTTACCGGCTTTTCGTTACGGCTTCAGGTTGTCCTTGGGGATATCTTCGTCATGTTTCGGGCCGTCGTCCTGATTTCCGGCTTCTAAAATGAACGCGCCCATCACGCAGGCGGCGGCGACCGCGCCCACATCCGGCCAGAAGCCTCCGAGCAGAAAATACGCGACGAACGCGACAAGCACGGCGGTCAAGGCCGCGCGGACAGAATAGCGCACGAAAATTGCTCCTCCCAAATCTTTTTTCCATCATAGCAGAAGAGGGCAAACGTGTCAAACGCTTGCAGTCCGCTGTTTCATCTGGTATGATGAAGAAAACGAAACAGGATGGTGGGTATATGAACGAACCGTTTGCTTTTTACGAAAAAACCGCGGACTACGTCAAATCGAAAGCGCCGTTTGCGCCCGAGATCGCGCTGATTTTGGGCACGGGACTTGGCCCGCTTGCCGGGCAGATCGAAGATCCGGTCAGCCTGGATTACCGCGACATTCCGAATTTCCTCGTCTCCACCGCGCCGGATCACGCCGGAAAGCTCATCTTCGGCACGCTCGAGGGGAAAAAGCTCGTGTGTATGTCGGGCCGGTTCCACTCCTATGAGGGCTACGATTTTGAGCAGCTGTCCATTCCGGTGCGGCTTTTTAAGCTGCTTGGCGTCAAGCAGGTGATCGTCACAAACGCAGCCGGCGGCGTGAACGAGGGCTATCGGCCGGGCGATATCATGATCATTTCCGACCACATGAAATTAAACGGCGCAAGCCCCATGCGCGGGCGGAACGTGCCGGAATTTGGAGCCCGTTTTTTTGACGTGAGCAAGATGTATACCCCCAGACTTCGCGAGCTTGCCCTGCGGCTTGCCAAAAACACCGAGCTTCGCGTGCACGAGGGCGTGTACTTCTTCATGCCCGGCCCGCAGTTTGAAACGCCTGCGGAAATTCGCGCCATCCGCATTCTGGGCGGCGACGCCGTCGGAATGTCCACGGTGACGGAAGCGCTCACGGCCGCGCACTGCGGTCTGGAGCTTCTGGGCTTCTCGGTCATCACGAATATGGCCGCCGGAATGCTCGATCAGCCCCTCACGACCGAAGAGGTCAGCGAAATGGGCCGCATGGTCGAAGAGAAATTCAGCGCGTACTTGAGATCCATTCTCCGGGAGATGAACTGACATGACAGAACCGAGAGCCGATAAGGGCCTGGCTTTTATGCTGCAATATGAAAACGTCGCGTGGTACGACGCGGGCGCGGTCAAAATTTTAGACCGGCGCGTGTATCCGCGAAAGGTGGAATTCGTGACCTGCCGGACGCATATCGAGGTCATGCAGGCCATCCGCGACATGGTGACCCAGAGCGCGGGGCCGTACACTGCGGCGGGCATGGGCATGGCGCTGGCGGCGTGGGAGTGCCGGGACAAAAAAGAACCGGAACAGCTTGCGTTTCTGGAGCAGGCGGCCGCCTGCATCGCAAACGCCCGGCCCACAACGAAAAAGCGCATGGAGCAGGTCTGCGCGGGCTGCCTGGCGGCGGCGCAGGAGGCGTTAAAAGACGGCGAACGCGTCGACGAGGCCATCCGTGAGCACGTCGTGCGGGCGAATAATTCGCGCTATTCCAAAGTCAACGAGATCGCGAAATATTTGGTTGCGATGTTCCCGCAGAAGGCGGCCGTCATGACCCAGTGCTTCGGCGAGACGATCGTCGGCATGATGTTGAAAGAAGCGAAGCTTGCCGGAAAGGAGCTCAAGCTTTTCTGTCCTGAAACGAGGCCGTATTTTCAGGGCGCGCGCCTGACGGCCACGGTCTGCCATGACATGGGCTTCGACGTGACGGTCATCACCGACAATATGCCCGCGTTCGTCATGGAGCGCGAGGGCGTGGACGTGTTCACCTGCGCGGCGGATGCCATTTGCTTAGACGGCTATGTGGTCAACAAGGTCGGAACCTTCCAGATCGCCATCTGCGCCAACCATTTCGGCATCCCGACGTTTGTCACCGGTGCGCCCGACGCGGGCCATCCGACAAAGGACACCGTGACGATCGAAATGCGAGACCCTGATTTTACCTTACAGGCCATGGGCGTGCGTACGGCGGCCGACGGCGTCAAGGGCTACTATCCGGCCTTCGATCTGACGCCGCCGCACCTCATTTCCGGCATCGTCACCGACCGCGGCGTGTTCTCGCCCTTTGATCTGCATCGCTACTTCACCTCCGGCGGCATGGGCGAGTACGAAATGGTCGTCTGAGAGAGCTCCGCTGCAATCAGCGGTTTTCACAAGCATGAAAAAGCAGCGGGTTTCACAAAAGTTTACGAGATTTTAACGAACCGGCGGACGTTTTTGAAGAGCGTCCGTCGTTTTTTGCACGTTCGGCCTGCAAAAATGACTGAAAGCGGCGCGAAAATTGCGGGACAGGCTGCAAACGAGGCAGTGTGTTTGGAATTCTGTGATTGAAAACTTGCAGAATATACGGCTTTTTTCATTTTTGCGGGGCATTCCTGCAAGGTGGAAAGCGGCTCGATGCAGTCATAGAATGCAGGATGAATTGCAGGAAATGCGCCTTGCAATTCACGAAGCGATATACTACTTGTGCAAAATGTACATACGAAGAAGTGCGGTTTTGTACAAAATGGTTGATTTCTCCGGAAAAACGTGTATAATGAGGCTTGTAAGAAAGAAATGAGCCGCTGCGAAAATGCAGCGTGAGATTCAAAATGGAGGAAACGAAAATGCTGAGTGTTCTTGCTGTTTGCGGCGCCGCCTATCTGGCCGGTATGGTCGCGATGACCATGCGCGGCATGAAGAACTGAAAAAAGACGAGATCCCGCCGGATTTTCCGGCGGGATTTTTTGTTTAAGAGCGGCTTTGCAGCAATGCGTCGATAGAAAAAACTGCTTCGGTCTGATAAGCGGCGGCGTCGATGTGCGAAGGGAGAAATTCCGCGAGCAGGGAAGGGCTTTCGATCAGCCGCAGCTTTTTTTCGCGGGGAAGCTGCTTGAGCGCGTACTCCAAACGCGACGCCTCGCTTCTCGATTCCGCGGACCAGAGCGCCTCGAGCGATAAGACCTGGTGGCTCTTCGTGTATTTTGCGCCGGGCTTCAGATGCAGCACGTGCTCGCGCATTCTTCGCCGCGGGTCGGTGGTGATGCCGGTGTAGAGCGTGCCGTCTTCGCAGCGGACGATATAAATATAGTAGCTCACAGCGCCAAAAGTGCGTCGCAGATCTTCGCAAAGCCCGGAATATCGAGCGTTTCGCCGCGCACGGTGGGAGAAAAGCCCGCCGCTTCAATGACGGACGCCAGCTGCGCTTTCGAGAACTCGCCGAAGCCGGAGGAAAGGGCGTTGAGAAGCGTCTTCCTGCGCTGAGCAAAGCTTGCCTTTACGACGCGGAAAAAGAGCTTCTCGTCTGCGATCGGGCAGGGTGGTTCCTCGCGCATCGTGAGACGCAAGACCGCGGACGTGACCTTCGGCTGCGGGATAAAGCACGACGGCGGCACGTCAAACAAAAGCTCCGGCATGGCGTAATACTGGCAGAAGACCGAAAACGCGCCGTAGTCTCCCTTTCCGGCAGGAGCGCAGATGCGCTGGGCCACCTCCTTCTGCACCATGACCGTCACAGCCTCGAACGCGCGGCTCTCCAAAAGCGCGGCCAGCACCGGCGTTGTGATATAATACGGCAGGTTCGCACAGGCCATCGGGCGAAGGCCGGAAAATTCCTCGGAAACGAGCGCCGGGATGTCTGTTTTCAAAATATCGCCGAAGATGATCTCCAAATTTTCATTTCCCGCCATCGTCTCGGCCAGCACCGGCTGTAACGAGCGGTCGACCTCGACGGCCACGACCTTTTTTGCGCTTCTGCACAGCTGCTGCGTCAGTGGTCCGATGCCGGGGCCGACCTCCAGCACGCCGCAGGTCTCGTCGATGCAGGCCCCCAGCACAATTTCGCGCGGGACCCAGCTCTGCGTCAGAAAATTCTGCCCCTTGGCCTTGGAAAAGTGAAAGCCGTGGCGCGCAAGCAGCGCCCTGATGTCATTGATATTGCAAAGATCCATGAAATCCAAACCGTCCCATCAAAAAAATCGCCTTTCCCCCATTGTAGCAGGGAAAAGGCGGTTTTTCAATCCTATTGTGCGTTCTGCGCGGCATCAGACTCCGCAGTGGCGCGGATGTAGACCTGCACGTTCTGCGCGCCCCAGAGGATGCAGTCGTTATACGAGCCCTGACCCATGTAGATGTCGATGACGTTCGGGTTTTCCAGCATATTTGACCCCGTGTCCTCCGCGATAAAATCGCCCGCGAACGTGCCGTCCTCGAGGTATAGCCACACCTCCGTGCCGTAGGGGATGACATAGGGATTGACGGCCAGCGTCCGGCCGACGGTGGTCTGCGTGCCGGTCGAGGTCTGGCCGGTGACGCAGTAGGCGGTCGCGATAAAATCGCCGAGCTTCACCAGATCGTCCGGGCGCTGCATGTCGGCCTTCGTGGCCTGCGCGATGGGAGAGTCGTCGACGGTCTCTTCTTCAGTTTCTTCAGCGGGCACTGCTTCGGCAGGGGCCTCTTCCTCCAGCTCTTCGGCCGGTTCTTCTAGAATTTCCGTCACCGTCGCCTCATAGGCCAGCGGCGTCAGCGTAACGGACGCGGAAGTCTTCTCAGACGCGGGCTGTTCTGCGGCGGTTTCCACAGGCTCCGGCAGGGAAACGGCCTCGGCCTTCGCGGGCGTATTGGGCAGCAGCAGACACGCGGCTAGCACGACGGCCGCAGCAGCGCAGGACTTGAGTCTTGCAGTCAGCATCATTGCGAAACACTCCTTTCAGGATCAGAAATGTTGTGCTTACGATAGTTACAAATCAGATACAATCCAGTTACGAATCAGTATCTGTTTGTACATTATACCGATAATCTGAAAAAAGTCAAGAGAAATATGCAAAATCATGAATAAATCGGAAAGAACTGCATAAAATAAATGCAAATGCTGGCGTCGAAAAAGAAATGTTCTTGCTTAAAAAGTAAAGAATTTGTGACAAGAGTATGAATTTCGTGACAAATTAGTAATTTTTGCGTTTTTGCCGGAATCGCATTTGACACGGCGGCCAAAACGTGCTATATTCTGTACGATAAAGGCATGGAGAAAGACACGTCCCGTCTGTCCGCCGCCACCAGAGAGAGGCTCATCTGCTGCAAGAGCCCCGGCGTGCGCGTTCGGGATACCGCTTTTGAGCCGCGCGATCGAACCCGCAGTAGATCGTGCCGGGCCCTCCCGTTACAGAGGTCACGAGCGACGGAAGTTTTCCGTAAGCAGGGTGGAACCGTNNTCGATCCGCTCAAAGATCCCGACCCAGAACGGCGCCTCAAACAAAACCGTCAGCCTGGTCAAATTGCTGTCCATAACGAAGCGTCAGCTGACAAGAGCACACGCGGTTTTTCACGGGGCAAAATGACGGCTGGCGTCGTTATCCTCGTCGATGGGCGTCAGCCCATCTTCCTCGTCTGCCTTGCCACCCGCCGTTTATCCTCCGTGAAAAACTCCGAAGGACTTGCCGGCCGGTCTGGGGCGTCGTCTGCAAGGCAGAGGACGCAGGCATGCCATCGCATGTCAAGGACGATAACGCGGCAGACGGCGGTCCAGTCCGGCCCGCAAGCGTGTCTGTCCTTGTCAACTGACGCTTTTATGATACCAGACGAAAGGCGGATTTTCAATCAGGATCCTGCGTCCTTCTCCACATACACGCGCACGCGCTTCACGCCCCACTCGATGCAGGTGTCGTAATCTGTGCCCATGTAGATGTCGATGACGTACGGGTGCTCGAGCATGTTGCCGCCGGTGTCCTCGGCGTAATAGTCGCCGACGAGCGTCCCGTCCTCCAGATACAGCCACACATGCGTGCCATAGGGGATGACGCCGGGGTTGACGGCCAGCGTGCGGCCAACGGTCGTGTAGGTGCCGGTCGACGTGGTGCCGGTCTGGCAATAGGCCGTGGCGAGGAATGTGTCGAGCAGCTCCAGATCGTCCGGGACGGCGTTGGGATCCGCGGCCGCAGCATCCTCCGGGGCCGCGGCTTCTTCCGGCGCAGGCGCTTCTTCCGGCGCTTCCTCCGGGGCGGGATCGTCGGCCGGGGCTTCGGCTTCTTTTTCGTCCGTCTGCGGCAGGGGGACGAGGGTATAGCCGATCGTCCGGACCGGCGCGGCGGCCGATGCCGCGGTCTGCACGGCCGGGGTGTCCGCGGCCTGCGGCTTCGGCGCGGCCTGGGTGGCGAGCCACCCGCCCGCCAGCACCGCCGCCGCGGCCAGCGCCAGGCAGAGGCGGCGGGCCTGTAATTTCAGCTTCATCTCAGAGAGCCTCCTTTCGGGTCTTGCGCGCGCACAGCGTCTCTGTTTACAAATTCATAACATCCCGGTTACAGAATGTTATGTGCGCTATTATAGCGCATTTTTTGAAAACGTCAAGAAAAACAGGCGGAATCCCGCCGCGCCGCCGGAAAACGACCGGCTCTGCGGGAAAATCCTGTCCATTTTTATTTACGGAATGGCATTGACAGAACCCGGGAAACGTGCTATTGTAAAGTCCATCAAAAGGCAGCGACGAAGACACGTCCCGGCAGCGGCAATGCAGCAGAGAGAGGCTCACATGGTGCAAGAGCTTCGGCATGGCCCGCCCGGATACCGCTTCTGAGCCGCGGCGCGGAAATGCGCCGCCGGGTTCTCCCGTTACAGAGATCACGAGCGACGGACACGAAGTCCGTAAGCAGGGTGGAACCGTGGAGCGTTTGCCGCTTCACCCCTGAACAAGATCGGGGGTGGAGCGTTTTTCTTTACCCCGAAACAATCGGAAGGAGTAACCATCATGGCAGAAAACAACGAATTTTCCTTTGAAAACGAGCAGTACCGCAAAACCTACTGGCACACGTGTTCCCACGTGATGGCGCAGGCCGTCAAGCGCCTGTGGCCCGAGGTCAAGCTTGCGATCGGCCCGTCGATCGACAACGGCTTCTATTATGATTTCGACGCGCCGTTCAACTTCACGCAGGAAGACCTCGACGCCATCGAGGCCGAAATGCGCAAGATCTGCAAGGAAAAGCTGAAGCTTGAGCGCTTTGAGCTGCCGCGCGAGGAAGCCATCAAATACATGGAAGAAAAGGACGAGCCGTACAAGGTCGAGCTCATCCGCGACCTTCCTGCCGACGCGCACATTTCGTTCTACACCCAGGGCGAGTTCACAGACCTCTGCGCCGGCCCGCACCTGGACTCCACCGGCCGCATCAAGGGCAACGGCATCAAGCTTATCCAGTGCTGCGGCGCATACTGGCGCGGCGACTCCAAGCGCAAGATGCTCCAGAGGATCTACGCCGTCGCGTTCCCGAAGAAGGAAGAACTCGACGAATACCTCAAAAAGCTCGAAGAGGCCAAGCTGCGCGACCACCGCAAGATCGGCAAGGATCTGGGCCTGTTCATGACCGACGAGCTGGTCGGCCGCGGCCTTCCGATGTTCCTGCCGAAGGGCTACACGATCTGGAGAATTCTCGAGAACTATATCCGCGACAAGGAACTCGAGCTCGGCTATCAGCACGTGCTCACGCCCTGCATCGGCACCGTGGACCTCTACAAGACCTCCGGCCATTGGGAGCACTACAAGCAGAATATGTTCCCCGCGATGCAGGTCGACGAGGAAACTTACGTCCTTCGCCCGATGAACTGCCCGCACCATATGCGCATCTATGCGCGTCAGCCGCACTCTTACCGCAGCCTCCCCGTCCGCATCGGCGAGATCGCGCACGATTTCCGGTACGAGGCCTCCGGCGCTCTGAAGGGCATCGAGCGCGGCCGCCACTTCTGCCAGAACGACGCGCACCTGTTCGTCACGCCCGAGCAGATCAAGGACGAATTTTCCAAGGTCTGCGACCTGATCTTTGAGACCTACAAGGATTTCGGCATCACCGACTACCGCTGCGTTTTGTCCCTGCGCGACCCGGCGGACAAGGAAAAGTACCACGACGACGATGTGATGTGGAACACCGCGGAAAACGCGCTGCGCGAGGTGCTCAACGAGATCGGCATCGAATACACCGAGGAGATCGGCGAGGCCGCGTTCTACGGCCCGAAGCTCGACGTCAACGTCCGTCCGGTCATCGGCGCGGAGTATACGCTTTCGACCTGCCAGCTGGACTTCTGCCTGCCGGCCAAGTTCCATCTGACGTATGTCGACGCAAACGGCGAGGAAAAGACGCCGGTCGTGCTGCACCGCGCGATCCTCGGCTCTCTCGACCGGTTCATGGCGTATCTCATCGAAGAGACGATGGGCGCGTTCCCGGCGTGGCTGGCCCCTGTGCAGGCAAAGCTCCTGCCGGTCACCGACAGAGCCATCGAGTACTGCGAGAAGTGTGAAAAGGAGCTCAAGGCGCAGGGCTTCCGCGTCGAGATCGACACCAGAAGCGAAAAGATCGGCAAGAAGATCCGCGACGCGCAGCTGGAAAAGGTTCCGTATATGCTCATCGTGGGCGACCGCGATATCGAAAACGGCACCGTTTCCCCGCGCCACCGCGCAGACGGCGATCTGGGCGCAATGACGCTTTCCGACTTCTCGGCAAGACTCAAAGAAGAAGTCGACAGCAAGAGCAGAAAGTAAGATACCGCACCGGCCTTTCGGATGATTCCGGGAGGCCGGTTTTTTGACACAACATAAGTTTAGACCTTGCATTTTCCAGAAACTCTGCTATACTAAGATCAGCACAGATCCGAACAGGACGGAAAAACTATGGATATCAGGAAAGGAAAGTAGAAAATGAAAAAACGGATTTTAAGCCTCGTGCTCGCGACGCTTATGATCATAAGCGTTCTGCCAGCGCATGCGCTGGCAGATGATAACCCTCTGACTACTTACGCAGCGGCGGCGGAACCGACGAAGACCGTTTCTGCTGCGTCCACGGACGGATCGGTTCACGTGAATAAGTCGATCTCAGAGGATGAAAAAACGCTCACGCTCGAGGCATTTGCGACGAATACAGTGAGCACCGAGACCACGTATGACCCGCTGGACATCGTCCTCGTGCTCGACGTCTCCGGCTCGATGAGAGACTGTATCAACTGCGACGCTACATACGACTATTATTCCGACTATGGATGGTACTGGAGCAACAATAGCGACTATTGCAACGACCGGCCTCAATATACCTACGAAAAGAAGGGTTTTGCAAAGAATTTGACGGAGAAAGACGCTCCGTTATATAAAGCAAATACAGATGGCAGCTATTCCGAAGTGGAATGGTGTAATGGTCAACATATGCTCTGGACACACCAGCCGGGATGGTATGAGAATGGGTTTATAAGCCATTCGCGCGTGAATGACAATACGATTCTATACAAACAGGTTAAGGCGGAACAGATCAAGCACCAGCACCGGATCGATGCGCTGAAAACGGCTGTCGGTGATTTCATTGACAGCGTGGCTGCACAGAAAGACAGCAAGGGCAAAACGATCGCCAATAAGATCAGCATCGTGAAGTTTGCCAGTGACCTCAACGAGGCGATCGGCGACGACAAGGATACGGACGGATACAACTACTCCCAGATCGTCAAAGGCCTGACGGATGTAAACACCGGAAGCGAGGACCTGAAAAACGCTGTAAATGAATTGACCGCCGCTGGCGCGACTTCGGCTGACTATGGTATGCAGTTGGCGGCCAGTGTCTTGGACAAACGCAAGACGGACGATCCTTCGACAAAGCTGTCAAAGTCTGTTGTCATTCTGTTCACCGATGGCGAACCGAACCATGAGAATAGTTTTGATGACAAGGTTGCCAGCAATGCGATCAGCGCGGCAAAGGCGCTGAAAGACGGCGGCACGAGCGTTTTCACCGTTGGCGTGTTCAAGGGGGCGAATCCTGATACGGATGTGAGCACTGCCGACAAGACCAACAAGTACATGCACGCGGTGTCCTCCAACTATCCGAGCGCGGCGTATACAAAGAGTGAGAGCGGTTGGGAAGAATCTTGGAACTGGAACTTCGGCACAGGCGCGGAGAACAGCAACTACTATCTTGCTGCATCGAACGCAAGCGAACTGAACGCTGTTTTCCAGGCGATCAGCCAGCAGGTCAGCTCCCTCACGGCGAAGGTCGACGCGGCTTCCGTCCTGAGCGACACGCTGAGCGGCGCGTTCGACTTTAATGCGCCCGAAAATGCAGAGTACAGCGGCATCACCGTGGCGAAGTATCCGGTCACCGGCATGGAAAACGGCGCCTACACTTGGGGCACTGCCGAGAACCTTCCCATTGGCGAGGGCGAAGGCAAGGTGCAGGTCGAAATGAACGGCAAGAAGCTCGAAGTCACCGGCTTTGACTATGGCGCAAATGCCGTTACGACCAAGACAGAAGGCGACAAGACTACGTACTCCGGCTATAAGCTGGTCGTGACCATCCCCATCAAGCCCGACACGACCTACACCGGCTGGCAGCAGGGCGAACACTACTATGACACCAACAGCATTGCCGAAGGAAGCGAGGCAGGCCTGAGCTACGGCAACAATGGCAGCCAGAAGCTCGAGCTGACCGACTCTCCCGAAGCGCCTGTCACAGGCTATAAGGTGACGTATGAGTTCACAGGCAACGCGCCGACTGGCGTTAACGAGCCGGTGGATAGAAAGGGCTACATTGAAGGCCAGACGGCTCAGGTTATTGGAGTCACTTCTTCTGTCGACGGCCAAAAGGGCGGTCAGGATGGCAAGTGGACATTCAGCGGCTGGAAAAAAGGCGAGACCGCTGTCGGTGAGACGATTTCGATCACCGGCGATGTCAAGCTGACCGGCACGTGGACTTTCACCGAAGCAGCCAAGTATGGCGTCACATACACCTATGTTGCGGCTGAAGGGAGCCCGACTCTGCCCGATGCGATCAAGACGACCGAGGGTACTTACGCAGTCAGCGATTCGGAAACATACTATGTGAACGCGACGGTCACAAGAAAGAACCCGACCAGCAGCACCTACACGGATGCCACAAATCATGGCACTTGGACGCTGACTTGGGATAAGGACGGTGCAACAATGACCGCTGGCGGCGTGACCTTTACCGGCACGTGGACTTTCACCGCGGATGCGCCCGCGGAAGCAGCTTACACCATCGAATACTACAAGATGAAGGCTGACGGCACCTACGGAACAACCCCGGACGAAGTCGATGATGCAGCAGCGAATATTGCAACGATCGGCCAGCCGAAGACAATCTCCGCTATGAAGACCTTCAAGGGTTATGTCTTTGACAAAGACAACGCGGCAAACGTAGTTACGATCAACTCCATCGCGGCAAGCGGCAACGTCTTTAAGCTGTACTACAAGGCAACCGCAGGGCTGAACGTTCATAAGGACGTTGATAAGACGACTGGCATTGAAGTCGGCGATACGCTGACCTACACGATCACGGTTCGCAACACAGGCACGCTGAATCTTCATGGTATTACTGTAACCGACACGTTCGAAGGCTCCGGCAAGCTGGACTTCACCGGCTGCGAATATGATGTCACGGATTCCGGCAATGTCTATAGCTTCAAGATTCATGATCTAGATGCCGACGCGACCGTGACCATTACTGCAACCTATAAGGTCGTAGAAGGCGACTCCGGCAACGAGATCAAGAACACCGTCGTTGCGGAAGAAGGAGGCGACGGTCCGAGAGATGAAGATGAGATCATTGTGACTCCGGGCGAGCTGGACCTTTACATTGTGAGCGTTCCTGTTGTGAAGAAGCTCGTCAATAATCGCAGCGACTTCGATGGCGAGACCTTCGAGTTTGAAATTTCCTACACCAACGCCGCTGGAAACAAAGTCGTAACGACGCTCAAGATCCCGGTCGGCAAGGTCTTTAAGGGCGAGACCGCTACGGAATGCAAGATCGGCGAGTTCACCCTGAGCGAGGAGGACTTCGAGAATCTCCCGAAGGATGACGATTGGTATCATGGCGATAAGCAGGAAGGCGATAACTACGAACTGCCGTACATCATGATCCATGAAGTTGCAGGCAGCACCGAGCACATGTCTTATGCGAGCAGCTGGGTGAAGGCTTACTTGGTTCTGAATTCCGGCGACGCGTCGGCACTGTCTCTCCGTGAGCCGCAGTATACGACGATTCGGGTGGTCGCACTCGCACAGCCGGATGCGAAGTACACCATGGATTCTGCTGCAACGTTTGTGAACGAGTATGTTAAGAAGCCGACCGACGACAAGGACGTGACCCCCACGAAGGTCTCTCCGCAGCTCAACCGCGACGATCATGTGGCCTACATCATGGGCTATCCCGACGGCAAGGTCCGGCCCGAGGGCGAGATCACCAGAGCCGAGGCCTGCACGATCTTCTTCCGTCTGCTGACCGAGGAAAGCCGCGACTACTACTTCACCAAGACCAACGACTACACCGACGTTTCGCGTTCCGACTGGTTCAATAACGCCATCTCCACGCTCTCCAACGCCGGTATCGTCACGGGCTACGCCGACGGCACCTTCCGTCCCGACCAGCCCATCACCAGAGGCGAAATGGCCAAGATCATCGCCAACTTCGCAAGACTCGGCGGCGCAACGAAGTCGTTTACCGACCTTTCCGGCCACTGGGCGAAGACCTACGTCGAGCTCGCCGCCGGCAACGGCTGGATCGAGGGCTACCCCGACGGCACGTTCGGCCCCGACAAGAAGATCACGAGAGCCGAGACCGTCACGATGATCAACCGCGTGCTCGACCGCGTCCCGGCCAAGGAATCGAGACTGCTTCCGCGCAGCGTCATGCTGACCTTCCCGGACAACGAGCCCGGCGAATGGTACTACATCGCCATCCAGGAAGCGACCAACTCGCACACCTACCAGAGAAGCGCCTATGAGACCGCCGGCGACGAAATGTGGATCAAGCTGATCGACAACGTCGACTGGACAAAGCTGGAAAAGTAAACCCCCAAAAAACGTCCCGCAGGATAGACAGGCGTTCGTAAAACAGGTTTAGACCGAAATTACGAAATGAGCATCTGTCAGGCAGGGTTGGACAACAAAATGCCGCTATATTCAGGTTTTTTCACTGGATATAGCGGCTTTTGCTTATTTGTGCTTTCTCTTACCTTTTCCGTGCGGTAACTGCGCTTTTGCCTTTCCGCGCTGACTGATCGGATTTTTCATATACTTGGACTTTTTTAGAATCCCAATCAGCGAAACAAATTCTCCTTTTGTGAGGGCGTCATAGTCAAGGCCGATGGTCGCAAGGTATGCGCGGATTTTCTTTTCCTCAGAGCTGCCCTCAAAGTTCATCGCTTCTTGTAGCTGTTCCTGTACGGTTGCTGCAAGGGATGTTTCGTCCGCAGTCATAGTGTCGAGACGATGTTCATTCCGAATGTCACGGAGGATACCTTTCAGATCGTCCGCAATCAGGCTTCCGAAATACTCGTCTTCCCTGATTTGCACGACTTCCAATGTCCGCAGGTGCAGGTCGTTTTCATCGCCGCCGTTCTTCATCAATGCCATCTGTCGGACTGCCTCCAACACGGCGTTCATGTCGTTGACCCGCATATCCGCGATCCGGTCAACGTAAATCTCAGCGTCCAGCATAAACCGTTGGAAATCCTTATGGCAGATCAGCTCCGACAGCAGCCGGTGATTGAACTTGCCCGTTCTCAACACTTCGATTGCATTGTCACCCAAATGCAGAGCGTCCAGCTCTGTATTTGGGTGATTTTTGTTTTCTGTTCGGCAGAGCAAGTAGTCTGTGGACACGCCCAGTTTGTCTGCCAGCTTTGCGATAGCAAATGCGCTGATGTCCTTGTATTCGCCGCTCTCATATTTGCCGATGGCAGAACTGGAAAGTCCTGTCAGTTCAGCAAGCTGTTCCAGCGTCAAACGCTTTTCTACCCGCAGATCCTTAATTCGCTCCGACGTATCAAGTTTTACCCGCATGGTATCCTCCCCTCATTTCTTATCCGGCCTATCCCTATCCATAAGCGTG
>DJQK01000021.1:0-153 GCA_002437575.1 Clostridiales bacterium UBA6388 | reverse complement strand
TGACCGTCCGAACGGGATATGTTCTCTGGCGAAGTGCCGCATCCAGCGCACCAAGGAGAGCGAAACGCCGGGGTGAGAATCCCGGGCAGGAACGACGTTCGGAAAGAGCGGCAAAAATCGAATGTAAAAAGCAAAGCAAGTGAAAACGGCGAA
>DJQK01000094.1 GCA_002437575.1 Clostridiales bacterium UBA6388 | reverse complement strand
GGCTCTTTTTCTTTTGCCAGCGTTTTCTTTTGGAGAAGCAAAAGAAAATGCTGAATGGCAGTTGCAAATCTGTACAATCTATCAGCCTTTAGGCAATTTCTCAAAACGCCGCGGGGAAAAAAGATACTCCCGTCCCCAGGTTTGGGACGAGAGCATGCTTGCTTCGTGGTGCCACCCAAATTCGGGGAATTTTCAGAATCCCCCCTCTTTTGCGCAGGCTCCGGGCTGCGCGGACCGGCGATTTCGGCGCATTCGCGCCTTATACGCACGCTCGGCGGACGTCCTTCCCGGGTTCGCTGCAAAAGCCTTTCAGCAAAGCGGCTTTCTCTCTGCGCAGGCGAGGGCCCGGTACTGCTTCCGCGTCATTGCGGGTCATCGGATCGATTTTTTGTTTTTCATCATCATACGCCAATCCAGATCGCCGCGCTGCAGCCCGAGGATCAGCATTTCTGCCGAGGCCAGATTGGTCGCGCAGGGGACGTTGTACGTATCGCACAGGCGGAGCGTGCGCATGATGCGCTGATCCTCTAGGGGATCGGTATCGTTCGGGTCGGAGAACATGATGACAAGGTCGATCTCGTTATAGGCGATCCGCGCGTCGATCTGCTGGTGGCCGCCCTGGCTCTTGGACAGAAACAGTGTGACCGGCAGGCCCGTTGCCTCCGATACCAGACGGCCGGTCGCCGCCGTGGCGGACAGCGAATGCTTGGACAGGATGCTTTTATACGCGGTGCAGAACTGCACCATCAGCTCTTTCTTTTTGTCGTGTGCCATAAGGGTGATGTTCATACGCTCAGCTCCTTTATGTACGCTTTCAAAATTCTGCTTTTCCGGGGTCACCGGTTTGTGATTTTCATCAGCGGCACGCGCCGGCCGCACAGCCGCCCGGCGATATGGTGGCAGGCCAATGCCGCACCGTGGTAGGTGTACTGGACCAGCGGCTTTCCCTCCGCCGCGGCGAGCGTCACCGCCGTATCGTCCGGCACGACGCCGAGCAGCGGCAGCCCCACGCCGTCCATGACGTCGTCGACCGTCGCATGCATCCGGGCAAACAGCCGCGGGATGGCCCGGTTGACGATGAGACGCGCCGGGATCTCACGCTCCTGCAGCAGAAGCTCCGCCGCGCGGGCGGCGTCCCGCTGCGAAGCAGGGTCGGCCAGCGCCACGACCGCAGCCTCGTCCGCATAGCGGGTGGCCATCCGGAACAGCGCGCCCACGCCCGCCGGCGCGTCCAGCAGGATCCAGTCAAAGGCGTCCCGCGCCGCGTCCAGCAGACGGCCGAACGCGTCCGCGTCGATCGTCTCGGGATCCTCGGTCACGGGGGCGGTCAGCAGGAAGAGGTTTGCGAGCGTCGGGTGCTGCGTCGCCTGCTGCAGGGAGTATTCCCCGCGCATGAGCGCCGTAAACGGTAAAACCGCCACATCCTGCATCCCGAGTGCAATGTCGAGATTCCGCAGGCCGACGTCCAGGTCGATGCACAGCACGCGCAGGCCGTCCATGGCCAGGCACGATGCGATCCCGGCGCAGAGCGAGGTCTTGCCCGTGCCGCCCTTGCCGGAGATGACTGCCAAAACCTGTGCCACGCCCTGTTCCTCCCGCTTGTTCATACTTATTTTGTATTATAATCGAACCGATGGGGAAATTCAATGGGAAAGTCGCCGGAAACTGCGATTTTCTTGCCAAATTCTCCGGTTCTGCCCGCCGCTTCCCGCGCATATACTCTGGATGGAGGCGAAGCATATGAAAAACAGCAGCATCGAAAACCGGTTCTGCATGAGTCTGGTGGCGTTCGCCGTGATCGTCCGGCTGCTGCTGGCGACGGGCGCGGCGGCCGCCGTCGACGAGGTCTTCGGCCTTGCGCCGCAGGCGCAGGCGCAGGCGCCCGAGCCGGACATCCTGACGCTCGAGATCCTCGCCGCACCCGAACCGGCCCCGCCGGAACCGGAACCGCAGCCGGAACCGCAGCCGGAAGCGGAGCCGGAACCCGTGCCGGAACCAGAACCCACTTATACCCCGCCGGTCTTCTCTGCCGACGAGGCGGACAAAATTCAGATCGCCGGGGCCTGCAGCTACACGCCGGACAAGCAGGCGCTGCTCCTGCAGCCGAGCAGCCTCGATTTTCAGCAGGACGGGCCAACCGTCCTGATCGTCCATACGCATTCGAGCGAGGCCTATACCATGGAGGCCGGATTTGAATACCCGGAGTCGGACGAGCTGCGCACACAGGACAGCCGCTATTCCGTCATCCGCATCGGTGACGAGATCGCGCAGCTCCTGCAGGGCGCGGGCATCGAAGTCCTGCACGACACCGAGCCGAACGACTACCCGAACTACAACGGCTCTTATGAGCGCATGCGCCAGACCATCGAGCGCTATCTCGCCGCCTACCCCACCATCCAGATGGTGCTCGACCTGCACCGCGACGCGGCGGAGGACGCCGACGGCGCCCCCGTTGCCCTGACCGCCTACCCGGACGGCGAGGCCTGCGCCGAGCTCATGCTCGTCGTCGGCACGGACGAGGGCGGGCTCCCCCACCCGGACTGGCAGGAGAATCTGGCCAACGCCCTGAAGCTGCAGGCGCTTCTGAACCGCAGCGCGCCCGGGCTCTGCCGGGATCTGGACCTGCGCACGGAGCGGTTCAACCAGCATGAGACGCCGGGCTCCCTGCTCGTCGAGGTCGGCGCCAGCGGCAATACGCTGGCCGAGGCGCTCCGCTCCGCCCGCATCCTCGCAAACGCGCTCGTGACGCTGATCCGCGGAGAAGCGACGTAAGGAACCGACGATTTCATCGGTTCCTTATGCGAAAATTTTTTCTGAAACCCTCTTGACAAATGCAGGTCCCGTGGATATACTATAACCGTAATGATAATTATTATCAATATTGATTCAGCAAGGAGACCTGTCATGTCCATTGTCCGAAAGCACAGCCGCAAACGGGACGCGATCCTCGAGTGTCTGCGCTGCACGACCAGCCATCCGACGGCGGAATGGGTCTACAACCAGCTGAAGCCCACGATCCCCGATCTCTCGCTCGCCACGGTCTACCGCAATCTCGCCATGTTCAAGGCCGAAGGGATCATTGACTCCGTCGGCGTGTACAATGGGCTTGAGCGGTTCGACTTCCGCACCGACCCGCACGCGCACTTCATCTGCCGGGTCTGCGGCGCTGTCAGCGACATCAACTGGCTCGAGCTTCCCGCGGATCCTCTGCAGGCAGTCGAGCAGCAGACCGGCGCAAGCGTCGAAACCTGCCGCATCGCCGTCAGCGGCGTCTGCGCGGCCTGCAGAAAAAAAGACACACAGTAATCACCATCCACCAACCCAAATACAAAACAAAAATTACGGAGGAAATCATCATGAAGAAATTTGTCTGCAAAGTCTGTGGCTACATCTACGAAGGCGACGCTGCTCCGGCAGAATGCCCCGTCTGTCATGCCAAGAGCAACATGTTCGAGGAAGTCAAGGGCGAGCTTGCACTGGCTGCCGAGCATGAGTACAGCCTCTATGCCAAGACTGTTAAGAACAATCCCAATCTTTCTGATGCTGACAAGCAGTACGTCTTCGACCAGCTGAAGGCCAACTTCAATGGCGAATGCTCCGAGGTCGGCATGTATCTGTGCATGGCTCGTATCGCCCACCGCGAGGGCTATCCTGAGATCGGCCTGTACTGGGAAAAGGCCGCTTACGAAGAGGCGGAGCACGCCGCCAAGTTCGCCGAGATGCTCGGCGAAGATCTCGAACCCAACATGAAGGCCACCACGAAGGACAACCTCAAGTGGCGTGTCGACTGCGAATTCGGCGCTACCCAGGGCAAGTTTGATTTCGCGCTGTTTGCCAAACGCAACAATCTTGACGCGATCCATGATACGGTCCACGAAATGGCAAGAGACGAAGCAAGACACAACCGCGCACTCAAGGGCCTTCTTGACCGCTACTTTGGAAAGTAAGCAGTGGCCGCAACATAATCATTCAAACGAAAGGCGGTGCAAGTCTCATGCATGATTATGAGGTTCTGATCGAAACGATCAATCCCTGCGGCGGAGAAGCACACCGGCAGGAAGAATTCGTGGATGTCCAGGCAGAAAGCCCCGAGGCTTTTGTGAAATCGCACAGCAACTGGCCGATTCTGGACACCGGAAAAAATCTGGACGGTGAACCCGTTATTACGACCGGAGATGGTCATGGCGTCATTGTACGGTACACTTTCTCGGAATAAGGAGCGATATTGCCATGAAATATGTGTGTGATGTCTGCGGCTATGTCTATGACCCCGCAGTCGGTGATCCCGATAACGGCGTAGCCCCCGGCACGCCTTGGGAGGAAGTCCCCGAAGATTGGGTCTGCCCGCTCTGCGGCGTCGGCAAAGACCAGTTCAGCCCGGAAGAATAAAAGAACAGATACCCGGAAGCAGTGCTTCCGGGTATCTTGATATCAGAATGCAAATTACGCGGGCATCATGCCAGCGGCAGGATCGCGTAGCGGAAGCTTGGGACTCCTTTGTCCGAGTACGAGACAAATTCCAGCTGTATCAGCGTGCCGTCCGCTTTTTCTC